>JAQCBJ010000068.1 GCA_027621555.1 Bacteroidota bacterium | reverse complement strand
TCCGCCAGACATTGACGTGCCGCAAGCCAAGGAACAAAACGTCTTCAACGTGAAGGTGAACTTCCTCGACCAGCTTTTGGTGGAGGGCGAGCCCTTGGACTTGGACCAATTGAAGGACAAAGCAAAGAACTTCCTCATCGCCACTGGCGACGGCGTCATGTCTCACAACGTGGGCCCCAAGACCATTGGGCGCAACCGCGACGTGGAGATGATCACCGGCGCGAACGGCAAGACCAACGCTGCGTTCCCTGAACGTGAGTGGGTCCGGAAGTCGGAAGTGAAGCAACGCATTGCTGAGTACGAACAGTTTGTGGCCGCTGCGGACACGGACAAGAAGAAGGATGCGTTTGGCAAGGTGTTGGACAGCTGGCGTGAGAAGCTCACCTCCATCGAATTGCTCGGTGGGGATTACAAAGAGCTGCCCTCGTCCGCACTGATTTCCATGCAGAACGACAACAACACGACGTACGACACGTACCTCCAAGTGCAGAACGAACTGCAGTCGGCGGTGAACGAGTTGCGCGACGAGTTGGCCATCGAGAAGTTTGGAATGACGTACGGCCAGATGGAAGACATCTACGACCGCAACAAGGAAGACTCGAAGACGCTCGAAAAAATCACCGCTGTACGTGCTGTGTACCCGCAACGGATTTCCGAAGCGGAGCCTCGCGACGCGAGCACCAACTACTACTGATATGGGAAAGTTTCGCAAAGGAGGCAAGCGTGAAATGGGGGCGATCTCGACGGCATCGTTGCCGGACATCGTGTTCATGTTGCTCTTTTTCTTCATGGTCGCAACGGTGTTGCGTACCGAGGAAGAGAAGGTGCGCGTGATTCGTCCAGAGGCTTCGGAGCTCTACAAAATCGAGAAGAAGCACCTCATCCGCTACGTCAACATCGGTCCTCCGATGGACAAGCGTTACGGAACGGAGCCCGTGGTTCAGTTGAACGACCAGTTCTCCAACCCCATGGTCATTCAAGATTGGATTGCCAAAGAGCGCACGACGTTGGCCGAGGCCGAGCAGAGCAAGATGTGGGTGTCCCTCAAGGTGGACAAAGACACCAAGATGGGTGTCGTCACGGAGGTGAAGCAAGAGCTTCGCAAGGCATCTGCATTGAAGGTGTTGTATTCGGCCTCCAGCCGGAAGCGCACCGGAAGCGCGGAATAAGCGCTGCACAACCTGAATTTCAAAAGCCCTGGCCTCGGCCGGGGCTTTTTTATGCTCCGAGGATTTTGTCGGCGAGCACGGTGCTGAGCTTGACGTAGCTCTCCACCGTCCACCCGGCGACGTGGGGGCTCAACAGCACGCGCGGGTGGGCGAGCAGGCGCTCAAATGCCTCGCGCGCATCGGGGTCGGACAACCCGTCCAACCCTTCGAGTGACCGCCCCTCAAATTCCAGCACGTCCAAGCATGCGTCCGTCACGCGACCGTCGTCGAGGGCACGGAGGAGGGCCGTGGTTTGGACAATGGGACCTCGTGCGGTGTTCAAGAGGATGACGGGCTTTTCAAAACCGTTGAGCCAAGCGTCGTCGACCAGACCTTTGGTTTCCTCGGTCCAGGGCAGGTGCAAGGTCACCACGTCCGCTTCACGGCAAAACGCACCCCATCCTACGGGATGCACGTGGGGCAGGGGGGGCGCGGCGAAAGGCGATTCGCCCCAACCTTCTTTGTACTTGTCGTAGGCGATGACCCTGCAACCAAATCCCGCCAGCCGTTCGGCCACCGCACTGCCCATGTGGCCGTAGCCCATGATGCCCACGGTGAGGGATTTCAACTCACGCCCGCGATGCGCTTCACGCTCCCATCGACGGGCCCGGATGCTCGCGTCTCCCGAACGCATCTTGTTCAGGACGCTGAGCAACATGCCAAGCACGTGCTCTCCGACGGCATCTTGGTTGCCTTCGGGGCTGCTGTGCACGGCGATGCCGAGTTTGGCCGCTCGATCTAGGTCGATGTTTTCCAGTCCCGAGCCGCTGCGAGCGATCCACTTCAAGTCGGGTAGAGCATCCAGCACTTCGCGGTCCAGCCGAATGCGGCTTCGCAAGACGAGCGCGTCCACGGGTGGGGTGTTTTTCGCCTGGTGGACGAGCTCCTGCCGTGTGAGTCGCGTGGCGTCGTGGCAGGTCATGCCCGCCGTCTTCAGAGCCTCTTTCAGAGCGGGGTGCACCGTGTCCAAGAACCAAACGTGGAAGGCTTCCATCGCGAAAGGAGTTAGGCCATCAACGAGGCGATGAGCGAGCCCATGCTGAAGTAAATGATCAGCCCCATGATGTCGTTGGCTGTCGTGATGAAGGGCCCCGTCGCAAGCGCGGGGTCGATGTTTCGTTTGTCCAGCATCAAGGGCACGAAAGCCCCAAACAACGCGGCAAACACAATCACGCACAACAGCGATGCAGACACGGTGCTGCTGAGCATCCACCCAAACCCAAGCAGCACACTCGCCAAGAAAATGATGGCCGAGCAGATGAGTCCGTTCACCAAGCCTACGCTCAATTCCTTCAGGAGGCGTGTGGCCAAGTTGCCCATGTTGACGTTGGCCGAAGCGAGACCCTGCACGACGATGGCGGACGATTGCACCCCGACGTTGCCCCCCATGGCCGCGATGAGCGGAATGAAAAGGGCGAGCTCGGGGTTGTTTTCGATGTCGAAGGCGCCAATGACGTAGGCACCGCCGATGCCACCTCCCAGTCCAATGAGGAGCCACGGAAGGCGTGCGCGGGTCAAAGCCCACACACTGTCTTTTCCTTCGACGTCTTCCGAGATCCCGGATGCGAGTTGGTAATCGCGTTCCGCATCTTCGATGATGACGTCCACGGCATCGTCAATGGTGATGCGCCCGAGCAATTTGCCCTGTGCATCCACCACGGGCAAGGCCACCAAGTCGTAGCGCTCCATGAGTTTCACCACAACCTCTTCGCTCTCATGCGCCTCGATGGACACGAGTTCATCGTCGTCCTTGAGGTCCTTCAGCAAGGACCTTGCGGAGCTCGCGTTGAGCAGCAGACTTTTGAGGGAGAGGCGTCCGTTCAGCGTTCCTAGATCGTCCACCACGTAGATGGTGTAGATGTTCTCCACGTCGGATGCTTGGGCTCGAATTTCGCGGATGGCACGTGCGACGGTCCAGTCCTCTTCGACCTTAATCAGTTCGACGGCCATCAAAGCGCCCGCGGTGCCGTCTTCGTAGCTCAGCAACTCGCGGACTTCCGACGCCGTTTCTTGGTCGTCGACCATGCGCATGGCCTCCTCCAGTTTGGCCTCGGGAAGGTCGGCCAAAGCGTCGGCCGCGTCGTCCGAATCCAAGCCCTCGATGACGTCTTCGGCAATCTCCTTGGAGCTGAGAGAGCTCAAGAGCTCCTCGCGCACGTCTTCTTCGAGCTCGGCAATGACCTCGGATTTGAGTTCCGACTCGAGCAACCGGTATACGTACAGGATTTCTTCCCGCTTGAGCGCGTCGAAAATGTCGGCCACGTCCTTCGGGTGGAGGCCACCGACTGTAGCGGCAATCTCCACGTCACGGCCCGCTTCAATGTTCGATTGAAGTTGGTCGAGGAAGTCTTTGGTCAACTCGAGCATGGCCCAAAGGTACGCGGAGTGCGCAGTTCTCAGGATTTGCGCTTCGCCTTGAAAAAGGTGGTCAGCAGGGCCGCGGCTTCGTCCGCAAGGAGGCCGCCTTGGCACGTGGTTTTGGGGTGGAGCATGGTGAGGTCACCGTCAAACTTGGAGTGTCCGCGTTTCTCGTCTTGCGCCCCGTACACCACGCGTCCGATGCGCGTCCAAAATGCCGCTCCTGCGCACATTGGGCATGGTTCCAACGTCACGTACAAGGTGCATTGGTCCAGGAATTTGCCTCCGAGGAATTCGGATGCCGACGTAAACGCTTGCATTTCTGCGTGGGCCGTGAAGTCGCGCAGCCGTTCGCACAGGTTGTGGGCGCGGGCGATGACTTGACCTTGCGCCACGATGACGGCCCCGACCGGCACTTCGTCGATGTCTGCGGCCTTCTCGGCCTCCTGAAGCGCCAATTTCATGAACCGGACGTCGTCGTCCGTGAATTCAGGGGAGGGAGTTGTGGTCATGCGTGGGTGGGGATGGAGGCGAGGAGCCAGCGGGTGAGTTCTTGAAACGCCAGTTCGTTGGCGGCTTCGTTCGGGAGATTTCCTGTGGCGCGTTCGGGAATGCGGCCCGCCTCGAGGTCGCGTTGCGACAGCGTCGTGAATCCAAACCGATCGGCCCAGATCCGGGCAAGTTGCTCCTGCTCGGGTTGGCCCGGGGTGGGGACGAGGATGGCGTTCCTGTGCAGGGCGGCGAGATCGAGCTGGGAGCTGTAGCCGCTGCGGCACAAGAGGGTGCCCGCGCCTTGGAGGGCGTCGGCTAGCTCGGCGTCCGTGGGGTCGCACCAGGTGGTGACGTTGCCTTCGACGGACGTCCCGCCGCCTGGCTTTCCGGCAACGATGAGGCAGGGCTGGTCGGTGGTGTGCATCCAAGCGCGCAACGCCTGTTCCATGAGGGAACGGTGAGGCTCCACGCCGCTCACCATGCCCACGCGCTCCCACGTGACTTCAGGGTTGGGCCGGGCGTAGCGTGCGAGCCGACTCAGCACACCGATGTAGTGGGTTTGGGGGTGGATGTCCGCCTCGGCAAGGCCTCCGCTGAGGGAATCTTCGCCAGGCACAGTGTCCGGCACCCAAACCTCGTCAAACCCCCGTGCCCATCGGGCCACCACCTGCCTTGCGGCACCTTCCAGCCCTTTGGGGACGGGGAGTTGAAGTTGGTGCGACATCAGAACCGAGGGCAGGTCAGGCGTGCTGCACCCGTAGCAATTGTCCGAGAAAATGGCGTCGATGTTGTGCTCAACGGCAAATTCGGCCACCCACCTGCGCTCGATTTCCACGTGGGCTAAAAACGACGGGACCTGTCCGGCGATGCGAAGGAAATTCCCGCGTTTGGCGTACTTGATGTCGGGCCCGGGCTTGGTGTGAAAGGCGACATGCTCCGCGTCGAGGTGGGCCTGAAGCCAGGCGAGGGCCGTGCCCTTGGAGGCGACATGTACATGCCAACCTTGCGCCACCGCGTGCTCAATCAAGGGCAAGGTTCGCGTGGCGTGACCCATGCCCCAATCGAGAACGGTCACGAGCAATTGCGGTCGAGCGTCGACAGGGTTCAACATCGGGGATGAAGTTCCTAATTTCGCGTCAATTCAGCGACCATGGGCAAGGGCAAACTTTGGAAATGGGAGGAAAACGCGGAGATGGGCAACGTCTTCGAACCGGACCTCCAAGAAGCGGTGCAAGGCGCCGAGCACCCCTACAAGGGCAAGTGGCATTCGGAAGTGTTTGGGAACGACAACCCCATCACGCTCGAGTTGGGCTGTGGCAAGGGAGAGTACACTGTGGGTTTGGCCCGAAAGTGGCCCAACCGCAATTTCATCGGCGTGGACATCAAGGGACACCGGTTCTGGCGGGGTGCCAAAACCGCCAACCAGGAAGCCCTGACCAACGTGGCGTTCTTGCGGACGCGGATCGAATTCATCGACCAGTTTTTTGGGCCGGGCGAAGTGGCTGACATCTGGCTCACCTTCAGCGACCCACAACCCAAGGACGAGAAGGGAACCAAGCGCATCACGTCGGGCAAGTTCATTGAGCGCTACCGCAAGTTTCTCGCACCCGAGGGCACGGTGAAGGTCAAGTCGGACAGCAAGCTTCTTTACGCCCTGTCGAAAGAGGATTACGTCGCGGCCGGTTACCCAATGCTCCACGATTCGGACGACGTCTACGGCGGATTTCTTGACACGGTCGACGCGGATTTGCGCGAGGCGCTGGAGATCAAGACCTACTATGAGCAACGCTGGCTGGAGGAAGGGAAGAACATCCACTTCATGGAGATCAAGCCGCCCGCGTTGTGAAGGACACCCACGACGACCGTTCGTTTGAGCAAGACGTGTACGACGTGGTGAGGGCCATTCCTCCCGGTCGCGTGACATCTTATGGCGCCATCGCCAAGGTGCTGGGTTCTGCGCGAGCGAGCCGTCGGGTAGGGTGGGTGCTGAACAAAAGCTTTGGGGCTGAGCCGCCCGTGCCGGCGCACCGCGTGGTGAATCGCTTGGGCATGTTGTCTGGGGCCATTCATTTTCCAGCGGACCGTCCCATGGCCGCTCAACTCGAAGGGGAAGGAGTGAGGATTGAAAACGACACAGTGGTGGACTTTGAGCGTGTGTTTTGGGACCCCATGCGCGAACTTTGACCCCGATGAGCAACTGGACACACGACGCGGTATTGGACGCCTTGCGAGGCGTGGTGGAGCCTGAATTGGGCAAGGACATTGTCTCCCTCGAATTGGTCGATTTGTCCGGCGAGGCCGGCGAACACGGAGAGGGCTTGACCGTCGGGGTCAAGTCCAGCAACCCAGCGATGCACGCGAGAAAGCGCATGCAGGAGGCCGTTGAATTTGCGCTCGAACGCGCGTTTGGCAAGCCCGTGTCGTGCATCGTTGACGTCACGCCTCTCAAAAAGGAAGAGCGCACCCTCGAGACCCGAAAGGTCCTCCCGGGCGTTCAGCACGTCATCGCCGTGGCTTCAGGAAAAGGGGGCGTGGGCAAGAGCACGGTGTCGTCCAACCTCGCCGTTGCACTCGCCCAACTTGGCTACAAGGTGGGGCTCGTCGACGCTGACATTCATGGCCCGAGCGTGCCGACCATGTTCGACGTGGCCGGCGAAAAGCCCCAACCCGTGGAAGTCGACGGAAAAACCAAAATCGAGCCCATTGAGCAGTATGGCGTCAAGGTACTGTCCATCGGCTTTTTCGCCGACCCGGATCAGGCCATTGTTTGGCGTGGCCCGATGGCGAGCCGTGCGCTCAATCAACTGTTCACCGACGCCGAATGGGGCGCCCTCGACTTCATGATCGTCGACCTGCCTCCCGGCACGGGTGACATCCATTTGTCGCTCGTCCAGCAAATTCCCTTGTCCGGTGCTGTGATTGTCAGCACGCCGCAGGACGTCGCTTTGGCCGACGCCCGGAAGGGGGTAGGCATGTTCCGCCTCGACGAATTGAAAGTCCCGGTCCTCGGCCTCGTCGAAAACATGGCGTACTTCGTGCCCCCCGATGCGCCGGACAAGCGGTACCACATCTTTGGTCGGGACGGGGTGAAGCGCCTCGCCGACAGCCTCGAGGCCCCGTTCTTGGGCGAGCTCCCGCTCCTCCAAACCATCCGCGAAGCGGGCGACGCCGGTCGTCCGGCCGTCATGCAAACCAGCGGCGAAGCCGCGGCTGCGTTTCGCGCCGTCGTCGCTAACTTGCTGAAGCAACTCGGAAAAGACGTCTGACCCATGGCC
>JAQCBJ010000001.1 GCA_027621555.1 Bacteroidota bacterium | reverse complement strand
GTGGAGCGGCCAATCCGGCACCTCCCGTGGGACCCGCACTGGGTGCCAAGGGGGTGAACATCATGGAGTTCTGTAAGCAATTCAATGCTCGAACTCAAGATAAAGCTGGTAAGGTACTCCCTGCGGTCATCACGGTCTACAAAGACAAGTCGTTTGACTTTGTCATCAAGACCCCACCGGCCGCAGTTCAATTGATGGAGATTGCCAAGCTCAAGAAGGGTTCTTCGGAATCCAACCGGAGCAAGGTAGGTAAAGTCACTTGGGACCAAGTTCGCGCAATTGCAGAAGACAAGATGCCCGATCTGAACTGCTTTTCCGTCGAATCCGCAATGCGGATGGTGGCGGGAACGGCACGAAGCATGGGCATTAACGTCATTGGTGAACGCCCCTTCTAAGTCACAAACCGCGCAACATGGGACGACTAACAAAGAACCAGAAAGCGGTCGCTGAGAAGATCGATACGGAAAAGCTGTACAGCTTGGAAGAAGCCTCTGTCCTTGTGAAAGAGTGCTCGACCACCAAATTCGATGCAACAGTAGACCTCGCTGTGCGCCTTGGCGTAGACCCCCGTAAAGCGAACCAAATGGTTCGTGGAACGGTGAGCCTCCCTCACGGGACAGGTAAAGACGTTCGCGTGCTGGTGCTTTGCACTCCTGACAAAGAGCAGGAAGCAAAGGACGCCGGTGCCGACCACGTAGGGTTGGACGAGTACGTGACGAAGATCAAAGGCGGATGGACCGATGTGGATGTAATCATTACCACTCCCCAAGTCATGGGCAAGGTGGGTGCGTTGGGCCGAATTCTCGGACCACGTGGCCTCATGCCAAACCCGAAGTCGGGTACCGTGACGATGGAAGTTGGAAAGGCTGTGACGGACGTGAAGGCAGGTAAAATTGACTTCAAGGTGGACAAGTTTGGCATTGTGCATGCCTCAGTTGGAAAGGTGTCTTTTGACGCCAAGAAGATTGAAGAGAATGCTGCTGAACTCTTGAACACGTTGATGCGGTTGAAGCCTTCATCTGCGAAAGGAACCTACATGAAGAGCATTGCTATGAGCTCGACAATGGGTCCTGGTATCAAAATCGAACAGAAGACGGCGACTGCCTGATTCGCAACACTGAACAAACATGACTCGCACTGAAAAAGATCAATTGATCGACGAGCTCGTGCAGATGCTTGCGGAGAAGAACGTGGTTTACCTCACCGACGCATCTGGGTTGGATTCTGAGGCGACCACCAGCCTTCGCCGCGAGTGCTACAAGAAGGACATCCGCGTCCGTGTCGTGAAAAACACGTTGCTGCGGAAGGCCATGGAGCGCACGGAGGGCCGCAACTATGCGGAACTGTATGACGTGCTCAAGGGCCAAACGGCACTTCTTGTTGGCGATGTCGGAAATGCTCCAGCACGCGTGCTGAAGGAATTCCGCAAGAAGCACGACATGCCGATTTTGAAAGGCGCATACGTCGAAGAAGCAACCTACTTGGGTGACAGCAACCTCGAGACGTTGACCACGATCAAGTCAAAGGAAGAATTGGTGGCAGATGTGATTGCATTGCTCCAGTCTCCAATGAAGAACGTGGTGGGCGCATTGAACTCAGGTGGCAACACCCTGTCTGGTCTGGTCAAGGCGCTGCAAGAACGCGGCTGAGCTTGACATCCTCAATCTTTAGAATACGAACAATACAATCCAATCATTATGGCTGATTTGAAAGCTATGGCAGAAGAGTTGGTGAACCTCACTGTGAAGGAGGTGAACGAACTCGCTGAAATCCTCAAGGACGAGTACGGCATCGAACCCGCTGCTGCTGCAGTTGCAGTTGCTGGCCCAGCCGCCGGTGGCGGTGAAGGCGGAGGCGGTGAAGAGAAGTCTGAGTTTGACGTGATCTTGAAGGCCGCTGGCGGCTCGAAGCTCGCTGTTGTGAAGCTCGTGAAAGAACTCACCGGTCTCGGCTTGAAGGAAGCGAAAGACATCGTGGACGGCGCACCCGCTCCAATCAAGGAGGGCATTCCAAAGGACGAGGCTGAAGCCTTGAAGTCTCAACTTGAGGAAGCTGGCGCTGAGGTTGAGCTCAAGTAAGCACAACCCCGAGCATTAAAGGCACGGGCGGGGAGCAGGTCCCCGCCCTTGTCTGCTTTTTGAAAGTCCCGTAATACGGGTGCTTTCAAACATAGACCTGCAACCCCCTGTTTGTCCTTTTCCAAGACCAAACGACCTATGACCCTGGCCAACCCCAACTCCAACCCCCTGCGCACCAATTTTGGTTCCGTAGACCTCCCTCTGGAGCACCCCGATTTCTTGGACATTCAACTCCGCTCGTTCCAGGAGTTCTTCCAATTGGAAACGAACCCTGAGAACCGCATGACGGAGGGATTGTTCAAGGTGTTCAGTGAGAATTTCCCCATCACGGACACTCGAAATCAATTCGTTCTCGAATTCCTCGATTACTTCATCGACCCCCCTCGCTACAGCATCCAAGAGTGCATTGAGCGTGGTTTGACGTACAGCGTGCCTTTGAAGGCCAAGTTGAAGCTGTACTGCACGGACCCCGAGCACGAAGACTTTGAAACCATCGTTCAGGACGTGTACTTGGGAACCATCCCGTACATGACTCCTCAAGGGTCCTTTGTGATCAACGGGGCTGAGCGCGTGATTGTGAATCAGTTGCACCGTTCTCCGGGCGTGTTCTTCGGCCAAAGCCGCCACGCCAACGGCACGAAGTTGCACTCGGCTCGAATCATCCCTTTCAAGGGTTCTTGGATTGAATTCGCCACGGACATCAACGGTGTGATGTATGCGTACATCGACCGGAAGAAGAAGTTGCCTGTAACGACGTTGCTTCGGAGCATTGGCTACGAAACGGACCGCGACATTCTCGGAATCTTTGACTTGGCCGACGAGGTCAAGGTCACGAAGGCTGGGTTGAAGCGCGTGTTGGGTCGCCCATTGGCAGCTCGCGTCTTGAAAACATGGGTCGAGGACTTCGTGGAAGAGGATACGGGTGAGGTGGTTTCCATCGAGCGCACCGAGGTCATCTTGGAGCGCGAGACGGTTTTGGAAAAGGAGCACATCGACATGATTGTCGATTCAGGCTCCAAGACCATCATCCTCCACAAAGAGGGGGTGAACCAAGGTGATTTCGCCATCATCTACAACACGCTTCAAAAAGACAGCTCCAACTCGGAGAAGGAAGCAGTAGAGTACATCTATCGTCAGCTCCGCAACGCAGAGCCGCCCGATTTGGAGACGGCTCGTGGCGTGATTGACAAGTTGTTCTTCTCAGAGCAACGATACGACTTGGGTGAAGTTGGACGTTTCCGCATCAACCGCAAGTTGGGCATCGAAGGCGAGGAGGCGCGCACCCTTACGACGGACGACATCATTCGCATCATCAAGACGTTGCTTGATCTCGTAAACAGCAACACGGATGTGGACGACATCGACCACTTGAGCAACCGTCGCATCCGCACCGTGGGTGAGCAGTTGTACTCTCAGTTTGGGGTGGGGCTTGCTCGTATGGCACGGACCATTCGCGAGCGGATGAATGTCCGTGACAACGAGGTATTCACGCCAACGGATTTGATCAACGCCAAGACGTTGAGCTCTGTGATCAACAGCTTTTTCGGAACGAACCAGCTATCTCAGTTCATGGACCAAACAAACCCACTGAGTGAGGTGACGCACAAGCGTCGCATTTCTGCGCTCGGGCCAGGTGGTTTGAGTCGTGAGCGTGCGGGCTTTGAGGTCCGAGATGTGCACTACACGCACTATGGACGTCTTTGCACCATTGAGACACCTGAAGGTCCGAACATTGGTTTGATTTCCAGCCTCTGCGTTTACGCCAAGGTGAACCGCCTCGGATTCATCGAGACGCCGTACCGCAAGGTGACAAAAGGAAAGGCAGCCACGAGCGACAAGGACATCGTTTACTTGTCCGCAGAGGATGAGGACAGCGCCATGATCGCCCAAGCGAATGCCCCGATCAAGAAAGACGGTTCGTTTGAAAACGACATGGTGAAGGCCCGCCTCGAGGGTGACTTCCCGATTGTGAAGCCTGAAGAGCTTCAATACATGGACGTGGCACCCAACCAGATTGCGTCCATCGCGGCATCGCTCATTCCATTCCTTGAGCACGACGACGCCAACCGTGCGTTGATGGGCTCGAACATGATGCGTCAGGCTGTGCCACTTATGCGTCCAAACTCGCCCATCGTGGGAACGGGTGTGGAGGCTCCGGTCGCTCGTGACTCACGTGTGTTGTTGCGCGCTGAGCGTGACGGCGTGGTGGAGTTTGTGGATGCCAACGAGATTCACATTCGCCACGACATGGACGAGAACGACTTGCTCGTGTCATTCGAGAGCGATTTGAAGGTGTACAACCTCACCAAATTCGCACGGACCAACCAGGGAACCTGCATGAACCTCAAGCCCATGGTGGCCAAGGGGGAAAAGGTCACGGAAGGCCAAATTTTGGTGGAAGGTTACTCGACCCAGAAAGGGGAGCTGGCCTTGGGCCAGAACATGAAGGTGGCCTTCATGCCTTGGCAGGGTTACAACTTTGAGGACGCCATCGTGATTTCCGAGCGCGTGGTGCGTGAGGACGTGTTCACTTCTTTGCACGTCGACGAATACGTGTTGGAAGTTCGCGACACCAAGCGCGGTGTCGAAGAATTGACCAACGACATTCCCAACGTGAGCGAAGAGGCTACCAAGGACCTCGACGAGCACGGATTGATTCGCGTCGGGGCAGAGGTGAAGGAAGGCGACATTCTCATCGGAAAAATCACTCCGAAGGGAGAGTCAGACCCAAGCCCAGAAGAAAAGCTCTTGCGCGCCATCTTTGGTGACAAGGCCGGCGACGTGAAGGACGCTTCATTGAAGATGCCACCGTCCGGCCAGGGCGTGGTCATCGACAAAAAGCTGTTCAGCCGCGCGGTGAAGGACCGCAAGTCCAAGGCGAGCGACAAGGCCATTTTGGAATCCATCGACAAGGACTTCGACAAAGAAGCCGGAGCGCTCAAGAAGCTCTTGGTGGAAAAGTTGATGAAGATTGTGGGTGGTAAAGTCAGCCAAGGCGTCTTCAACTACTACAAGGAAGAGCAGGTCAAGAAGGGCGTGAAGTTTACCCAAAAGGTGCTTTCAAGCCTCGATTACCTCATCATCAACGCAGACGGCTGGATTCGCGACGACGAGCAGAGCGCTCTTGCCGCGCGATTGATCCACAACTACACCCTGAAGTACAACGACCTCTTGGGTGTGTACAAGCGCAAGAAGTTCCAAGTGACTGTGGGTGATGAATTGCCAGCAGGCATCGTCAAACTGGCCAAGGTCTACGTCGCCAAAAAGCGCAAGCTGAAGGTGGGGGATAAGATGGCTGGTCGTCACGGAAACAAGGGCATTGTGGCCCGCATCGTCCGTCAGGAGGACATGCCGTTCCTTGAGGACGGAACTCCTGTTGACATCGTGCTGAACCCGCTGGGTGTACCTTCTCGCATGAACCTCGGACAGATCTACGAGACTGTGTTGGGTTGGGCAGGGGAGAAGTTGGGCCGAAAGTTTGCCACTCCCATCTTTGACGGTGCGTCGATCCAAGAGATTTGCGACCTGACCGAAGAGGCAGGAGTGCCTGAGTTCGGTGTGACGTACCTCTACAACGGAGGAACCGGTGAGCGTTTTGACCAGCCGGCTACGGTGGGTGTGATCTACATGATCAAACTGAGCCACATGGTGGACGACAAGATGCACGCTCGTAGCATCGGTCCATACTCCCTCATCACGCAGCAGCCGTTGGGCGGTAAGGCCCAGTTTGGTGGTCAGCGCTTTGGTGAGATGGAGGTGTGGGCACTCGAGGCCTTCGGTGCCGCCAACATCCTCCAAGAAATTTTGACGGTCAAGTCGGACGACGTTCAAGGTCGTGCGCGTGCCTACGAGGCGATTGTGAAAGGCGACGTGATGCCAACTCCTGGCATCCCCGAATCCTTCAACGTCCTCATGCATGAATTGCGTGGCCTTGGTTTGACTGTTTCACTCGATTGATCCCTCAACAGATGTTCCAACAAAACAACCCCAAGCAGTTGAGCAGCGACTTCAACAAGATCACCATCTCGTTGTCCTCGCCCGAGCGCATCCTCGAAGCGTCGCACGGCGAAGTGTTGAAGCCCGAGACGATCAACTACCGCACCTACAAGCCTGAACGCGACGGCTTGTTCTGCGAGCGGATTTTTGGTCCTGTCAAGGACTACGAGTGCCACTGCGGAAAGTACAAGCGCATTCGCTACAAGGGAATCGTTTGTGACCGCTGCGGCGTCGAAGTGACGGAAAAGAAAGTGCGTCGTGAGCGCATGGGCCACATCAACTTGGTGGTGCCCGTGGTGCACATTTGGTACTTCAAGAGCCTTCCCAACAAGATTGGTTACCTCTTGGGCGTTCCTTCCAAGAAGCTCGATCAAATCATCTACTACGAGCGTTACGTGGTGATTAACCAAGGCATCGCCGAGGTGCCTCAGGCCGACGCCAAGGAAGCGTACACGTTGTTGACTGAAGACGAGTACCTCGACATCCTTGACACGTTGCCGAAGGAGAACCAGTATCTAGACGACAAGGACCCCAACAAGTTTGTGGCGAAGATGGGCGCGGATGCCGTGCACGATTTGCTCGCCAACTTGGACCTCGACGAATTGAGCTACTCGTTGCGTCACGAAGCCAACACCGAGACCTCACAGCAGCGCAAGAGCGAGAAGCTCAAGCGTTTGCAGGTGGTGGAAGCGTTGCGTGACGCCAACAGCCGCATCGAGAACCGTCCAGAGTGGATGGTGGTGAAGGTGGTTCCTGTGATTCCGCCCGAACTCCGTCCCTTGGTGCCGCTTGATGGTGGACGCTTTGCGACGTCGGATTTGAACGATTTGTACCGCCGTGTGATCATCCGCAACAACCGCTTGAAGCGTTTGGTGGAGATCAAGGCGCCAGAAGTGATTTTGCGCAACGAGAAGCGCATGCTCCAAGAGGCCGTCGACAGCTTGTTTGACAACAGCCGCAAGAGCAGCGCCGTGAAGACGGAGAGCAACCGTCCTTTGAAGTCCTTGAGCGACAGCTTGAAGGGAAAGCAAGGACGTTTCCGTCAAAACCTCCTCGGTAAGCGTGTGGACTACTCTGCACGTTCGGTCATCGTCGTAGGGCCTGACCTGAAGCTCCACGAGTGCGGCATGCCCAAGAACATGGCGGCCGAGCTCTACAAGCCGTTCATCATCCGCAAGATGATTGAGCGTGGGGTGGTGAAGACGGTCAAGAGCGCCAAGAAGATTGTGGACGCGAAGGAGCCTGTGGTGTGGGACATTCTCGAGAATGTCATGAAAGGACACCCTGTGTTGCTCAACCGTGCACCGACGCTGCACCGTTTGGGTATTCAGGCGTTCCAGCCCAAGCTCATCGAAGGCAAGGCGTTGCAGTTGCACCCGCTTGCATGTACAGCGTTTAACGCTGACTTTGATGGAGACCAAATGGCTGTGCACTTGCCGTTGGGCTCTGCGGCCATTCTGGAAGCGCAGCTGTTGATGTTGGGTTCTCACAACATTTTGAACCCCGCCAACGGCGCCCCAATCGCCGTTCCTTCTCAGGACATGGTCTTGGGCCTTTACTACATCACCAAAGAGCGCGTCTCTTCGAAGGAGCACGTGGTGAAGGGGGAAGGCATGGTGTGCTACTCTTCAGAAGAGGTGCGAATCGCCCACCAAGAGGGGCGTTTGGACTTGCACGCCGCCATCAAGATGCGCTACGTCGACATCGACGGAAGCGCAAGCATGATTGAAACGACGTGCGGACGTGTGCTCTTCAACGAGCACGTGCCTGCCGAGGCCGGCTTCATCAACGAATTGTTGACCAAGAAGTCCCTTCGTGGCATCATCTCTCACGTCTTGAACAGCGTTGGCGTGCCACGCACGGCGCAGTTCTTGGACGACATCAAGGAGCTTGGATTCACCATGGCGTTCAAAGGAGGTCTGTCATTCAACTTGAACGACGTCATCATTCCGCCTGAAAAGGAGGAGTTGGTGGCCAAGGCTACGGCCCAGGTGGGTGAGGTGATGGACAACTACAACATGGGTCTCATCACCAACAACGAGCGTTACAACCAGATCATCGACATCTGGACACACACCAACTCTCGTTTGACCAACATCTTGATGGACCGCTTGGAGAATGACAAGCAAGGCTTCAACTCGATCTACATGATGATGCACTCGGGTGCACGTGGTTCGAAAGAGCAGATTCGTCAGCTCTCCGGCATGCGTGGATTGATGGCCAAGCCGCAGAAGTCTTCTGCGACCGGAGGTCAGGACATCATTGAGAACCCCATCCTCTCTAACTTTAAGGAGGGACTGAGCATCTTGGAGTACTTCATTTCCACGCACGGTGCTCGTAAGGGTCTGGCGGATACGGCTTTGAAGACGGCTGACGCAGGTTACTTGACACGTCGTCTAGTCGACGTGGCGCAAGACGTCATCATCACAGAGGACGATTGCGAAACGCTCCGCAGCTTGACCGTGACTCCATTGCGCCAAAACGATGAAATCGTGGAAGGCATTGGAGACCGCATCGAGGGGCGTACGGCAGGTGAGGATGTCCTTGACCCCAGCACGGAAGACGTGTTGGTGGCGGAAGGCGAACTCATTTCCCCAGCGCAGGCCAAAGCCGTGGAAGCTGCAGGCGTCCAAGAGGTGGAAGTTCGTTCTGTGTTGACGTGTGAATCCCGTCAAGGGGTGTGCGCGAAGTGCTATGGCAAGAACTTGGCGACGAACCGTCCTGTCCAAACCGGTGAAGCGGTGGGTGTCATCGCGGCACAGTCCATCGGCGAACCTGGAACGCAGTTGACGCTCCGTACGTTCCACGTGGGGGGTACCGCTTCGAAGATCTCAGACGAGAACCAAATCCGCACCAAGCACGAAGGGGTGGTCGAAATCGACGAACTCCGCACGGTGGACCGCACCAACGCCAACGGCGAAAAGGAAGTGGTCGTGGTGTCGCGTTCTTCTGAATTCAAGGTCATGGATTCTGAAACCAACGTGGCGCTGTCTACGACGGTTCTGCCTTACGGTTCGGTCCTTTTCGTCAAGGAAGGAAAGAAGATCAAGAAAGACACCGCGGTGTGCGAATGGGATCCGTACAACAACGTGATCATCTCTGAAGAAGAAGGCACCGTGGCGTTTGACAGCATCGAGGAAGGTCTGACCTACCGCGAAGAGCTTGACGAACAAACCGGCTTCCGCGAAATCGTGATCACGGAATCGCGCGACAAGAAGAAGAACCCAGCCATTTTGATCGTGGGCAAGAAGAAGGAAGTGCTCCGCACGTACTCTCTGCCTGTGGGCGCTCACCTTTCTGTGAAGGAAGGCGACAAAGTGGGCAAGGGCCTCATCCTCTGCAAGATTCCACGCGTGGCAGGTAAGTCGGGTGACATCACGGGGGGTCTTCCCCGCGTGACGGAGCTGTTCGAAGCTCGTAACCCATCGAACCCAGCCGTGGTGTCTGAAGTGGACGGCATTGTCAGCTACGGCAAGATCAAGCGAGGCAACCGCGAAATCATTATCGAAGCACGTACGGGCGACAAGTTCAAGTACATGGTGCCTTTGTCGAAGCACATCCTCGTCCAGGACAACGACTTCGTCAAGGCCGGCATGCCGTTGTCTGACGGTGCAGTGACGCCGATCGACATTTTGAACATCATGGGGCCAACGGCCGTCCAGGAATACATCGTGAATGAGATTCAGGACGTCTACCGCCTCCAGGGTGTGAAGATCAACGACAAGCACTTTGAGGTCATCGTTCGTCAGATGATGAAAAAGGTGGTCATTGAAGACGGTGGCGACACGCAGTTCTTGGAAAAGCAGATTGCGGAAAAGGCCGACTTCTTGAACGAGAACGATCGCATGTTTGGCATGGTGGTGGTCACCGATGCAGGTGGTTCGGAAACGCTGAAGGTGGGGCAGATGATTTCTGCTCGTCGGATGCGTGACGAGAATAGCTCGCTGACGCGACGCGACCTGCCCAAGGTGGAATGCCGTGACGCCATCCCAGCGACTTCACGTCCGTTGTTGCAGGGCATCACCCGTGCATCACTTCAAACCAAGTCTTTCATCTCGGCAGCGTCCTTCCAGGAGACGACCAAGGTGTTGAACGAGGCTGCGGTGAGCGGCAAGCAGGACCACTTGTTGGGCCTGAAGGAGAACGTGATTGTGGGCCACTTGATTCCTGCGGGAACGGGTACCCGTCAGTTCTCGGATTTGAAAGTGGGATCCAAGGAGGAATTTGAAGCCTTGGTGGAACACGCAGCCGCTGTGGAAGAGTAAGCTCATCCTCGATTGAGAAACAAAAAAGGCACCCAATGGGTGCCTTTTTTGATGTCTGGAATTCCGAAGACCAGCAGGGGGAAGGGGGCGTGCTGGTCGAGAGACCCTATGGTTTTTGTTCGATGGCGCGTGCAGCAGCCTCTGCAGGGTCTTCGCCTGCTCCTTTCTCCGATTTGACGGCACCGCAGTACCCAAAGAGGCAGTTTTCCTGAATGACACGGTCCACGAAGTCGGGCACCATGTTGACCCATTCGTCACCGCCTGCTTTGATGGACTCGAGCGCTGCCCGGCTGAAAATGGACAAAACCTCGGGGTCGTAATCCGTGATGTCGGCGATGCGCTTGTTGAAGACGAGGTAATTGTACAAGGGCTGGAGGCGAGGGTGAATGGGGGTGGATTCTGAGGTCCACAAGTCTCCGGATTCTGCGTCCATCCAAGGGTACAGCAAAATCTTGAGGTCACGTGAGAACAAGATGCCAAACGCCTCGAGAATGCCGCCGTTCAGGTCGCGGTAGTAGCGCTCATTGAAGATTTCGACCAAGGTGGCTGCGCCCATGATGACGCCCATGCGCTTCTTGGTGTGGCGAGAGAAAAACTCGACCAATTTGAAATACTTCTGGTAGTTGCTGATGAGCACGGTTTGGCCAATGCTGCACAACACGTCGGCCCGATCCAAAAAGTCTTGCTCGTCAATGTCGCCCTCCGCGCTCAGGTTGTTCAAGGTGATCTCAAAGAGCACCTGAATGTTGTCGGGGTCGACTTTGGGTTCTTGCTTGAACATCGCAAGGCCCTTGGCGATCATGTCGATGTTGACCTTGGTGACAGGGCGGAAACTGCCTCGGATGGCCAAGATGTTCTTCTTGTAAAGGACATCGGCCGCTTGGCGGTTGCGCCCGTCGGGGGAAAAGATGACCGCGTCGGTCATCCCTTGTTTCACCAGTTGCAACGACATCAGGCGGTTGTCGACTTCTTCAAAGTCGGGTCCGTTCATCTGGATCATGTCGATCTCGAGCTGGTCGCGATCGAGGTTGTCGTACAAGCTTTGAAGGAGCTCTTTGGGACGCTTGTAGAAGAAGAAGGCGCCGTAAATGAGGTTCACTCCAAGCATGCCGGTAGTCTGCTGCTGCAGGAGGGCGTCTTGCTCGTGAAACCGAGCGTGCAGGACGATGGTGTTAGGGAGTTTGTCGGCTGCGGTTTGGAATTTGACGCCAAACCAACCGTGACCCTGCGTCGTCTTGTGGTAGTTGATCGTCGCTACGGTGTTGGCGAACGCGAAGTACTGCTTGGTCGGGTGATCTTCCCGCGTGATTCGTTCTTCGATCAGGTCGTACTCGTGCTCCAGCATCTTGTCGATGCGCGATTCGCACACGTAGCGTCCCTTGGCTTCTTTGCCGTAGATGGCGTCACTGAAGTCTTTGTCGTAGGCCGAGATGGTCTTGGCGATGGTGCCAGAAGCCCCGCCAGCGCGAAAGAAGTGGCGAACCACCTCTTGGCCTGCCCCGATCTCGGCGAAGGTGCCGTAGAGATCTTGGTTGAGGTTGATGCGGAGGGCCTTTTGTTTGGCCGAGAGAATGACGCGTTCCAAGTCCACAACGAAATCAGTAAGGTTTGTATCAAAGGTAAGGATACCTTCGTGCCATGAACGGAGCGGAGGTCAGGAGATTGTCCAGGTTGGTGTTCCTGGGGACGGGGACGTCGCAGGGAGTGCCCATCATTGGTTGCTCTTGCGCCGTCTGTTCATCCGCGGATCGCAGGGACCAGAGGCTTCGAACTTCCGTAGCGTTGGAGGGAGAGGGGACTCGTGTTGTGGTGGATACTGGCCCGGATTTTCGGGCCCAAATGCTTCGTGAAGGCGTGACTTCCTTGGAGGGGGTGGTGTACACGCACGAGCACAAGGACCACTTGGCGGGGATGGACGACGTTCGACCGTTCAACTACCTCCAAAAACGCGCCATGACGCTGCATGCTTCGGCACGTGTGGAAGAAGCCCTTCGCAGGGATTTCCACTACGCGTTTGACGAGAACAAACACGGAGGCGTTCCAGACGTGCACATTGCTCGGGTCCGCGATTTCGAGCGGTTTGAGCTTGGAGGAATGGATTGGGAGCCGCTGCCCATCGTTCACGGTTCTCTGGACATTCACGGGTACCGCGTGGACGACTTGGCCTACATCACGGACGCCAACGCCATTCCCAAGCGGTCGCTCGAACGCCTTCAGGGCCTGGAGGTCCTTGTGTTGAACGCCTTACGCCCCGAGCCGCACTACAGCCACTTTTCTTTGCCTGAGGCACTCGAGGTCGCGGCAGCATTGGGTGCAAAACACACGTACTTGACACACATTAGCCACTTGATGGGAAGGCATGAGGACGTTCAAAAAGAACTGCCGGAGGGTGTGTCGCTGGCTTTCGATGGGTTGGTGTTGGAGAGGACGGCCGAAGGATGGGAAGAGAAGGCGTCGCCATGGACACAATGCACGCTTCGATGAAGTACTTGTCTTGGTTGGGGCGCTTGCCGCGTTGGATGTTGACGGTCATCGCTTGGACAGTGACCGCATTGGCCATGCTCGCCGGCGGGTACCGCGGAAAGGTGGTTCGGGCGAATTTGAAGCGGGCGTTTCCCCAGAAGAGTGCCGGGCAGCGCTGGCGGTTGTATGCGGTGTTTCAGAGGCATTTTGCCCAATTGATGGTCGAGTCGGCCAAGCTGTTCACGATGAAACGCGCCGCGGTGGATCGGGGCATGGTGCACCACGGAAAGGAGGTGATGGAGAGGTTGCACCGTGATGGAAAGCACGTGCTTATTGCAGGCGGGCACATGAACAATTGGGAATGGAGCGCGCTGACTTTAAGCCAAAACCTGCCCTTCCGCACCATGGCCCTCTACAAGAAGCTGAGTGACTCCAAAGCGGAGAAGATGATGAAGGAATCGCGGAGTCGATTTGGGTTGGAGATGGTTCGAACGAAAGAAGGACGCTCTTGGATGAACGTGGCCCGACACGGCGACCCTGTGGCCGTGGTGATGGGCTTTGATCAAAGCCCAGCCGACCCCACAAAGTGTTGGTGGACCACCTTCCTCGGGACCGAAACTGCAGTGTTCTACGGGTTGGAGCAATGGTCGCACATGTACGACATGGCGGTGGTGTACGCGAGCATTCGGCGGGAGGAGCCGTGGAAATACACCTTGACCTACGAGTTGATTGCAGAGGACGTCAAAGAGCTGGATAATGGAGAAGTCCTGGACCGGTGTTTGGCCAAACTCGAACGCGAAATCCACCGCGATCCCGCACGCTGGTTGTGGTCACACAAGCGCTGGAAGCACCGCCGGCCTGAAGGTCAGGAGTGCCATCCACGACGTCACAAGGCCGACCTCACGTAATTTCACGTCATGCAGGGAAAAGCACCCTTGGCGGAGCGCATGCGCCCCCAATCGTTGGACGACTATGTGGGGCAAGCCCACCTCGTTGGCGAAGGGGCGGTGCTGAGACGCGCGATGAAGGCGGGGTCCCTTCCCAGCATGATTTTGTGGGGTCCTCCAGGCGTAGGGAAGACCACCTTGGCGAAGCTGATTGCCGCGGATTCAGACCGCCCGTTTCACAGCCTGAGTGCCATCCACAGCGGGGTAAAAGACGTTCGAGCGGTGTTGGATTCAGCGAAGCGCGATGGCATGTTTGCCGGGCGGGCTTTGTTGTTTATTGACGAGATCCACCGCTTTTCCAAGTCGCAGCAAGACAGCCTCCTCGGTGCGGTGGAAGCGGGCACGGTCACGCTCATCGGCGCCACCACGGAAAACCCGTCGTTTGAGGTCATCCCCGCTTTGCGCTCCCGTTGCCAAACGTACGTGCTCGAAGCGTTGTCCTCGGAGGTGTTGATGGGACTCGTTCACCGCGCATTGTCGGAAGACGAATACCTGTCTAAGAAGGACGTGCAAGTCGCCGAACAAGAAGCGCTGCTCCGCGCAAGTGGTGGGGATGCCAGGAGGCTGCTCAACACCCTGGAGTTGGTGGTCGAGGGCCTCGAGCCCAATGAGGAGGGGCAGCTCGTGGTCACAAACGAAGCCGTGTTGGAGCGGGTTCAGAACCCGCATTTGGGCTACGACAAGGGAGGCGAGGCGCATTACGACGTCATCAGCGCGTTCATCAAGAGCATCCGCGCGAGCGACCCCAATGCGGCCGTTTACTACTTGGCGCGCATGGTGGAAGGGGGAGAAGACCCCAAATTCATTGCTCGGCGCCTGCTCATTGCAGCTTCTGAGGACATTGGAAATGCGAACCCTACGGCGTTGGTGCTTGCGAACAACACGTTCCAAGCGGTGGAGCGCATCGGTTGGCCAGAATCGCGGATTGTGTTGGCGCAATGCACCGTGTATTTGGCCACAAGCGCCAAAAGCAACGCCTCTTACAAGGCCATCGGGCAAGCGCAAGCGTGGATCCGGGAGAAAGGCGAGGCGCCGGTTCCCTTGGCGCTCCGCAACGCTCCGACAGGGTTGATGAAAGACCTTGGCTACGGCAAGAATTACGCCTACGACCACGATGCGCAAGGAGGATTCAGTGGCCAGGAATGCATGCCTCAAGGCCTGGAGGGGACCACGTTCTACCAGCCGGGCGACAACCCTCGCGAGCAGGCCGCGTTGGAGTGGTTGAAAGCCCGGTGGGCCGGGAAGTACGACTACTGATTCTTCGCGCTTAGGGCGTGGCCGCCACCACGCAAGGAGCGCTCACGTTCCAAGCCCCGTCGGGGTCGCAAAGGGTAAGCACGTAGCGTCCTGAGGCAAGACCCAACGGGCTGAGCTCGATGTGTCCTCGTAACTCCGGGGTTTTCCAGACAGGAAGGGTTCCTTCCGCCACTCTTGTTCCGCTCGCTGAGGTGACGCGCCACAACACGTGGTCCGACTCGAGGAATTCCGTCCATTCAGAACCGAAAAGTTCCCACCGCAACGTGCCGTCTGACGCCACCGGGTTGGGAAAGACCTTCAATGCTACTTGGCTGGCGTCGGCGGAAGCATGCTCGTTCATCAAAAGCTCGTGGGCGCGCCACATGTCCGGAATGCCGTAGCCCATGCTGTCGTTGGGAGCCGTGTACAAGTGAGCGCTTTCCAGGATGGCTTGACGCACCTCTTGGGCGGTTGCCGCAGGATGCGCCTGCCAGAGCGAAGCTGCAGCACCGCAAAGGATGGGCGAGGCAAAGCTGGTGCCGTTGCCCCGGCCAACCGTGCCGTCGAACCGCGGGTACGGCGTGGAAACTCCCAGGGCCATGACGTCGGGTTTGATGCGTCCATCTGCACTCGGTCCAAACCCACTGAACCACCCGTGGTTTCCGTTTGAACGGACGGCTCCGACGGCGAGGATGTTGCTCGCATCGGCGGGAAAGGTGATGGCGCGCCAGGGGTCGTCACCGTTGTTGCCTGCAGACGTCACGACCAAGATGCCTCGCGAGGCGGCGATGGACGAAGCCACGCTGATTCGGGCGGTGATGCCATTCAAATCTTCCACGGCGTGGTGGCTCGTCGTGTCGTCAAACAAGCTGTAACCAAGGGACGTGTTCATGAGGTCGACCCCCACGGAATCGGCGTGTTCGGCGGCGACGATCCAATGTTCTTCTTCGATGCGCCGCTCCTGCGTCACGTCTTCGGTGACGTAGCAGAAGTACGTCGCACCAGGCGCAGTCCCCACCAACGAGTCGGTCCAAGCGCAGCCCATGGTCCCGAGAACCGAGGCTCCGTGGCGGCTGTGGGCGAAGACGTTGTTGCCCCCAAAGGCGATGTTGGCTCCCGACGGCACCACAAGGCGGTCATCCTCACGGAGCCGTTCAAAGGCGGGCAATTCGTCGGCCCCTTGAAATCCGGCGTCCAACACCGCGATCCACATGCCTGAACCGTCAAAACCAAGGGCGTGCAACGACGGGGCGTTGAGTTGTTCCAGTGCGGTCCAGCCCTGACCGTAGGCTGTCGTGGGAAGCAAAGACTTGGTTTCATCCTTCTTCGTGTCCGCTGTGGGCCGTGGCGTGGGGAAGAGGGGCCTCGTCCGTTTCAAACTCGCCACGAAGGGCAAGTCCAACACGGCAAGGGAATCGGCGGTGCTGTCCCGGGCGGCGAGGGTCACGGTAGACATCCACTTTGATGCATGGACGACCTGCCAGTCGGGTAGGGCTTCCAGAGCCTGCAAAATTTCTGGAGACACGGGAAGGTCGAGGCTGTCCATGGGGATTCCCTGCCTCAATCGGCGTGCGAGGGAGCGATCGGAGAGGTACGCCTCTGGCTCTTCCAGGTTGAAAGGGTAACCGTCGCCCCACGTTTTGTCGGTGAGGTGAACGAGGTAGACGTCGTCCGCGATTTGGCCTGAGGCGGGCAAAACTGCACCCAGCGTAGCCAAGGCCAGCGCGAAGAACAGCAGGGTGTATGGGCGATGAGGCTTCACATCAATGCGTTTCCATGCGCTCCAAAGCCCCGAGTTTGTAGTGCTCCGTTTTGATCAATCGACCCGAAGCGTCGTAGTGGTACACCGCACCGTCCAGTTCGCCTTCCACGTATTCCCCTTCGCGACTCACTTGGGTTCCTTCCATGACCCGTCGCTGCATGATCTCCCCTGTTTCAGGGTCCGTGAAGCTCTCCAGGACAAACCCACCTTGGTCGTGCCATTCGCGGAACGGGCCGTCGAGGAGCTTGTTGGCGTAGCTGCGCTCGTAGGCGGGCCGTTCCTCGCCGTGCCAATCCACAAATGTCCCGTTGACGTAGATCGTTTCGAGGAGTTGGCCGGCACGGTAGCGGTGGATGTGTTGCAGGCGCCCGTCTTCGAGGTAGAATTTCCAACTGCCTTCTTCAGCTCCGTCCAAATAGGTGCCTTCGCTCAGGCGACCGCCCCCTCCGTAGAACGCTTGGAAGGCTCCGTCGAGCGTGCCATTGCGGTAATTCAAGCGCTGTCGCAATTGGCCGTTGTCGTGCCACGCCAACCATTCGCCGTCCATGTTTCCTTGAATGTATTGGCCTCTTTCGCACGCCACTCCGCTGGGGAGGTAGCGCTCCTCGAGCCCGTGTTTCACGCCACGGTCGTAATGGACGAGTGCGGTCAGATGACCTTGGTTCGAAAACAGCGACCATGCACCGTGCCTCACGGGCACAGGAGGACGCTCTTCCATGCGTTCGGCGTGAATGCGAAGGGTAGGGTGCAGGTAGGCGCCTTGTGCTGCAATGCGGCCGTCTGACGCGTAAACCACCGCATCTGAGGTTTCCGGATTCTCGCGGTGAACGACGTGGGTCAGGGCGGTGCCGTTTTCGCGGAAATACCACCAGCTTCCGACGGGGGTGCCGTGGTCAAACGAACCGGCGTAATAGAGGGCGCCGTCTTCGTAGACACGCACCCACGGCCCGTGACGGAATCCCTCTGTGTCGGCCACGTTGTAATCAACCCCAAACGTCCCTGAAGGCCACGCGTTCTCGGCGTTCAACGGGCGGTCGTAGGCTTGACCTTGAGGGGGGGCGGAGGAGGGTTGGGCCATGCCCATCGAGGGGAGAAGGGTGAGGGCACCCACAAGCCCGAGCCAACCAAAGACGGAGCGAATCATGGAACAAAGATGCATCTTGTCGTGGACGATGGCCCTTGGTTTGGGTACTTTTGCACTCCCAAACCGTTCTATTCATGAAAGTAACAGTCGTCGGCGCCGGTAACGTAGGTGCCACTTGCGCAAACGTGTTGGCCACCCGAGAGGTCGCCAACGAAGTGGTGTTGTTGGACATCAAGGAAGGCTTCGCCGAAGGCAAGGCCCTTGACATCTGGGAGACCGCGCCCATCAACTTGTACGACACCCGCACGGTGGGTTCAACGAACGACTACAGCAAGACGGCTGGATCGGACGTGGTGGTCATCACGAGCGGTTTGCCCCGGAAGCCGGGGATGAGCCGCGACGACCTGATTGCCACGAACGCAGGCATCGTGAAGACCGTGACGGAAAACGTCATGAAGCACAGCCCTGATGCCATTTTGGTGATTGTGTCCAACCCGCTCGACGTGATGACGTACTGCGCGTACCTCACGGCGAAGGTGGACAGCAGCCGTGTGTTTGGCATGGCCGGCATCCTCGACACCGCGCGCTACCGCGCCTTCCTCGCTGAGGAATTGAACGTCAGCCCCAAGGACATCCAAGCGGTGTTGATGGGCGGCCACGGCGACACCATGGTGCCGCTTCCTCGCTACACCACGGTCGGCGGCATTCCTGTGACGGAGCTCATCGACGCGGACAAGCTCGACGCCATTGTGGAGCGCACGAAGAAGGGGGGAGGTGAAATCGTGAACTTGCTTGGCACGTCGGCGTGGTATGCTCCAGGTGCGGCGGCAGCCCAAATGGTGGAAGCCATCGTGCGCGACCAGCGCCGTGTGTTCCCCTGCTGCGCCTGGTTGACCGGCGAGTACGGCGTGAACGACCTCTACTTGGGCGTTCCTGTCATCCTCGGAAAGAACGGCATCGAGCGCATCATTGAGCTCGACCTCAACGACGACGAGAAGGCGTTGCTCCGCGAAAGCGAAGCTGCCGTGCGCGACGTGAAAAACGTGTTGGACGGTTTGAGCCTCTGATTCTCACAAATCATTCCGCCCGATCACTCGGGCATCTTGATCCAAGTCAAGGGCGTTCCTGCGGGAGCGCCCTTGCTGTTTCCAGGTGCAGAGGCAGGGTCGAGCACAGGGACAACCACGTACATCCCGGACGGCCACGATGCTGTGTGCAGGGTGCCGCGATTTTGACCCAAGACGGGTTCCGAAGCGATCCGCTGGCCGTGGGCGTTCCACACGTGCAGTTCTCCCGTCCACGGTTGTGCACTCTCCCAGTGGAATTCGGCCCTCCCTGGGTTGGGCATAAGCCGCCAGAACATGGCATGCAGCGTGGAAGGCCCGAGGTCGACCACGACGGTGTCGGTGCCGCCTTGGTAGGCGAGGAGGCCGCCGTTTTGGATGCCCACCATCGCGTCGAGAAGGCCGTCGCCGTTGAGGTCGGCAAAGGCGGAGGCGGCTCGGAAACCGTTGCGCGGCCCAAACACGGCACTTTCGACTTCCGACAGCACAGCGTCCCAGTCTCCGGTGGCGATTCCAAAGTCCTGGACGGTTCCCGTTTCGTTGGCGACAAACACGCGCAGCCCATCGTCTGTCGCGGTCAGGGCCGGTACGCTGTACCCGTTGATGCCAAGGAGGTTGTCGACCAGGATGCCTCCCCAATTGTCTCCGTTGACGGGAGAGGAATACAGCGACCACGTTCCCAGCGAGCTTCGCTCGAACAAGGTCAACGTCCCGTTCTTTTCACCCACCACCAGGTCGAGATCGCCGTCCCCATCCATGTCCAAAAGCTGTGGCGTGGCGAATTGCCCGACGTCAATGGCTTCCCCTGTCTCACCGTCCGGAATGCTCAACGCGGCCAGTTCAAATTCAGGCCAAGACCCGGCCTCGGCCACGTTGTCAAATTGGTGAATCCGCCCGAGCTCATCGCCTACAAGGGCATCGAGGTCGCCGTCTCCGTCCAAGTCGCCGAAGGCAGGGTAAGGACTTTCAATTTGAAAGGTGTTTAGGGGAATCCAACCGAGGTTCACGCGTTCGAAGGCCGGACTCGTGGCAGTGCCGACGTTGCGGTAGGAGGCCACGGCAGCGGGGGTTTGGTCCACGCCTTCGTAGCGTTCTTTGTTGGCCACCGCCAAATCGAGCAACCCATCTCCGTCGAAGTCGTGAAAGGAGGGGTAGGCACCACGGCCCAAGTCCACCATTTGGTCTTGCACGTAGGTGTCTGTAGCAAACGACCAAGTGGGCGCTTCTTCGGTGCCGGTGTTTTTGAAAAAGTGCACGCTTGCGTCGTCGTCCGTCTCGAGGGGGGTGTTCGGTGAGAAGAGCAAATCACGGACCCCGTCTTGGTCGACGTCGAGGTGAAAGGCGGCCGGAAATCGAGGGAGATCCACTCCTTGGTCGCCGTACAAATTGGCGGGGAATGCCGGGTCCACAAACACCGCGCTGTCCAATTCAGACCCGCCGACTTCCAACACAACCCCAAGAGTTTGAGGGTAGGTCACATCACTAATCAACAAGTCTTTAGGTCCTCCTGGTTCAAGTTGTAGTGAAGTTATAGCGCCCCCGGCGTGAAGCTGAGAACGCGGGTCCGCGACGTTGAACGAACAGTCGAAGTCCGGTCCGATGAACAGGGCGTTGTTCTCCGATGCTTCCGCCAACATTCCGTAGCACCGGTTGGTGCACACGAGGTCGAGGCCGCAGGGGGTTTGTCCTTGAAAACGGTACAACGTGGTGGCCGTCTCCGTGAACGTGATGATGTCCAAATCGCCGTCGTCGTCGTGGTCCAAAATGGCCGGGAGGTCCATGCCAATGCAGATGACTGGGAGGTCGCTCGCACCGGAACCGAAGTCGAAGCTCGCGCTGAGGTCCACCGGCGTCGCATCAAAAGACGGAGGCCCACCCAGGGGAGTGGTGTTCGTGAACACGCGGATCCCATTTTGATGGCTGGTAAAGATGTCGGGCTTGCCGTCGCAGTTGTAGTCGCGCAACAGGCACCAATCAACCATGTCGGGCCAGCCTTGAACCCAATCCCAGCGCATCACGAGGTCGCCCTCGGGATTCGTCGCGGAAGGGACCCGCTCGAAGAGCAACACACGGCTGCCGTCTCGGTCGAATGCAAACAAATCTTCGTCCCCGTCCAAATCCGCATCAAAGGGCGACCACTGCGGCGCGGTCAACCCGCCGACCCAGGGGTTTGCCAAAGGGTCACCGTCTTGCGTCAACGTCCAAGAGGCGTGTTGCCAGTCTGGGGAGAGGGTTTGGGCTTGGGTGAGCGAAGGCGAGCTCCACACGGCCAGGGCGACCCCAAGAAAAGTCAGGGAAGAAGTAAGGTGATTCATCGATGCAGAAGGATTGAAAGAACAACCTCTCATCGCGCGGAAAGGTTGAATGGCTTAGCGCAAGGAGAACGGAACAAACGCCACGTCATCCAGCCCCAACACGTTGCCGTTTTCAGTCGGGACGTAGCCGCTTCGAACGTGGGCGCCGTTGGCGTAAATGCCACCTTGGGTACTCACTTCCATTTCGTCGCCCGCGAGGGTGGTGTGCGTGTCCTTCAGTTTGAAGTCTTCGTACGTCATGATGACCGGAAGAACGTGGTGCGCGACAAAGGCGTCAAGCTCTTCCTGGTTCCCCTGGCGGAGCATCATTTTCCAAGCGTCAAACGATTCAAAGGCATCGTCGGTGGGGCAGAGCAGCGTGACTCCGCTTCCGTGAATGGCCCGGCTGTGGCTCGAGGCCTTCACCAATTGACCAAAAATCGAGAAGCGCTCGGTGCTGATCACATAGCGGTAAGGGCTGAGCTTGTTTTCGACCGTGACTTTGTTCATCTCCTGAAGGCGCTGGGCATTTTCCGTGCGACGGTCCATGCTTTCTCGCCCCGCCGGGCTCACTTTTTTCACAGGGTCAGGTTGGGATGTGGCCTCGGGCGTGGCGGTGTTCGCTTCGCAGCTGGCCAACGCCAGCGCAAGGACCCAAAGCGGGGCAAGTCGTGCGCGTTTCATGAAGGGCAAGGTACGACCGAGTTGGGGGTTCGTGGATGATTTGTGGACAACCGTCTTGAATGAGAAAATGAGGGTTACGTAGCTTTGTCCCCGAGGATGCAATGATCAAACCTCGGACATGAAACACGTTGGAAACACCCCCTTCGACGCGCGTTTAGATGCCGTCGGACTCGAAGGAGTGGGCCGAGCCCACTGGAACCTTCCGCCTGCCAAACTCATTTTGCAAACCCTCCTTCGTGGCGAAGGGGTGCTGACCAACCAGGGAGCACTCGCCATCGAAACGGGAACCTTCACCGGCCGATCCCCCAAGGATCGGTTTTTGGTTCAAGACGGTTCTACGGAGCAACGAGTGGATTGGGGAGACATCAACCAACCCATGACGTCCGAGGCGTTCCAAACCCTTCTTCAAGACGTTCAATCCCACCTCGATGGGAAAAGCGTGTTCGTGAAAGACGCTGCGGTCGGGGCCGATTCCCGTTACCGGATTCCGGTGCGCGTGGTCGCTGAAAAAGCGTGGTCTTCGCTGTTCGTGGACAACATGTTCATTCGGTTGTCGGACGAAGAGCGTTGGGTGGCTGAACCGGATTGGCACGTCGTCTGTGCCCCGAGTTTCAAAGCCGACCCGACACGTCACGGATGCCGCCAAAGCAACGTCAGCGCCATCGACTTCACCCGCAAAATCATCGTGGTGGCTGGTTCTGGCTACACGGGGGAGATCAAAAAAGGCATGTTTTCGGTGATGAATTACATCCTTCCCGTGGAGCACGACGTACTGCCCATGCATTGTTCCTCGAACATGGGCAAGGAGGGAGATGTGGCAGTGTTCTTTGGGCTGTCCGGAACGGGCAAAACGACGTTGAGCAGCGACCCCAACCGGCAACTCATTGGAGACGACGAGCACGGCTGGACCGAAGAGGGGGTGTTCAACATGGAGGGCGGATGCTACGCCAAGACCATCGATTTGAGTCCCGAAGGGGAACCGGAAATTTTCCAAGCCATTCGGTTTGGGGCCATGCTGGAAAACATCGGCTTTCAAGAGGATGGCGTCACGCCCAACTACGAAGACGACACCATCACGCCCAACACCCGGGTGAGCTACCCCATCCACCACATCCCAGGTGCCGTGGCTACCGGGAAAGGTGGGCACCCCACGGACATCTTTTTCTTGACGTGCGACGCGTTCGGCGTGTTGCCTCCGCTTGCGCGGCTGAACAAGGGGCAAGCAATGTACCATTTCCTGTCGGGTTACACGGCCAAGGTGGCGGGAACGGAGGCAGGCGTTGTGGAACCCCAAACCACCTTCTCTGCGTGCTTTGGCGCTCCTTTCTTGCCCTTGCACGCTACAGAGTATGCCCGCATGCTTGGCGAGCGTATGACGGAACACGGCGTGCGGTTGTGGCTGGTGAACACGGGGTGGACCGGAGGTGGTTACGGCGTTGGAAGCCGCATGAAGCTCGCCTACACGCGCGCCATGATTTCCGCCGCCCTGGAAGGAAAGTTGGATGCGGTGGAAACCCAAACCCATCCGGTGTTTGGGCTTGAAGTTCCCGTGGCTTGCGACGGCGTTCCTGCGGAATTGTGGGACGTTCGCGCAACGTGGGCTGATCCCAGGGCCTACGACGAGGCGGCTCACGATCTGGCCGAACGCTTCGCCGCGAACTTCGAGTCCTTCGAAGCCCAAGCCACCGAGGAAATGAAAGCGGGCGCCCCAAAGTTGACGGCGTCCCAAGACGTCTGATTTTCGATGGCCGTCACCCCGTCAAGGGGTACCTTTGAAGGCATGCACACGTGCTTTCATCCCGAATTGCGTGAAGGATTGATTCCGTTGCCGGAAGACGAGGCCATCCACGTGGCACGAGTCCTCCGAATGCGTGAGGGCGAGCCGCTGCGCTTGGTGGATGGCCAAGGTTCGGAAGCCGTGGGCACCTTGGCGTCTGTGTCCAAACGTTCGGCCACGGTTCGCGTTGATGAGATTTTCCGTGAAAGCGCCAGGCCGGCTGGCTTGATTTTGGTCGTTGCCCCTACAAAGCACACGGATCGCTTTGAATGGCTGCTCGAGAAAGCCACTGAACTCGGGGTGGAAGAAATCCTGCCGGTTTGGACAGAGCGAAGTGAGCGCCGAGTGGACAAGCACGAGCGTTGGAACAAGGTCCTTGTCGCCGCTACGAAGCAATGCGAGCGTCGATGGAAGCCGTTGTTGCATCCGGCGTGTGGGTTGGCGAGCGCGTTCGACGAGCACCCCCATTTGCAAGAGCGACCAGGTGCAGTGGCCCATTGCATGACCAGCGTAGAGGGCACCCCAAACCGCGTCTCTTGGCGCGAGTGGCAATCCAGCGAGGAAACGGCGTGGCTGGCCATCGGTCCGGAGGGGGATTTCTCGGAATCAGAAGTGCAGATGCTTGTGGCGTGCGGTGCCGTGCCTGTGCATTTGGGGGACCTCAGGTTGCGTACTGAGACGGCTGGCATGGCGGCAGTGGCCCAATTTACGTGAGGTTTCAAACGGGCTGCGCGCAAGGCTGTATCTTTGAGAGATGCGCGGGAAACACTTGACAAGTCGAATGGCCTATCGGGCTGCATGGATGTGTGGGGTTGGAGCACTGCTGTTCTCCGCCACCGCCCTCGAGGTGCATGCACAAGGCGCCATTGGTGATTTTGATTACACCGTGACGGTTCCCCCGGGAGGGGTGTTGGCCGACGGATCTCCAGCGGATTACCCCGTAGAGCCAGGCGATTTGCTGTTGAGCCTCATCCAGAGTCCGACCAGCATGTATGCTGCGCTGATGAACGACGAAGCTGAAGTTCATTGGGCAGAGCAAACCCCGTTCCGCGGCTTTTACATGAAGCCTTGGCTGCCTGGCCAGTTCGTGTGGTACAACTACGCCATGCGGAAATGGACGGTTGTGGACGACGAATTCACGCCGCTGGACACCTTGACGCAATCGTTTCCCGACGACGACGATTACCACGACGTGCACCTGTTCGAAGACGGGACGTACCTCGTGGTGATGCTTCAACACCTCGATACGAATTTGACGAGCCTTGGTGGCTTGGCCGAGTCGGAAGTCCTCAACCCCTACATGGTCCACTTGGACCAAGACGAGAACATCTTGCAGGAGTGGAGCGGCCTCGATCAATTGCCCTTGGACCCCAACATCGACAACTTGCTGTGGCCCACTGTGGACTACCTCCATTGGAATGCGGTGCAATTCGACGCGCACGGCGGCCTGCTTTTGAGCTTCCGAAACCGCAGCCAAATCGTTCGCCTCCGCCCGGACGACTGGTCCGTGCACTGGAAACTCGGTGGGGTGGAAAATCAATTTGAAATCACCGATCCGGTGTGGAACGGATTCAACGTCCAGCATGATGTCCACGATTTGGGTGAGGGGAGAATCCTCTTGTTTGACAACGCCATTTTCAACCAGAACGGTTACCTCTCCCGTGCCTTGGAATTGCAGCTGGACACGGTCAATTTCACGGCAGAAAACGTGTGGCAGTTCAATCATCCCGAGGGCGTGTATGGAGCTGCGCAGGGCAGTGCCATCCGACTTGACAACGGCAACACGTTGATTGGGTGGGGCACTGCGGGCGTTCCACAATTTGGTACGAGGGTGACGGAGGTCACGCCTGAAGGCAACATCTCCTATGAAGTTCGGTTTGCGAATGGAGCTACGCTGTATCGCGCTCGGAAGTACGCCCCGGACGTCCTGTCCGGCTGCCGCCTCCAAAATGCCGTGAACTACACAGATTCGCCTTGGTTGCTGGCTCAAGGGCCGTGCTATTACGACGTGGACGTGGACGGCGATGGCTGGACAGATTCGGCGGGGGACTGCAACGACAACAACGCCAGCATTTACCCAGGAGCCTTGGAAATTGCAGGGGATGGAATTGACCAAGACTGCGACGGAGAGGATGCCATCGGTGGGTGCTTGGACCCTTCTGCGTTGAACTTTGACGAGATGGCGACCACTGACAATGGGAACTGCTTGTATGAGGTGATTTTCCGGGTGGATCTGGCGTTGGAGTCCAATCCGAGTGGAGAGCTTTGGGAGCTCATGGAGTGCGAGCTTTGGATCACCGATTCGGCCGACGTCGATTTCCAAAACGCTTCGGCCTTGTTGCCCACCAATTCAGCCTGGCAGGTGGCGCAGTTTGCGGTGAGCCTGGGTACTCAGCCCTTGGGTTATCGCTTCGTGCGCCCGGATGGGGTGACTGAAGACTACCCGCGGTTTTTGACCCTGCAAGAAGGAGGAGGGAACGTGGACTTGGGCGCCGTTTGTTTCAATCTCGGGGGACCCTGTCCGGGGTGCACTGACCCCATGGATGTGGGGTACAATCCCTGGTCCGATTCGGACAGCATGTGCCAAGGATGGAGCGTTGCGGGATGCACCTACACCGAGGCCGTCAATTTCGAAGGGTCGGCCAACTGGGACGACGGGACGTGCCTGTTTGACACGTCGCCGACATGCCCAGGGGACTTCGACGGGGACGGGAGCGTGACGGTGTCCGATTTGATGGACATGCTCGCCACGCTTGGGAGCGTGTGCAATTGAATTCCCTTCCTACGCTTCCGGACCTTCAGGGATGGGGCGCCAATGCGTGACGTCCGCAAAGAAGTGGTTGCTGTTGCCCTCGCCCGCCCAAAAGTGAACGCCGTGCTTGGCTTTTTTCTCTTCGTTCTTGGCGTAGAAGTCTTGGCAAAAGCGCAACACAACGACTTCCCGCAGTTCGAACTGAAGATCCCCGCCAGGGAGAAACACCTTGTTGCCAGGGATGTAACCAAGGACGCGCTGGTCGTCTTCGGGAAGGGCTTGATCCACAGAAATCCAACCTTCGCTCATCGTCCGACAAAGTTGGCGGGGCGTTTGTCTAGGAAGGCCTGAACCCCTTCGGCGTAATCTTCGGTCTCGGCCGCTTCGAATTGAAGGTCGAGCTCGAGGGCCAACTGGGCGTGAAGGTCATTCGTAGCTCCGGCGTGCAAGGCTTTTTTGGTCAAGCCGAGGCCGCGTGTGGGCATGCTCGCAAGTTTGCTCGCCAACTTGGCCACCGCTTCGTCGAAGTCCTCGTCGGCCACCGCTTGATGAATGAGTCCGAGGGCGTGAGCTTCCTCTGCGGGAAGGGGAGTTCCTAACATGGTCAACGCTTTGGCCCGGGCCATGCCAACAAGTCTCGGAAGCCAATAGGTGCCGCCGCTGTCTGGAATGAGGCCAATGTTGGCAAACGCTTGGATGAATTTGACCGACGATTTCGCCACCACGAAGTCACATGCCAAGGCAATGTTGGCACCTGCGCCCGCGGCAACGCCATTGACGGCTGCAACCACGGGTTTCTCCATGTCGCAAATGCGGCGAATGCTCTGATTGTAGGTTTCTTCGACGATGACCTTGAACCCGGGTGAGGCATCCGAGGTCACCTCGTTCAAATCTTGACCTGCGCAAAAGGCCCGACCGTTTCCGGTGATCACGACGCATCGCACAAGGTCATTCGAAGCGGCGGCGTCCAAGGCGGATTGAAACGCCCCGCCCATTTCTTGGTTGAAGCTGTTGAACACGTCTGGGCGGTTCAACGTGAGCGTCATGACGCCCTCTTTCAGGTCCGTGGTGAGAAAGTCACTCATGCCCGAAAGGTAGGAGGTAGGCACACGAAAAAGCCCGAACCAGAGGCCCGGGCTTTCCGTTGTTTTCCAAGGGTTATCCCCAATGTCAGCGCACGACTTGCACGTTACGCGTCATCACGGAAGATCCATTGAGGTAGGTCATGACATAGGTGCCTGCGGGCAACGTGGTTATGTCGATGCTCGTGGTCGTGTTGCGAACCTGCGTGCTGAAGACCTTGCGGCCGCTGAGGTCTCGGAGCGTCAATTCGCCTTGGCCTGCGGTTTGGACTTGAACGCGAAGCACATCGGACACCGGGTTGGGGAACACGCTCAAAGTGATGCTCTCGCTCGGCACGCCGCTGGTGTAATCAATGACAAAATCAAACGAGCCAATGCACCCTGTGCTGTCCACGGCCAGGACGGAATAATCGCCTGAAACCAAGCTGTCGACGTTGTTCTCAAGTGAGAAGGGCTCTTCGTTGTCACCGGCATACCAAACGTACTCGTAAGGCTCTACGCCGCCTGAAGCGGTGGCGCTTGCCGTGCCGTTTCCTGAGCCGTCGTCGGCTGTGGTTTCCACGGAGACGTTCAGGAACTCGCACAACGCAAAGTCGTACAGCGAGCAGGGGTCGTAGTTGCAGGCAAATTCGAAGCCACAGCCGTACCCAAAGTTGGTGACGGGGGCGACGTACCCGAAGTAGGCCATGTTGATGTAGCCCGTGCTGTCATACATCAACGTGTAGTCGTTGCCGGCAGCGTCCATGACGTTCATGTCTGCGCCGCAAAGGCTCAACGTTTGCGTGCTGAAGTCGTCCACCACGAACCCAAAGCCATTGTCAATCAAGATTTGCGCCACATCGGGCTCAAAAGTCCACATCATGCCGCTGTCTGTAGCGGCCAGGGTGAGAGGCAGACTTTCTGCCACGGCATACCCACCGTTGCAACCCGACTCGGGGTTCAAGGTGCCAATGACAAATTCGAGGCCGTCGCCGTAGGCTGCATCAAAGTAGGTGCATGGACCAGCCACAACGGCCGTGCTGTCGAAGTTGCAGGCGAAGGCATCCATGCATCCGGCAGTGATGTTGCCACATGCCGTCACTGGGTTAGGGTTTAATTCCAGCACACCTTGCGGTTCCAACATTACGCTTTGAAAGGCAGGGAAATCAGAGGGGTATCGGTGCGCGCGGAAGGTCATGTTTTGGTTGATTGAAGGCTCTGTTCCCTGAGAGACGGGAGATGCAAAACCGCCCGCATTGACCAAGGGCGTCTTGTACCGCCACGCCAATTCACCGTCGGAGGTGATTTCGCGGGTGTCGCCCCAGCGGCCGTAGCAAATGAGGCTGTTGCCGTTTTCCAAGCGCTGGAACGACGACAACCCTGAGGTGTAAATCGAGTCGGGGGCCACGTACGACCAATCAAAATCCGCGGGCAAGAAAGTGCCGTTGTTGAAGTCAGTGGCGAAATTGTTGTCGTAATCTGTGTACGAGGGGTTCAACAAGTGAACTGCACTGTGGGAGCCTCCATTGGCGCTCGGCACGCGGTTGTTGAAGACCGCAATTTTTCCAAAGTCAGGGTTGTTGAGGGTGACGTGGTCGTACACCCAATGGCAATCGTGCTGGTAGAACAACTGCTTGTCTTCCTCAGTACCCATGTCGTAGGCTTCGGGGTTGCCCCAACGCCAGAGCAGCTGACCTGGCGTGAAGTTGTCGTAATCGACAATCCACAATTCATCGAATGTGGGAACGCTGAGAAGAAGGTGTTCGAAGTATGGGTTGTAGTCAATGGCGTTGATGTGCAACCAGTCGCTCGGTTGAGCGCTAGCGGTCCCATAGTTGACATCAATCTTGTTGGGGTTCTCGCTGACCACGCCGAAGTTGTCTTTGCTCGGATCGAGGTTTTGCACGAGGTGGTCCCATGCATGCCACTCCCAAACGATGTTGGCACCGCCGTTGCCATCTGGTGACAATTCCACCACCATTTCCGACCAAAGTCCGTCCTCCGGCACCAAGGCGGAATCTCGTCCTGCTTGAATCGCCTCTTCTGGGCTGAAGTGTTCCCAGGCGATGGCGAACACATTTCCGTCGGGCTTCACCTCGATGTCGTGGTGCAACCTTCCCGTGCTGTCGTTCAGGGTGTAGGACCACAACACGTCGTTATCCCAAGTCCGGCGCTCAACGGTGGCTCCTCCACCTCCGGCCCAAAGGGGGTCCGAGGAGAAGACTTGTGGTCGGTAAGTCATGACGATGTCCCCATTCTCTTGCAGGTACGCGACGTTGCCAGGACGAAGCGTGTCTGCATTGCTCCATGAGTGCACCACCTCTCCACACAAGTCCAACAAGTAGACATTGGGTTGGTTGTGGGGATAAATGAGGGTGTAGCCTTCATCGACCAAATCCGGTTGGAATTCCGTAACGCCGATGGTGTTTTGGGAATGGAGTACTTGGGCGAAGAGCAAAAGCAGTGCCGAGGTGAAAATTCTTGAAATCATTATGCGTTGGTGTTTGGGTCGAATTTAGTGGGCAATGGACAATCGAAGAAAACTTCCGCGAGTGTACGGCATGTTCAACGAGGCGAAATACATCCCTTCAGGCCATCCAGAGGTCGAGACTGCAAAGGGGGCTGAAGGCGACACGTGGCATTGCGCAAGGGTTTGACCCAAGACATTTCGAATGGTCCACATTCCTGCCAAATTGGCACTCAGCGTGATCACGTCATTCGCAGGGTTCGGATAGGCCATGAGGATGGGCATTTCGGAAGGGAATGCGCCGTTGGTGGATGCGGTGTCGCCGTCGGCCGGAAAGAGATTGCACGAGAATTCGCTCGGTCCTTCCAAGGGTTCGCCTGGAGTCAAATCTTTCCCGTCAAACCCTGGAAAATCCGGCCCGTAACGGTAGGCCCGGAACACGCTGTTTTGTTGAGGGTCCGTTCCTTGTGGGGAGACCCCAAAATTCCCTTCTGGGTTGATGTATTCCCACACGGTTTCCCCCGATTGCGTCACCTCAAACAACCGTCCGCCTGCGCCTTCACAAACGAGGTAGTTGCCGTTCGGCTGAGGTTGCACGCCACTGATGTTGGGGCTGAAAAACGTCACGTTGGGTTCTTCCGGGTAGCTCCAATCCCATCCTTGAGGACCAAACGTTCCGTCCCCAGACAACGCATACGTCCCGTCAGCTTGCAGGGGAGGAGTCCACGTGTCGACGGTGGAGCACATGCATCCGGGGCGGTCGTCGCCGTTGTTGTAAATCACGAATTGGCCGGCTTGAGGATGTCCCTCTGGGATCCACTGGACGTCGTGCTGTCCGTAAAAGAGGCGGTCGTCTGCCGTGCCGTTTCCGTAGGCTTCCGGATTGCCAAAACGGTACAGCAAATCGCCCGCAGGCCCCGCGGCTTGTTCCGACGTCGTGTTGTGATCGATCACCCACATTTCGTTGAAACGACGAGAACTGATGGCGATTTGGTCGAGTCCAGGGTGGTAATTCACGGCGTTGGCGTGCATCCAGTCTCCGCTGTTCGCGCCTCCGGGTCCGCCACCTCCACCGACGTTGGCGTAGTTCACGTCAATCCGATGCGGGGAATCGGATGGGGTTCCGTAGGCGTCGAGGGTGGGGTCGGTGTCTTGGACGAGGTGGTCCCAGGCGTGCCATTCCCACACCACGTTACCTCCTGCCGGCATCGTAGGCTCGATTTCCGTGATCGATTCAGGCCACATCGTTTGAGGATTGACTCGGCCCGCTGCGGCGGCTTCGTCTGCCGTGCGCAATTCCCAAGCGAGCACTAGAACGTTTCCGTTGGGCATCCACGCGAAATCGTGGTGATGGTGCTGGTTGTCGTCAGCCCAATCGAGTTCCCAAAGCAGATCGCCTTCCCAAGAGCGTCGCTCCAATCGTCCGCCGACGCCTCCTCCCGTGAAGGCGCCGTTGACCCGGCATCCCCGAACGAGGCTGCCGTCCTCCAGCAGGTAGCATGCCCCTCCTGAGGGGTATTCGCTCGCCCAGGTGTTGATGAGCTCTCCGCAGTTGTTGATCACGTAGGTGGAGGTGCTGCCCATGGGGTCGAGCAGCGTGTAGCCGTTGAACGACTCCGGGGCGTTCAAAAACGTGCCCACGGTTTGGGTTTGGGCGAGCAAGGTGGACGCTCCAAAGCATGCGGCAAGGCATGCGAGGGCGCGGAAGTGGAAGGTGGTCATGGTTGCGATTTGGGCCAAACCGCGTCGATGCGGTCCTGCGGTATGAAAGACGCTTGCCGAGCCCATTCGTTGCATTGGCGAAGGTTCTCGAGACTGAGGCCGAGGTGATTCATGACGTTGTTGCATTCGTCCATGAGTGTCACGTTCATCACGCCGGGGTCGTCCGTGTTGAGGGTGGTGCGCACGCCGCATTCCATCAACCGCCGGAAGGGGTGGGCGGCCAAAGAGGGAACGGCTTGGGTCAGGACGTTGCTCCAGGGACACAATTCCAAGGGCACGCTCTCGCGCACCAGCCGGTCGATCACCGAATCGTCTTGGATGGCCTGCACGCCATGGCCGATGCGGTCGGCTCCCAATTCGTCGAGCGCGATGAGGATGTTCTCCGCGGCGCCGGGTACATTGGGCTCTCCTGCATGGACGGTGATGCCGAGGCCTTGGGCTTTGGCCTTTTGAAACAGAGGGGCGAACGGCTGCGCCGGGTAGGCCACCTCGTCGTCAGCCAAATCCAACCCCACGAAGTGCGCCTTGCGCTCCAAAATCCAATCGCACCAACGCGCGTTGTCCTCCACCGATTTGATGCGCTGTAGCAGCCCAATCAGACCGACGGCCATGGGGTACGAAGCCTCTGCGCGGCGAATTCCCCTCAGGATGGCCTCCAGCATTCGGTCTGCATCCATGTTCGCATGTGCATCGAGCAGGAAGGAAGGGGCATACCGAAGCTCCAGCACGCGAACGTTGCTTTCAAGGTGCATGTCTTCGCAGACCTCGTACGTCAATTGCTCCACCTTTTCTTCGGTGTCGATGACGTCGCGAGTGTTCAGGAATTTGTGCAACACCGCAGGCAAGTCGGCCATGGGTTCTGTGACCAAGAATTCACGGTTGAATTCAGCCTCGTGGGCCACAGTCATGCCCTTTGCCAAGGCCCAAGATTGAAGCGTAGAGCGTCGAAAGGCCAGTTCGAGGTGGCAGTGCAACTCCACTTTAGGCAGAGCGTGAAGGGCGGCGTCAGTCATCGCAAGCAAGTTCAGAAGGAACAGCCGCGCATCCAACCTCGGGCGACGTAACTTCGCTTCATGGCCGTGGAGATCAAAAACAAGAAGGCTTCGTACACCTACTTTTTGACGGACGAATTCACGGCCGGAATTGTCCTGTCTGGCTCGGAAATCAAGTCCATTCGCGGGGGCAAGGCCAGCATTACCGAGTCGTACTGTCGGTTTGACAAGGGGGAGCTTTGGGTGCACAACATGTACGTGGCGGAGTACCCCAACGCAGGCTACATGCCGCAAGACCCTCGCCAGAAGCGCAAGTTGTTGCTCCAACGCACGGAGCTGAAGAAGCTCGAGAAGAAAGTGAAAGACGTCGGGGTCACGTTGGTGCCCACCCTGCTTTTTGTCGCCAAAAGCGGCTACGCGAAATTGAAGTTCTCCGTGGCCAAGGGCAAGAAGCTGCACGACAAGCGAGAGTCTCTGAAGGAGAAAGATGTCTCTCGGGACATCGCACGCATGATGGACTGATCAGGCTTGCTCTTCTGAAGGAGCAAGGACCACGCGGTACTGGTCGACAAAGTCTTCCCAATCCCACAGGAAGTGTTCCATCACCTCTCGGAGGTTCTTTTGGAGAATGGGATTGGGCACGTTCATGTCCCGGAAGTAAGGCTCCTGGTGGGCAATCACGCCGTACTTGTAGCACACCGCCCGCGTCATCGCGGTGAGCGTGTTTTTGCTCGGGCGGTTGATCTCCTTCATAAAGCTGCGGAACTCTTTGACCTTCTTTGCGAAGGCGTCAGGGGGGAGGCCCAAGGCAAACCCAAACTTCGCACAGCACCGCTGGATGATGGCTCGGTCCACCCCGGGGTCAAAGTGCTTGGGGATCAGCCCGAGGTTGGCGGAAACGACAATCATGAGAAACCTGCCGTAGTCGTCTGTGTCGAGGCTAGGGCTGCTGTCGAACTCGGGCGCAGCGTTCAAGAATTCTGCCACCTGGGGCCAGCCCTGCTCGACCGTTTCGAACGAGGTGTTGACGAAGATGTTCGCCACCTGTTCGTCGGTGAGTTTTTTCTTTGAAAGCCAGCTGAGTAGTCCCAGGTTCTTCATCCTTGGGATTCAAAGCTAGGACCTCCTTTCAGGCGAGGGAAGGTGGGATTCATGAACGCTATCCACAGGGTTATTCACAAAAAGCGGGCAAGAGTGGTGGGGCAGATTACTTTCGCGGCGTGTATCAAAAGCTGCTGAAACCCCTGTTTTTCCTGATGTCTCCGGAGCGTGCGCACTACGCGGCGATGGACATGTTGTCGTTCGCATCAAGCGTTCCGGGAGTGAGGTGGTGGATGCGGAAAAGGTCGGCCAAACGCAATGCCGGCAAGGAAGTCACAGTCGCCGGTTTGACGTTTCCCAACCCGGTCGGACTGGCCGCGGGCTTCGACAAAGATGCGCGTTGGCTGCCGGCGTTGGAGATGCTTGGGTTTGGGTTTGTGGAAATTGGCACCGTAACGCCTCGTGCCCAAAGCGGCAATCCTCAACCTCGGTTGTTTCGCTTGGTGGAGGACCGAGGCATTTTGAATCGGATGGGGTTCAACAACGACGGGTTGTACCCCGCAGCCGGTAGGCTGGTTCGACGTCCAGCAGGCCTGGTGGTGGGGGGCAACATCGGAAAGAACAAGATCACTCCCAACGACAAGGCGGTGGACGACTACCTCGCTTGCGTGGACGCCTTGCATGCTCACGTCGATTACTTCGTGGTCAATGTGAGCTCGCCTAACACGCCTGGATTGAGGGAGTTGCAGGACAAAGAGCCGTTGGCCAAATTGCTTCGAGCGGTCGTGGAGCGCAACGCCAATCACCCGGGAAACCGCCCCGTCTTTCTCAAGATTGCCCCTGACTTGACGGACGGTCAACTCGACGACATCGTCGACATCGTGATTGCGGAAAAGGTCGACGGTGTGGTGGCAACGAACACCACGACCTCACGGGAAGGACTCCAAACTTCTGCGGAGGAGGTCGAAGACATGGGAGCGGGAGGGGTCAGTGGCGCGCCGGTTCGAGCGCGATCCACCGAAGTGGTGCGTTACTTGGCGACCCAAAGCGAAGGACGCTTCCCCATCATCGGCGTCGGAGGCATTGACGGGGTGGAAGCGGCTCGTGAAAAGCTCGAAGCAGGGGCAAGCCTCGTTCAGGTGTATTCGGGCATGATCTACGAGGGCCCTGGGCTGCCGGCGCGCATCGTGGCGGGCCTTTAAAGTCATCCCATCAGTTCCTGCCAGGATGGCGCGGCTTCGTTCAGACGCACCCCTTTCTCCGTCTGCTGTACGGTGCAGGCTGCGTGAACGGCATCGTGCTCGAGGAAGAGCACCCATTCTTCGTCGGCGGCCGTGTCCAGGAAGAGCTTCTTTTCTTCAAGGGTGAGCAAAGGACGGGTGTCGTACCCCATCACGTACGCCAATGGAATGTGGCCTGTGCTGGGAAGCAGGTCCGCCATGAACGCGAGGGTGGAGCCTTGTGGCGTTCGAATCAAAGGGACCATTTGACTTTCGGTGTGCCCATCGGCGAAGAAGATGTCCCAGCCCTGCAACCCCATGACGCTCTGGGTGATGCGCCCTGTGCGCTCAATCATTTGAAGCTGGCCAGATTCGCGAAGAGGAAGGAGGTTTTCCGCCAAAAAAGACGCCTTCTCTCGCGGGTTGGGGTTTGTGGCCCACCCCCAGTGCGCCTCGTTGGACCAGTACGTGGCGTTGGGAAATGCAGGAACGAGCATGCCGTCCGACCGCCGCTCCACGGCTCCTCCGACGTGGTCAAAGTGCAAGTGCGTCAAGAACACGTCGGTGATGTCCTCGCGCGAAAATCCTGCAGCCTTCAAGCTCGAATCGAGGGAATGGTCACCGTGCAGGTGGTAGTGGCTGAAGAATTTTTCCGATTGCTTGTTGCCGATGCCGCAATCGATGAGCACCAGCCGGTCGCCAACCTCCACAAGCAAAGAACGCATCGCCCAGGTGCAGAGGTTGAGCTCGTCGGGCGGGTTGGTCCGGGCCCAGAGTTGCTTGGGAACAACTCCAAACATCGCCCCGCCGTCCAGCTTGAAATTCCCCGTGTGAATGGTGTGCAATCGCATGCGCCGAAGGTAGCCACGGCTCCGCCCGGTTCAGTACCTTTGGGCTTTGATTCCCGCACATGCTTGACGCCATTTCTCCCGTTGACGGTCGGTACCGTCGGCACACCGCTTCTCTTTCTCCTTGGATGTCCGAACTCGGCCTGATTCACCACCGCGTGGAGGTGGAGGTCGAGTACTTCTTGGCGCTTGTCGCCATGCCACTTCCTCAGCTGGCGGATTTCCCCATGGACAAAGTGGAGGCCTTCCGCGACGTGTACCGCAACTTCTCGGCGGATGATGCGCAATGGATCAAGGACAAGGAGCGCGTCACCAACCACGACGTCAAGGCCGTGGAGTACTTTGTCAAGGACGCTATGGAAAAGCTGGGAGTAGGCGCTTGGAAGGAGTTTGTTCACTTCGGTCTCACGTCGCAGGACGTGAATAACACCTCGGTGCCGTTGTCGCTCAAGCGGGCGACGGAACAGGCCCTGTTGCCGCTTCTCGACGAGACGATTTCGGATTTGGCGCGGCTTGCGCTGGAGTGGAAGAACGTGCCCATGTTGGCCAGAACCCACGGCCAGGCCGCTTCGCCGGTCACGCTTGGAAAGGAATTTCAAGTCTTCGTGGACCGTCTGCGCGGACAACGGGAAGCCCTGGCCAACGCCACTTACGCCGCCAAGTTTGGTGGAGCGACAGGGCAATTCAACGCCCACCACGTGGCGTACCCGGACGTGGACTGGCCGGCGTTTGGCCAGCAGTTCGTGGAAGGCACACTCGGCCTCACGCGCACGCCCGTGACGACCCAAATCGAGCCGTACGATCACCTCGCGGCTTGGTGCGACGCCCTTCGCCGAGTCCACACCATCCTCATGGACCTCAACAAGGACGTTTGGACGTACATCTCCATGGACTACTTCAAGCAGAAGATCGTGGCTGGAGAAGTGGGGTCCTCGGCCATGCCACACAAGGTCAATCCCATCGACTTCGAAAACAGCGAAGGGAACTTGGGCGTGGCCAATGCCTTGCTCGCTCACTTTGCTGAGAAGCTGCCCATCTCTCGCCTCCAGCGGGATTTGACGGACAGCACGGTGCTTCGCAACCTTGGCGTGCCGATGGGGCACAGCCTGATCGCGATGAACGCCACCCGGAAGGGATTGAGCAAGCTCGTGTTGAACGAGGCGAAGTTGGTCGCCGACCTCGAAGCCAATTGGGCCATCGTCGCCGAGGCCATCCAAACCATCCTTCGCCGTGAGGCCTACCCGGAGCCTTACGAGGCCCTCAAGGCCCTCACGCGCACCCACGGCGCGATCACGTCTGAGGTCATGGCGGAATTCATTGACGGTTTGGCCGTGAGCGACGCGGTCAAGGCGGAGCTTCGGGTGATCACCCCGGCCAACTACGTCGGGTTTGCCTCCAAACTGGTGCGCGGATGAAGGCCGTTTGGGCCTTGCTTCCATTGATTCGGCACCAGCGCATGCCCTTGGTGCTGATGGGGGTGTTGCACGCGCTAAGCGCGGTGCTCTCCTTGTTTACGTTCCTTTCTGTCGTGCCCTTTTTGCGCATCCTGTTTGGGGCATCAGGATCATCCGACATGCCGGAAGGCACGCTTTCGAAGGTGAGCGGGTGGTTTGACGCGTTCGTGCAGGAAGAAGGCGCCGGGTCAGCGTTGGTGGCGCTTTGCGTGGCCATGGTCGTGCTCGCCCTGTTGAAAAACGCGGTCCAATACGCTGCGCTCTACGTCATGTCCGGCATCCGCTCTGCAGTGAGTCGTGAATTGCGGCAAGAACAGTACGAGCACATGCTCCGCATGCCCATGACTTGGTTCACCGAGTCCAAGCGCGGGGATGTCATGAGCCGATTCACCCACGACCTGATGGAAGTGGAGCACTCTGTCATTGGTTCCATGGAGGCGCTGGTCAAGGCGCCGCTGATGATTGCCGTGAGCCTGACAACCTTGGTTGTGCTGAGCTGGCAACTGACGGTCTTCGCGTTTGTCCTGCTTCCGGTGAGTGGGTGGCTGATCAGCCGTTGGGCCAAACGCATGAAACGGCACGCCCTACGCGGCAAGGAGGAACTCGGTCAACTCGTTTCTGTCCTCGAAGAAACCTTGCTCGGGATGCGCATTGTCAAGGCGTTCAACGCAGAGGAGCACTTCGCAGAATCGTACGGGCATCGCAACCGGGAACACTTCAAAGCCACGCGCAGAATGCACCGCCGCGAGGCCATGTCTTCGCCGATGAGTGAAGTCATTTCGCTGTCGGTGATGGCCGTTCTTCTGGGCTACGGGGGGACCTTGGTGTTGAGCGGCGAGTCAGCCTTGACGGGGGATTGGTTCATCGGCTACCTCGTGGTCTTTTCCCAAATCATTCCACCCGCGCGCTCGTTGTCGGACGGCTGGTTTCGGGTCTCCAAAGGTGGGGCCTCTCTGGAGCGGCTGCAGGCGTTGTTCGAAGGAGTGGATGCCAGCACGATGGAATCGGATGCGCGTCCTGATGAAGTCTTTCCCTTGGAGAAAGGCATCGCTTTTGACCGTGTTTCCTACCGTTACCCCGGTCAGGACAGGCACGCCCTTCGTTCGCTTTCGTTGAGCATGGGGAAGGGGCAAGTGGTGGCGTTGGTCGGCACCTCCGGATCCGGAAAAACGACGGTCGCCCACCTGCTGAGCAAATTCGCAGACCCCGAGTCGGGTTCAGTCCAGGTGGATGGCAAGGACCTGCGCGAGGTCTCCGGGGCTTCGTGGCGTCGCCAAGTGGCGGTGGTGACCCAGGACGCTTGGCTCTTCCACGGCACCATCGCGGAAAACATCGCGCTTGGAGATCCCCATCCGGATGCCGAGAAAATTGAGCGAGCCGCGCAGGCCGCCCATGTGACGGAATTCACGTCATCGTTGGCCTTGGGTTTGGATTCGCCTGTAGGAGATGGGGGAGGGAAACTCAGCGGCGGGCAGCGTCAACGCGTGGCCTTGGCGCGAGCGCTTTACCGCGATGCCGAGGTGTTGATTCTGGACGAAGCGACGTCCGCCCTTGACGCCGAATCAGAATCGCTGGTTCAAGAGGCTTTGAACACGGTGTACCGTGAACGGACGGTGCTTGTCATTGCACATCGCATGTCGACGGTGAAGGCCGCGGATGTTATCGTGGTGTTGGAGTCTGGCGAGGCGGCCGAGCAGGGGACGCACGACGAATTGATGGCGTTGAATGGGCGGTACGCGGAGCTCATCCGCCTTCAACAAGCCTGAAGGACATCCTTAGAAACTTGAGTTACTTGACTGTGTGGGGAATGATGCACTTTTGTGCATGCCCAAATTCTCCTGGATCCTTCGCAACCGTTGCCCCAAATGCGGGGAAGGCACACTCTTTGAGAAGCCCAACGCCTACGACTTGCGTCACACCGCGACCATGAACACCGCGTGCAGCCGTTGCGGGGAAGATTTCGAGCGCGAACCCGGTTTTTACTTTGGCGCAGCGTACGTGAGTTACGCCTTGACGGTGGCGTTGTGGGTGGCTGTGCTTGTGGCGCTGAAGTGTTTTGACGCGTGGGGGTGGATGGAATTTGGGATGTTCACGCATCCAGGGACCTTCCTGATCACTGGGATCAGTCTTTTGGTGGTCCTCTTGCCGGTGATTTACCGGTTGAGCCGCTCCATTTGGCTTGCGATGTTCACAAAAACAGGAGCATGAAAAAAGGGGCCCTCACGTTTGAGGTGCCCCTTTAACCAAATCGCCTGATTCATGCGCTTGTGTAAGCGCGGTTAACCAAAACCGAGGTCCTTTACGCCTCGTGGTTCAAAAAGGTTACAAGGGGGCAAAAAAAAGACGCCTCAGGCGTCTCCTTGGTCTTTGTTGGCGCGGCGTTCATTGGCCTCGTCGCCTTGAACGCGAATGCTTTCTTCGTGCACCGAGCCTAAGATCTTTTCCAAAAACTCAGGGCTCAACCCCAATTCGCTTCCCCACGTGGTTCGGCTTGCGATGATGTCGCGCCAACGGGCCACACTGAGCAACGACCACCGGTTTTTGTGCTTCAACACACCGATGTCCTTGGCGAGTTCCATGCGGCGGCTCAACAACCTCATGAGCTGCTCGTCCACGCTGTCGATTTGCAAGCGCAGCCCTTCAAGGGCATCCCGGTCTTGGGAGCCTTCGACCCCAGAAGTGGGGACTTCGAGGGTGGCCAGCAGCTGGTGAAGTTGCGCAGGTGTGATTTGCTGGTCGGCGTCACTCAGGGCGCAGGACGGATCGACGTGCGACTCCAACATCAAGCCTTCCATGCCGAGGTTCATGGCGCGTTGGGCCACGTCTTGAATCAAGTCCGGACGGCCTGCGATGTGCGAGGGGTCGCAGAGAAGAGGGACTTCAGGCATTTCGGCTCGCAGTGCGATGGGAATCTCCCACATGGGCGCGTTCCGGAACTCGTGGCTCCCGTAGCTCGAAAAACCGCGGTGAAGGGCGCCCACCTCTCCTTGAACGGAAGAATGCAGCCGCTCGATGGCCCCCATCCACAACTTGACGTCTCCGTGCATCGGGTTTTTGACCAGGACCAAAGCGTCTACGCCTTTCAAGGCATCCGCAAGGGCTTGCACCGCGAAGGGGCTGACGGTCGTCCTCGCACCAATCCACATGGCATTCAAGCCTGCTTCGAGGACAGCCTCGACGTGTTCTGGAGTGGCCACTTCAGTCATCGCCCTCAACCCCGTCTCACGTTGAGCCTCCATGAGCCAAGGAAGGGCTTCGGTGCCTCGTCCTTCAAAGCTGTTGGGGCGCGTACGAGGCTTCCACAAACCGGCTCGAAGGAACGAGACCCCGGGTTGGGCATGAAGCAATCGCGCGGTGTCCATCACTTGGTCGCGGCTCTCCGCACTGCACGGTCCCGCAATGACCACAGGGCGCGTGCCGTTCCGCAAGGTGGAAAGGGGCGCGGAGGACTGGGGAAAGTGCTCACCTTGGACCATGAACCGAAGGTACGTTGGGAAGAGAGGTGCGCGCTTCGACGCCCCCAAAAAGACCTCGAACAGGGTCACAAAAAAACCTCACTCTTAAGGAGCAAGGTTTTTTCAGTACCCGGAACTGGACTCGAACCAGCACGCCCGAAGGCACAGCCGCCTGAAGACTGCGCGTCTACCAATTTCGCCACCCGGGTAAGTGGGCGGCAAAGGTAGAGAAACTCGTGACAAATTTCATCACCTCGCCGCCCAACTCCAGGTGCCTGAGTTCACAGGACATCTGGCCCTCAAAACGGCGTTCAGAGTGTGCTGGGGCAGACGTAGTCGGACTTGGGGGCGTCCGTCTCTGCAATGGCTTTGAAGCCGCCCAACACATCGATGGCGTTGTGGTATCCGCGCGCCTTCAACATGGAGTGCGCGATCAAGCTGCGGTAGCCGCCTGCGCAGTGCAAGTAAAAGGGCTCGTCTTTGGGGATGCGGTCCATGTTGCTTCCCAAGAATTCGAGGGACGCATGAATGGCACCTTCCACGTGCTCAGAGAGGTACTCTCCGTCCTTCCGGACGTCCACCACTTTCGCTTCAGGGGTGGTGTTGAGCACGCTTGCAAACGCTTCGGCGTCCACCGTTTGGATGCAGTCGGTTTCCTTTCCAGCCGCCACCCAAGCTTCTAGACCTCCCTTCAAGTAGCCGAGAACGTTGTCGAAGCCGACGCGAGACAATCGCGTGATGGCCTCTTCGATTTGGTCTTCGTTCGCGACCAGCAAAATGGGGTGCTTCACGTCCACAATCATGGCGCCCACCCAAGGGGCAAATCCCCCGGCCAGACCAATGAACGTGGAACGAGGGATGTGGCGCGCGATGAACTCGTCCGTAGATCGGATGTCGAGCACCACAGCTTCAGTCTCGTTGGCAGCGGCGTCAAATGCCTCGGGAGACAATTCCTGCGTGCCGCGTGTGATGACGTCGTCGATGCTGTCGTAGCCCTGCTTGTTCATGGCCACGTTCATCGGGAAGTAGCCAGGAGGGGGCAACAACCCGTCGGTGACCTCTTTGATGAACTCCTCGCGGGTCATGTCGGCGCGGAGGGCGTAGTTGGTGGCCTTTTGGTCGCCAATGCTTCCCACCGTTTCCTTGCTCATGTTCTTGCCGCACGCTGAGCCAGCACCGTGACCTGGGTAGACGACGGTGTCGTCGGGCAAGGTCATGAGTTTGTTGCGAAGGCTGTCGTAGAGGTGGCTGGCGAGGTCCTCGATGGTGAGGTCGCTCTTTTGGGCCAAATCAGGTCGCCCCACATCCCCCAAAAACAGGGTGTCTCCGGAGAAGATGGCATGCGGGTTGCCTTCTTCGTCGCGCAACAGAAACGTTGTGCTTTCCATCGTGTGGCCGGGCGTGTGCAACACCTCGATCTCCACGTTGCCGAGTTTCAGACGCTCGCCGTCTTTGGCGCTGTGGAATTCAAAGCCAGGCGCCGCGTTGGGGCCAAACACAATCGGTGCCCCCGTCTTTTCCGCCAAAGTCACGTGGCCCGACACGAAGTCCGCATGAAAGTGCGTTTCCAAGACGTACTTGATGGTCGCCCCACGTTCGTTGGCCAAATCGATGTACGGCTGCACCTCGCGCAGCGGATCGACGATGGCCACTTCGCCATTGCTTTCAATGTAGTAGGCCCCTTGGGCGAGGCAACCGGTGTAAATCTGCTTGACTTCCATGTCGTTCATTGTTTGTAGTCCAAAAGTAGAGCGCGAATTCCTCCCGCCTTGTTGACCTGAGTCACACAAGAGCGCGCTTCGGGTTGCGCAATGTCATGACGGGGGTCATCCGTGCTGTTGCGCCATGTCTTGATGCGACTGGGGCACCGATCCTGGCGCTCGGTACTCCGTCAAAGCGTCGTTGACGTTGAGCTGGAAGCACACGTCTCCACTTTCCAAAAGTCCGTCCGCCGCAAGCGCGTCACGCACCGGGCCAATGGCCCCGGCCAGGCACAATTTCAATCCTTTTTCCCGCCACTCCTTAACCAAGGCATGCATGGTCGCCCGCGCGGAGGCGTCCATGTAGGACATCGTGTCGGCCTGCAGCACGATCAGACGAAGGCCATTGCCCTTCTCGTTGACGAGGCTGTTCAACGTGCCTCGAAAATGCGCTTGGTTGGCGAAATTCAAGGCGCCGTCGTAGCGCACCACGAGCACGTCAGGTGCCGTTTGGGCTTCTGGAAAGCGATCGACATTACGGTGCACCCCCTCGACGTTTCCGAGCACCGCAACGTGGGGCATCATCATCTTTTGAACGGCGAGCGCCAAGGCCAGCAGCACCCCCACACCAATGCCGATCGGGAGGCTCACCGTCAACGTCACAACCACGGTCACAGCCAGGATGGCGGCCTCGATCCGATCTTGTTTCCAGAGTGTCACGGGGTAGCGCACATCCACAAGTCCGGCGACGGCCACCATCACAATGGCGGCCAGCACGGCGTTGGGCAGGTGATAAAAGAGGGGGGTCAAGGCAAACAACGTCAAGGCGATGACTGCTGCGGCAATCCACGCGGTGACCGGGGTTTTGCCTCCCGCTTGTTCCGTGACGGCCGTACGGGAAAATCCACCTGTGGTGGGGTAGCTCTGGAACAACGAGCCGACGATGTTGGCCAAGCCAAGTGCGCGCAACTCTTGGTTGGCATCCACGCGATACCCATGGCGCTCTTCAATGGCTTTGGCAACACTGATGGCTTCCATGAACGCCACGAGCGAAAGGGTCAAGGCGGTGGGGAGCAATTGTTGGGCATCGGCCATGCTCCACGACGGAAGAGCGAAGGAGGGCAGGCCCTCAGGGATCACTCCGACCACTTTGATGCCCATGGTCTCAAATCCAATCAGCCACGACGTCAGGATGCTTGTCACGACCACCACCAGGGCGGCAGGCACTCTCGGAGCCCACCTTTTCAACCCCACAAGGGCAAGGGTGGAGCCCAAACCAACGGTGAGAGTGGGGAGGTTTGTGTCGGGCATGACTTCCGCGATTCCTGCAAGCAAGGTGTGCAACTGGTTGCTCCGGCCGCTCGACACGCCAAGCATGTGTGGAAGTTGGTTCAGGCCAATGATCAAGGCGGCGGCGCTCGTGAATCCGCTGATCACCGGGCGCGAAAGGAAATGGACCAAAAATCCGAGCCGCAGCACACCCATGCCGAGCTGCAACGCGCCCATCATGAAGGCCAGCAACAGAGCGAGCGCGATGTAATTCTCCGATCCGGCCACGGCCATGCCCGTCAATCCTGCAGCGACAAGAAGGCTGTCCATGGCCACTGGCCCGACGGCGAGATGACGTGAGGTGCCAAGAAACCCATACACGATCTGGGGAAGCAAAGCGGCGTACAGGCCGTACACTACAGGAAGTCCCGCGATCATGGCATACGCCATGCCTTGGGGGATCAACATGATTCCGACGGTCAGACCAGCGGGCCAGTCGCCTCGCCAATCCGATTTGGAATAGGAGGGGAGCCAGGAGGTTGAAGGGAGAAGCTCGTGGATGCGCACGCTCAAAATTCGTTGGTGTGACGCGAAGGTAGCGGCTACCTCATCGGTGGCGTGTGACGCGGGTTGCGCTCGCCTCAGTATTCCTTCATCTCCACGGCATTGCGATGGAGGGAGAGGGTGCCTTCGCGCTCCAAGCTTTTCAGCAGTCGGGAAACCACAACGCGGGAGGTGTGCAAGTCGTTGGCGATTTCTTGGTGCGTGGTGTGCAAGGTCATGTCACCTTGGATTTTCACCTTGTCCGACAGGTAACGCCGCAGTCGTGTCGGAAGGTCCATGAACGCCAAGGCGTCGATGGCGTCGAGCATTTCTTCCAAGCGGGTTTGGTAACTCTCCATGACAAACGAAGACCACGATGAGTAGGTGCTTATCCAGCGCTTCCCCACGCTGACCGGGACCATCACCAGCGACGTGTCGCGCTCGGTGACGGCGCGGATGCTGCTTTTGGATGCGCCCATGTACGTTCCCATGGAGAGCGCGCAACTGTCCCCTGACTCCAAAAAATACAGGAGCATTTCGTCTCCTTCGGGGTCGAGGCGCATGATCTTGATGGCTCCATCGAGCAAGAGAGGCACGGCGTCCATTTGTTGCCCAACGTCCATCAACATGGTTCCTTCCGGAACGCGCATGTGGTGCCCGTGTTCGATGATTTCGTCGAGCAGCGCATCTTCGAAGATGCCGTGAAACCGTGACCGCGCGTCCGTTTGCCAAGAAGAAGAAGGAGTGTCCATGAGGTGAGATTGGAGGTCCAATATCTTGCTTTTTGGCCCGCCTATGCAACGTCTTCTCCGGAAAAAAGGGGCACAAAAAAAGCGAGTGCTTGCCGCATCTCGCTTTTCGTGCCCAGGGTGGGACTCGAACCCACACGCCCTAAACGGACACATGGCCCTCAACCATGCCTGTCTACCAATTTCAGCACCTGGGCGGTGCAAGGCCAAGTGGCCTTTGTGACCCGGCTGGGACTCGAACCCAGGACCCTCTCATTAAAAGTGAGATGCTCTAACCAGCTGAGCTACCAGGTCGTTCTCCTTCGTTAAGGGGGGGCAAAGATAGACAGATTTTTTCTCAGACAAACTTCCCTCGCTTTTTTGTGCCAAGACTCAGGCAACGTTGGTCCGAAGATGTGCGTTACTTTTGGAGTTCATGTGCTTTCCTGCAAGGAAGTTGAAACCTCTTATGATGCCCAAAATCACACGATACCCTGTCCTTCTGGTTCTTTTAACCCTTGGAGTGGGGCCTGTCTCGCTGGCGCAGTCGAATGCGCTGGAACACGCTGTCAAATCGGTGGCCGCTTTTTACGACGTCAGCGAGGGCGATGTGCTTGATTCGGAGACATGGAAAGCCGAGGCATTTCTTGTCGGATCGGCGCTTCGAGTCATTGGAGAACCGGGCAAAGCCGTGCCTTCCTACCAACCTCTTCCGGGCAGCCCGGACGATTCCATCGAAACGCGGGTTTTAGCGTCAAACTTTCGCCCGGTCGCTGGCGAATTCACCTGGTTTCAGACCGCCGAGGGCTCGTTTGTTGTCCTTCCCTCAAAAGAACGTTTCGATGTGTTGTTTCAACGCAGCAAATTCTTCAAGCAATGAAGCCTATTTCGACTCTCCAACTTGTGAGCTTTTGTGTGGCATGGCTCTTGGCTTTCACTGCTTCAGCTCAAATTCTGATCAGCGATGGAAATGTGGAAGCATGTTCAGGGGTCTTGTACGACACAAGCGGTCAAGGCGGAGCCGGCTATGGTCCTGCCGAGGATTTCACCCTCGTTTTGTGTTCCGACGATGGGTCAAGCGTCTTTTTGGAGTGGTTCAATTTTGACCTAGACCCCGCATCGTTCATGACCATTTATGACGGCCAGAACATCTTTGCGCCGGTTTTGGCCTACAGTGGTGTGGGCTCCTTTGAGGGACAAACCATCATCGCTTCAGCGGACAATCCTTCTGGTTGTCTGACCATCCATTTCGTTTCGAGTGCGAACCCCGATTCAGGGGGGATTTTTGGCGCCATCATCGGATGTGGTTCTCCATGCAATGCCCCCATCCCGGTGGTGAATCAAAACAACCCGAGCCCGTTGTACGTCTGCCCGGGAGAGCTGGTGTCTTTCAGCGGCGTGGGATCCACGGCTCCGGACGGCACCATCGCAACATACATGTGGGACTTCAATGCGGACGGCACGATTGATTTTGAAGACGAATTCTCGAATGCCGAGTGGACATTCGACGAGCCCGGCATCGAACTTGTTCAGCTTTCGCTCGTCGACAACAACGGGTGTGAAAGCATCCAACCGACCAATTACTTCGTGTACATCAGCACGGAACCGTTTTGGAACACGACAGTCGTAGAGACGGCATGCACCGGGGAGGAAGTGTTCTTGGACATTGCTGTGGAAGGCGTCTCTTATACCCTTGAACCAGGAAATGACTTTGGAGAGGCCGTGTCCCTTCCAGACAACGTGGGTGAATGTTTCACCAGTGATATCAGCATCAATTCGTTCTTGCCCGGTGCGGTGCTCTTGGATGCTGGAGATGGCATCGAGAATTTTTTCGTCAACATGGAGCATACCTTCCTTGGGGATTTGGACGTGACGTTCATTTGCCCCAATGGGCAAGAGCTTTTGGTGAGTTCATATCCTGGGCCGGGCACGTCTTTGGGAGTGCCCATTTTTGGGGACACACCTCCTCAACCTGGTGAAGGGTACGACTACTACTGGTCGGAAGATGCTGCACTCGGAACCTGGGCTACTGAGCCTGGAGGCCCCGACGGATCCCTTCCCTCAGGAACATACTCGTCTGAGACGTCTTGGAGCTTGCTCGATGGATGTCCATTGAACGGCATTTGGCAATTGGAGATTTGCGATTTGTGGGCCGCCGACAACGGATTTGTCTTCGAGTGGGGAATTGATTTTGCGGATTCGTTGTACCCGGTGTCGCAGTCGTTTACCCCTCAATTTGGCTTGCTTTGCGACAGCACCTATTGGGAGTCAACGTCCACCACCGACAACGTCATGGCGGGCGACTGGGATTGTGCGAGCGTGACCATCAACAACGGTGCACCTGGGACGCAGACGTACACGGCGTACGCCATGAACAACTTCGGATGCGAGTATTCCGAATCCTTTGACATTGAGTTTGTGCAATTCAGTCCCTCGATCGCTGCTTCTCAAGACATCTATTGTGGTGGGAGCGCTGTCGAGTTGACCGTAACGGTGAACAACGAGGACGAAGGAGCGGTGTCCTACACGTGGAACGAGAGCAGTTCGTTGAGTTCGACCACGGATGCTGTGGTGTACGTCTCAGGAATGGACGAGCCCGAGACGTTTTACGTCACCGTCGGACAAGAGTTTGAATCGTACGAGGGGTTGATTTGCGAATCCACGACCCAAATCAACATCGGCACGTGCGAGATCATCATCCCCAACGTGGTCACACCGTATGCCTCTTCAGGGGACAACGACCGGTTCTCCATTCCAGGAATTCAATCCTACCCGGATGTGGAGTTGACGATTCTGAATCGTTGGGGCAACGTGGTGTTCTCCAGCAATGACTTTGCAGTTCAGCCCTATTGGGATTGTGCAGAAGACAACGCAGCCTCCGGTGTGTACTACTACGTGTTGAAGATCCCCGTTGATCAAGGGCCACTTGTCGTCACGGACATCAACGGTTCCGGCGTGGAATATGACGGAGAAGGCCCCTTTGTGTTCGAGGGCATTTTCCACATCGTCGACTGATCGCCAAGCCCGCCCATGGCCGACCACCCGCTCGACCTTCTCACTTCGTGGACTCAAGCGCTTCTCGCAGAGCGTGACGAAGAGAGGCAGCGGCTGAAGGAGGTGCTTGCAAGCTCGTCCTTGAAGGTGCGACGGGCCGAGGGATTGACGTGGTCTCCCGCTGAGGTCACCGAGGCGTCGTACGCCTTTGGGGGAGCGAAGTGGAGTTTGAGCTGCCAAGAGGGAGGAGGGCTGCCGGGCATTTTTCGTGTGGGAAGTGCGGTGTTGTTGACGCCAGTCGGGAACCCCAAAGACGTTGAGGAGTGGGGCACTTGGCCGGCTCGAGTGATGAAAATGCGCGGCATGGAAATGGACGTCGTGCTCGAGGGCGATGGCCCCGAGGGTGTGGCGATCCAACACATCAAATGGACCGTGGATGCCCGAGCAGACGAACGGAGTTACCAAGCCATGGCCCATGCACTTAGCCATTGGGTCAACGTCGAGTCGCCTGAGCTCAAAAGCCTTCGCGACGCTGCATTGGCCTTGGGGAAGTGGCCTGCGTCGCCGCATCCTGAAGACGCTGTGCCAGGAAACCTAGTGGATTTGAATGCGGCTCAAGCCAACGCTGCGATGGCCGTGTGGTCACGCGCGCCTTTGACCCTCTTGCATGGCCCTCCTGGCACAGGCAAAACAAGGACGTTGGTCGCGGCCATCGCGGGCCTTACCGAGGCGGGAGAGAAGGTGCTGGCGTCAGCCCCGTCCAACATGGCTGTGGACGTGCTGGTCGAGCGCCTTTCAGAGGTGGGCCTCAATGCTGTCCGAGTCGGGCATCCGATGCGTGTCAGCGACCACGTCCTTGAGCGAACGCTTGATGCTCAAGTTCAACAACAGCCGGAATACAGCCGGGTGGTCAAGACCAGGCAAGAGGCGGAACAAAGGCAGCGCGAGGCCGATCGCTACGTCCGAAACTTTGGGAGCGAACAGCGCGAAGCGAGGCAAGCCGCTCGTGCCGATGCCCGGGCGATGCGCAAGGAAGCGGAGGAATTGGAGGCTTACCTGGCTGAGAAGGTGATTCGCGAAGCGGACGTGGTGTGCGCGACGCTCGTAGGCTGCGACGATCGCCGGCTTCGTGGCGTGTCGTTTGACGTTGCGGTTGTTGATGAGGCTGCGCAGGCCTTGCCGCCGGCCACCTTGATTGCCATGCGGCGTGCTCCCAGACTAGTGCTTTGCGGGGATCCTCATCAACTGCCTCCGACGGTGAAGAGCCTGAAAGGCAGGCCTCTCGAAAACACCATGCTCGAACGGTTGATTGGGGAATTTCCCGACCAAACCGTCATGCTCGAGGTGCAGCATCGCATGCACAGCCAAATCATGTCCGCCGGAAACGCTCAATTCTACGACGGAAAACTGAAGGCTCATGAGGCGGTGGCCTCTCGGTCATTGGAAGGGCTCAAGCCTTGGTTGTGGGTGGACACAGCGGGCTGTGGTTTTGAGGAAGAGCGTTCGGAGGAAGGGGGCAGCGTGTCCAACCGGGAAGAGGCGCGATTTGTTGTGGAGCGCGCCACGGAGTGGTTGGCGGCTCATCCGGGAATGTCATTGGGCGTTGTGGCGCCCTATTCGGCGCAGGTGGAGTTGCTTCGAGACCTGTGGCGCGAGCGGGTAGTTTCAGGTGAGGTCGCGACTTCCTCGGACGTCACCATCCACACCGTGGACGGCTTTCAGGGGCAAGAGCGCGACGGCATGATCGTGTCGATGACGCGCAGCAACGACCGGGGTGAGGTGGGCTTTTTGAGCGAGAGCCGTCGCATTCACGTGGCCCAAACCCGCGCCAAGATGGCCTGCATGCTCGTGGGCGACAGCGCCACACTCAGCACCGACCCGTACTTGGGGTGGCTTTTGGAGCACGCGCAAGACAGCGATGCTTACGACAGCGCGTGGAGCTGGATGATGTAGGGGGAAAGGACGGAATCCTTAGACCGCGTCGGCTTCGAACGGCGCCTCTTCTTCAGCGACGTCGTGTCCGACGGGCGCGTGAGTTTCCTCTTTGGGCTGCTCGCGCCCGTCCACCACTTGCCACTCGTCTTGAGGAAAGACTTCCACGATTTTCTGAAAGGCGATGGAAGGAATGACGTAGCCCACGCCGAGTTGGTTCATGTGCGTCGAGACCTTGTCGTAGGCGTCGCGCACGTCGGTCGCACTCAACAAAATGTGCTGGCTGCTTTCTTTCTCGGACCCGCGGTCGGCGTCGAAGGTGGTCATGGATACCTTGACGCGGAACCACTTGTCGCATTCGGGGTAGCGGATGACCTCGATGAGGTTGGTTTTGGTCAATTGCGTGATCTCAAACGGACGGATGCCTTCGTACTCGCAGATGTGGGTCATACGCGTCTCCGCCTCCGTGTAGGTGTAGGCGTCCAAGACGAATTGCTCCACCTTCTTGACTTCCGCGCCTTCGCTGTCGAGGGCACGCGAGCTCACCTTGCAATTGAACCAGTGCTTTACCATGCCGCGAAGCTACTTGGCGGCGCGTGCGCTGTTCACCAATTCGATGTGAAAATTGCTCACAGGTCATGCACATTTGGCTTGAGTGGGCGGTGTAGATTGGTCCTCATGCAACTCCCGGAAGACACGTACATGCACAAAGGCCAGCGGCGCAAGCTGTTGGACGAATTGCGCGAGATGGGCATTGCGGACGAGCGCGTGTTGGAGGCGATGGATCGGGTGCCGCGTCACTTCTTCCTGGACTCGGCGTTTTCCCAATTTGCCTACACCAACAAGGCGTTTCCCATCGCCGCAGGCCAAACCATCAGCCAACCCCAAACCGTCGCCAAGCAGAGCGAGCTTCTTGCAGCCAATCCCGGAGACACGGTCCTGGAAATCGGGACAGGGAGTGGGTACCAGTGCGCCGTCCTTTGCGCCCTCGGGCTGAAGGTCCACAGCATCGAACGCCAAAAAGCCCTGTTCGACACAGCCGGACCACTTCTAAAGGCCATGGGGTGGAAGCCCGCGTTGTACTACGGGGACGGATACAAGGGCAAGCCAGTGTTTGCGCCGTTCGACGGCATCATCATCACGTGCGGGGCGCCGGACGTGCCGCAAGCCTTGCTCGGCCAGTTGAAGGTCGGGGGGCGCATGGTCATTCCCGTCGGAGACGGCGACACCCAACGCATGTGGACCATCGACCGCATCAGCGAACGCGAATTCACCAAGAAGGATCACGGAAACGCGGCCTTCGTCCCCATGCTCACGGCACGCGCCCGGGACTGACCGTTTTTTTCGTGCTGAGGTTTTAGAACAGCCCGTCAATCGGGCCGAGGCCTTCGCGAATCACTTCGGGCTCGGAGCCGGTGCAGTCAAGGACCGTGGACGCTTCGATTTGGCCCATGCCTCCGTCGACGACCAAATCCACGATGTGCTCGTGCCGCTCCAGAATCAGCTCAGGATCCGTTGTGTATTCGAGCAACTCGTCGTCGTCGTGGACACTGCTTACGACGAGCGGCTTGCCCAACGCCCGTAGGATGTGCTGAGCCACGGGGTGGTCAGGCACCCGAATTCCGATGGTCTTTTTGCTGCTTCGGTAGAGCTTGGGCACTTCGCTGCTGGCGGGCAACACGAAGGTGTAGGGGCCCGGCAACGCACGTTTCATCAGCTTGAACAGGGGGTTGCTGATGTGCTGGGCGTATTGACTCAAGTCGCTGAGGTCTGCGCAGAGCAAGGAAAAGTGGGCCTTGTCCGGCTTGATGCCCTTGGCCCGGGCGAGCCGGTCAAACCCCTTGGGGCTCCCAAGCTTGGCGGCAAAGCTGTACACTGTGTCGGTGGGGCACACGATGAGCCCGTCACGTTCAAGGCAGTCCAAAACTTCCTTCACCTTGCGCGGATCAGGATTGCGGTCGTGGAGTTTGACGAGGTGCGCCACCGGTGCGTTCGAATGGGAAGGTCTGCTTACGCGTTGGACTTGGCGTGGTCGGCCAAGAATTGGGCCAGTCCGCTGTCGGTCAGCGGGTGCTTCATCAAGCCCATGATTGCGCTCAAAGGACCTGTCATCACATCAGCACCGAGCTTGGCGCACTCGATGACGTGCATGGGTCCGCGAACGCTGGCCGCGAGAATCTCCGTGCCGAAGTCGTAGTTGTCGAAGATGTTGCGGATGTCTTCGATCAAGTCCATGCCGTCAGAGCTGATGTCGTCCAAACGTCCAATGAAAGGGCTCACGTACGAGGCGCCTGCTTTGGCCGCAATCAACGCCTGCCCAGGAGAGAAAATGAGCGTGCAGTTGGTGCGGATGCCGTTTTCCGTGAAGTGGCTGATGGCTTTGATGCCTTCAGGAATCATCGGAACCTTCACCACGATGTTTTCATGCAGGGCGGCCAATTCTTCCCCTTCCCGCACCATGCCTTCGAAGTCGGTGGAAATGACTTCCGCACTGACGTCGCCGTCCACAATCTCACAAATGGCTTTGTAGTGGGCCTTCACCGCCGCGTCTCCTGCGATGCCTTCCTTGGCCATCAAAGAGGGGTTGGTGGTCACGCCGTCGAGGATGCCGAGGGCTTGAGCTTCGCGAATTTGGTCGAGGTTGGCGGTGTCAATGAAGAACTTCATGGGAGGAGATTGGGGGTGAGAGAATCGTGGCGCAAAAGTAGCAGGACCTAAACACTTTTCTCCGCTCCGCGTCATCCGAGTTGTCCCCGACCTGTTCACATTGCGTACCTTGAAGGCATGACCCCGGACGAGTTGACCCAAATCGTCGAACGTGCCAACCGAAAACTGGCGGACGTCGAGGAGCGCATTGCGGAATACCGTGAGCTCACCAAACCCATCCCGCCGAGCGAGGCCATTGGTCGTGTGAGCCGAATGGACGCCATCAACAACCGAAGCGTGAACGAAGCCGCGCTGCGTCAGCTCGAAGAAGAGAAAAGCCAGCTCGAAAAAGCCATGGAACGCATGCGCGACGAGAAGTACGGCAAGTGCACGAGGTGTGGGGACGACATCCCAGTAGGTCGACTCATGTTGATGCCGGGGGCCTCGCGGTGCGTGCGATGCGCGTGAGGGAGTACCTTCGCATGGCATGAAAGTCTCTGAACGGTTGTCGTTGTCCCAAGTGCTCAACTCCATGCGGAAGATCCTCACGCGTCTCGCTGCGGCGATGCTCGTCGTGGGTGCGGCGGGGTGCCAGACGGATCGGTGGGATTTGGGCGCGCCGGAGGTCCTTCGCGTGAGCGATTACGAGCTCGCCACCACGCCGTCCCAAGGGACGGCGGCGCACCGCGTGGAGGAGGTTTGGATTTACAGCACCACCGACGTTGTGGGGGTGTACCCGTTGCCGGCCACGGTGGCGCTTCCCGCAGGGGAGGAGGCCACGTACACCTTGGTTCCTGGGATCCGGGCGAACGGGGTGTCCGCCACGCGCCGAACCTACCCGTTTTACGAAGTCAGCACCGTCACGATGGACGGCGACCCCACGACCGAAGAGGTGGTCGACTTTGCGGGAGGCTACGTGGACACAGAGGCGCTGACGACCAAGGTGATTTTGGCCGAGGACTTTGAGTCGGCGAATCGCTTTTTGGAAAGCGCAAACAGCAACGTCGAGGTGATTCGAATCACGGAACCCTCCGAGGTGTTTGAAGGGGAAGCCTGCGGGTACATCCGCATGGACAGCGCCCACACACAGCTCAATGCGGTGACCCACGAACAGTTCTTCGATTTGCCAGATGACCGCCCGGTCTACCTCGAATTTCACTACAAGTGCGACATTTCGTTCATGGTGGGGCTTCAGGTCTTTGGAGGGAGTCAGGCGGGGAGTTTGCCGATTTTGGTGCTGAATCCCACATGCGATTCAGAAGGCACGTGCGTTTGGAACAAGATGTACCTCGATTTGTACCCCGCGTTGTCCTCCATGCCCGATGCCGGTTCGTTTGAAATCAGCTTGATCGCCAACATTCAAGCGGACGGGACCGAGGGCAACATTTGGTTGGACAACTTCAAGTTTGTGCACTTTGACGATTGACGTGACTGCCCCCAAGGCTCGGAATCATCAACCGTGGGATGGATGGTGGTTGCGGTATTTGGTGACCGACGGCCTTGCCTCTGCCGCAGCATGGGCCGCGTTGTTTTGGTTCCGGAAAAGCGTGATTGAACCTCGGCACTTTGGGGTGGAGGTGGACGTTGCGCCCGACGCAAACTTTTGGGTCGCCATGGTGGTGGTGCCGCTCTTTTGGTGGGGCGTTCACGCCTTGATGGGGATGTACCTCGACGTGCGCAGGCGCCATCGCGGGTTGGAGGTTCGCCAAGTGGTTCGTGCGGGGGCCCTCGGCGGGGTGGTTCTCTTTTTCGCTCTGCTGCTCGACGACGTGACTCGCACCCACATCGATCACTACCAATCTTTGGCTGTCTGGATGTCCGCGCACATTGGGTTGGTGCTGCTTGGCCGTTGGCTTTGGACCTCGCGTGTGGTCTCCAAAGTGCAATCCGGGGACTGGGCGTTCGCCACCATCTTGGTTGGCGCGGCCGAGGACAACAATCAATTCTTGCAAGACTTGGACGACACGCCAGGCCGAAAAGGGTGGCACGTTTTGGCCAGCATGAGTGTGTCAGAGCTGGAAGCGGATTTGAGCAAGCTCGGCCGGTGGCTGGACGACCACGAATTGGATCGGGCGGTCTTGACCACAACGGTGTCCAAACAGGAGGCCATGCTGGGTTGGATTGCAGTGCTAGAGGGCAAAGGAGTGGAAATCCTCGTGGTTCCGAGCTCGTTGGATTACATGGCCGGCACCGTGCGGTCGAGCAACTTGTTTGGGGTGCCCTTGGTGAACCTCAGCCGCGTGGGATTGAGCCAAGGCATGCGTGTGCTGAAGCGATTCATGGACATCCTCGGCAGCACCTTGGCCTTGGCCGTTTTGTCTCCGTTGTTGGCATGGGTCGCCCTGCGCGTGAAGCGCGATTCGGAGGGGCCGGTGTTTTACCGCCAAGAGCGTTTGGGCCAACATGGGAAGCCCTTTCAGATCATCAAGTTTCGGACCATGGTCCAAAACGCCGAAGGCCTTAAACCTCAGCTCAGCTCGGACGACGACCCACGCATCACGCGTGTGGGCAAGCGCTTGAGGCAGCTTCGGTTGGACGAATTGCCTCAGTTTTGGAACGTTCTGAAAGGGGAAATGTCGCTCGTGGGCCCCCGGCCTGAGCGCGCCTTTTTTGCAGACCAAATCGTCCAGCACAGTCCTCACTTCCTTCGCCTCCAACAAGTGCGTCCCGGCATCACGTCGTGGGGGCAGGTGAAATACGGCTACGCGGAGAACGTGAACGAGATGCGGCAGCGCCTCCGGTACGACATCATGTACCTCGAAAACATCTCCTTGTTGCTCGATGTGAAGATCCTCCTGTACACGGTTCGGACGGTTCTTCGCCGCGAGGGGAAGTGATTTACATAAAATTTCCGAAATTTGGGTATGATCGCCCTTGACCAAGTGACGGGTGCACTCCGAAGTGCGCGCCGTGCACTGGTGTGCCTTGTGCTCGCCGGATGCGCGGTTTTCGCGCAGGCACAAAGTCAGGGCAAGCCGATCAAGACGGGGAGCAAGGAAGGGACGTTGGTGGTCAATTACTATTCCTCAGCGCCCGATCCGGAGTTGGAGCAACTGCGTGGACTTGCCGTCCAAGCTTTGGGAGTCTACTTGCGAGGGGAGATGAAAGTGGACGGACAGGACATTGGCTGGGAGTCCTCTGTCAGAAGCGTCTCGAGAGACATGGAGCGGATTGTACGAGACTTGATGCGCATTCGCTCGTTCGAAGGGCAAGAACCGTTTTCCGGATTTTCAGAGGAGGTGGGGCTTTTGTTGCAAGACTTTGAGGAATTGGACATGCGCGACGTGGAGCGCATGAGGGGTGCCGGAAGCCGGAGCTTCGAAGAGCGCACTTACGTGTTGATCGAACAACGCATTCAAGAATTGCTGCTGCAGTGTGGGGTGGAATTGGGGCGCTACGTGAATCACGGCCTCCTCGTCAAAATTGGAACCGTTGAGCAGGAGCTGCCCGTGGAAGAGCTCGAAAAGTGGATGAACCGAGACGACAACCCTCTTGAGCCCTTGGAACTCAACTTCAATTTGGAAACCATGTCCCTTTTGGACAGCCAAGACGGAAGTTCGTGGCCAGATGATTCCCAAGGATCTATGGAGGTGTCCTCTGAGTGGCAGGCCATGCAGGACATGATGCAGCGCATTTTGGACGTGGTGGAGGCCCAAGAGGCACGGTTGACGGCGCTGGAACAAGGCGGGGCCTCCGGTGCGGGAGCTGGATCCACGCGACGTGATTTGGCGGAGGTAACCTGGTCGCCCACCCGAAGCACGCCCTCGACCGACCCGGCCTTGCGGGACCTGAATTTGCCTGCTTCGTTCGACGTTCAGTTCTACGAGGGCAGTTCCAGGCTGACGTTGACAGCCCAACTTCAGTTGAACGAAGTGTTGGAATACATGGGGATGTATCCTCAACTGCGGGTAGTCTGCACGGGCCATGCGGACGTAACAGGGGATCGCTCGGCCAACCTCGCGCTGTCCAAGAAACGCGCCCAAGCGGTGCGAGCGCATCTGCTTGAGAGCGGGGTGGGTTCGACCCGAGTGGTCCTCAATTACTTTGGGGAAGAACGGGCTACGAACCAGGGTGCTTTGGACCGAAGGGTGGAGGTGACGTTCTTTGTGAACGATTGACTCTTCCATGAAAATCATTTGCATTGGCCGCAACTACGCGGATCACGCCAAAGAGCTTGGCAACCAAGTTCCTTCGGAGCCCGTGGTGTTTCTCAAACCCCAAAGCGCGATCCTCAGCCACAAGCACCCCTTCTACATTCCAGAGTGGACCCAAGATGTGCACCACGAGGTGGAATTGGTGGTGAAGCTGGATCGTTTGGGGAAAACCATTTCTGAGGCCCATGCTCCGAGGTATTACAGCGAAGTGGCCTTGGGCATTGATTTCACCGCACGAGACATTCAATCCAAACTCAAGGCCAAAGGGCATCCCTGGGAGCGTGCCAAAGCCTTCGACGGATCCGCGGTCATCGGCCAATTCATGTCCCTGGAATCGCTGGGCAAACCGGTTCAGGATTTGCGCTTCTCGTTGAAAAATCACGACGATGTGGTTCAGAAGGGACACACCGCAGACATGCTCTTCTCCGTGGACCGATTGATCGCCGAAGTGTCCAAATTCATGACGTTGAAAGTGGGGGATTTGATCTTCACCGGAACACCCGCAGGCGTCGGTCGGATTAAATCTGGAGATCGGCTTGTGGGGAACCTCGAAGGGCACGACCTTTTCGCGGTGAACATCAAATGACCGGCGAATGCATGTGTCTCTCATTGGCTTCATGGGGTCGGGCAAGACCACCGTGGGGCAAGCCTTGGCGGATCGCTTAGGGCGTCCGTTTGTGGATACGGACAAAGAGGTGGAGCGCATGCTGGGCATGTCGGTCCGCGACATTTTTGACAACCTCGGCGAACCGGCTTTCCGCGAGGCGGAACAGGATGCGTTGTCCGATGCCTTGAGGCCGTTGGATCCCATTGTGTTAGCCACCGGAGGAGGTACGCCCTGCGCCGACGGCGCGATGGAATGGATGCGGCGGCGGTCGTTGGTCATCGCTTTGCAACCTCCTTTGGACACCCTGTTGGAGCGCTTGCAGCAAGGGCAAGAGCACCGTCCCTTGATTCATGACAAATCGGGGCCCGAGCTGAAGCGGGTCGTGGAGCGGATGATGCTGACACGAGCGGCATGCTACGGCTCCGCCCACGTGACTTGGAAACAAGACTTGACGTCGGACGAGGCCCTCGACGACGCTTTGGCGAGCATCCAGTGGCGCTTGGAACCCTAAGCAAGCGGGCGTCAGCAGGCTTGCTTGCTTGAGTTGGGGGATTTACTCGGAGACGGCAGGACGCTCGAGGTGAACGGTGGCGTTTTCCGTGTCGCTCAAATCCACAGCGATGTGCTCGTTCAAGTGGGTGCTGAGCGTCAGGCCGCAGTAATCGGCCCGGATGGGGAAGGAGCGGTGCTTGCGGTCCACCAGCACCGCGGTATGCACCTCACGGGGCCTTCCTTGAAGCAAGAATTGGACGCCGTGGATGAGGGTTCGGCCTGAGTTCAATACGTCGTCAACGAGCAACACGATGCGGTCATTGAGCTGATCCATGGCCACATCGCATTCGATGGCGTGGTCCAGCGGCAAATCCTTGTGCATGCGCAGCGTCCCCACCACAATGTCGATGTCGGACAGCTCCCGAAGGCGACGCGCCAGCGCCTCGCAAATCGGCACGCCTTGGCCGTGAATGCCGATCAGGACGAGGGTGTCCTCCTGGTAGTGGACTTCCAACATCTCGCGCGCCATCCGGTCCAATTTGCGGACGATGGTCTGGTGAGGCATGACCAAATCTCGAATCGTGCTCATGCCTGCAAGTTCGGTTGAAATCCTGGGATTCGCTCAATCAGAGCCACGGCTTCAACGTGAGCGGTGTGCGGGAATTGATCGACGAGCTTCAGCGATTTCAATTCGTACCCCTGCGCGCGCAGTTCCACAAGGTCGCGCGCTTGGGTCGCGGGATTGCAGCTGACGTAGACCAATCGCTGTACTCCCAGCCGCATCACTTTGCGCAGCGTCTTTGGTGAAATTCCGGCGCGTGGCGGGTCGAGGATGACCGTGTGGATTTTGCCCTGGTATTCCGGGTGTTCTAGAAGGAATTTCCCGGCGTCCGCTGCCACGAATTCCACCCCTTCCAAGCCATTCCGTATGGCGGCGTCTTTGGCATCCTCGATGGCCTGCGCGACGATGTCCACGCCCACCACGGGCGTGTTCGCGTTCTTGGCGACGAGCTGTCCGATGGTGCCCGTGCCGCAGAACAAGTCCATGATGACGTCGTGGGGTCGCTCTTCCACACCGTCGAGTGCCAAGGCCATCACTTCCGCGTAAAGGCGTTCTGCCGATTTGGGGTTGGTCTGAAAGAACGACGCCATGCTGATCCCAAACGACAACCCGTGGAGCACTTCCGTCACCACGCTTTCGCCCCAAATCAAACGCGACATGCCCTCCCGTGCTTCCACGCGCTCGCCTTTGTCGTCGTTGACCGTGTGCAGGATGCCTTGGACACGGTTTCCCCACAACCCTCGAATCAATTCGACGAATCCCTTTTCGTCCAACGGCGCATCAGACGTGGTGACCAAGTTGACGAGCAATCCGTTGTCGGCGTAGCTCTTGCGCACGACGAGGAATCGGAAGAACCCTTCGCGTTTGGGCGGATGCCAAGCCGGCAACCCCGTGGCCTCACACCATTTCCGAACCTCGTGCAGGGTGCCTTCCACGAGCGCATCAAACAACCCGCTGTCGTCGTCGAGGTTTTCAACGGCCCACCACGTTCCTCGGTGCTTGAAACCAAGCCCAAAATCATCCACCTTTTCATCGGTCTCCAAATCATGCCGGATCTCGGAGAAGCTGTACTCCATTTTGTTGCGGTAGTGCCAGTCGAGGGGGGAAGGAACGAGGCCTTGGTAGATTTCATCGAGGTTGTCCACCTGCCCAATGCGACGGTACAGGTCAAGCGAGGTTTCTTCTTTCCACGCATGTTGACGCTCCATCGGCACGGAGGCGTACGGCGCGCCCGGGATGGGTTGGTACGGAAGGTCGACTTCGTACGCCGCCCGCTCCACCACGCGAAGCAGCCGGCATTCCGCATGGCGCGATTTGCATTTGACCACTTGGGCTTCGACGGTTTGGCCTGGGAATGCGTTTTGGACGAAGACCACGAAGGGCCCCTTGTCCGTTTCCAAGCGGGCAATGCCCTTGCCTCCAAAGGCCATGCTGTCGATGGTCAGGGTCAGCACCTGGCCTTTGTGGAACGTTCTTTTCACGCGTCGTTGACCTCCCATGGGGGGCAAAGGTACGCGGCGAAGTCACCTCCTGCGTGCGGATGCCACGTGCAGTTTGGGTACCTTCGTGTCATGGCTCGAACCCTGGGTTTTTCGTCGCTTTTGGCCCTCGTGTGGGGCGTGGTGTTGCCGTCTCAGGCCCAGGTTCGGGAGGGAGAGTGGACCTTGGCGACCTTCAACGTTCGCTACGACAATCCCGCTGACCCCCTCAAGTGGGAGGAGCGCCGCGATGATGTGGCCCAAATCGTCGGCTTCTACGACATCGTCGGCGTGCAGGAGGCCTTGCCTCACCAAGTTCAAGACCTCGCCGAACGCCTGCCCTGGATGTCCCACGTCAGCCAGGGACGCGATGCGGACGGGGGCGGGGAGGCGTGCCCCATCTTTTACCACCACGGCAAATGGGAGCTCTTGCACCACGAAACGCTGTGGCTTGCCTCCGATTGGCAAACCCCCGGCGCAGTGGGGTGGTCGGCGGACCTGCCGCGCATCGTCACGGTGGCGTGGTTCCACCATGTCGCGACGGGAAAGCGAGTCCGCGTTTACAACACGCACTGGAGTCACGTTTCGGCGGAAGCCCGGGAATCGAGCGCTCGCCTGATCGCTGCACTGGACGCCATTCATGGGGCGGACGCTACGGCCGTCCTCGGAGATTTCAACGAGGAATCCGGCGCACCGGGCCGGGACGTTTTGGAGCAGGCGGGCTTTGCCGACACCTACGACAAGGTCCAAGCGCGGTGCCGAAAAACATTCCCAACCTACACCACGTTCAACCCCGAGGGGTCCTCAGGCGGTCCTCGCATCGACGCCATCTACGTCAAAGGACTAGACACGCAGTGGACGTGCGTGGACGAAATCATCGTGAAAGAACATTTCATCAGCGATCACCTTCCGCTTCATGCAGTGGTTTCGTGGTCATCGGGTGGTGAATAACCCGTGCCTCGCATTCGGATTCGCGCCGCACACCCATTGTACCTTGACCCCATGACGCCGCAACCCAACCTCAAAACCATGGGCACGTGGCCCGTGTTTTTGACGGCCATTTCGACCATTTTGGGGGCCATTCTGTTCCTCCGTTTTGGGTACGCCGTGGCCCACGTGGGGTTGGTTTCCACCTTGCTCATTGTCTTTGTGGGTCACCTCGTGACGGTGCCCACCGCCCTCGCAGTGGCGGAAATTGCCACCAATCAAAAGGTGGAGGGAGGCGGTGCTTACTACATGATTTCCAGGTCGTTTGGGTTGAACATTGGAGGAGCCATTGGCATGGCGCTTTACCTGTCTCAAGCGATCAGCGTGGCGTTCTACGTCATTGCGTTTACCGTGGCTTGCCGGGACTTGCTCCATTGGGCGGACGTGGCCCATGGGGTGTTTGTCGACCCCATGTGGGTCAACCTCGGGGTCATGGCATTTTTGACGTTGCTGATGATTGGCAAAGGCGCCAACCTCGGGGTCAAGGCTCTGTATGTGGTGGTGGTTCTCCTGTTTGCCGCACTCGTCATGTTCTTCGCAGGCAGCGGACCCGGAAACCCCGACCTGAACCCCATCGGCACCATTCCGGATGTCTTGCTTCTCGGGGACGGAACCGCCATTCGGCGGTTTGGATTTTTCGAAGTGTTCACGTTCATTTTCCCGGCATTCACGGGTATCGCGGCGGGGCTTGGCTTGAGTGGCGACTTGAAGGACCCGCGTGTCAGCATCCCCACGGGAACCATTTGGGCCACCGTTGTGGGGGTGGTGATTTACGTGGCCGTGGCCATCAAGCTGTGGTGGTCCGCACCTCTCGAGGCGCTGGCCAGCGACGAGTTGTACATGGAGAACATCGCGCTTTGGGGTCCCATTGTTCCCGTCGGCTTGGCCGCAGCCGCCATGAGTTCAGCGCTCGGCTCTGTGATGGTTGCGCCCAGAACGCTTCAAGCCATCGCCGCGGATGGCATCTTCCCAGAAGGCATGTCCACGTGGCTGAAGAAGGGGCGTGGTGCGGAACAAGAGCCTGTCCGAGCGTCCTTGGCCACGTGCCTGATCGCCTTTGCCTTCGTGCTGATGGGCGACATCAACGCGGTGGCGGAAATCATCTCCATGTTCTTCATGGTGACGTACGGTGCCATCTGCCTGGTGTCCTTCTTGGAGCACATGGCGGCCGATCCGAGCTACCGTCCGACGTTCCGATCGCATTGGTCCGTGAGTCTGATGGGGGCGGTGCTGTGCGTGGTGCTGATGTTTGGGATGAACCCGACGTACGCGACGGCCAGCCTGTTGATCATGGTCGGCATCCACGCGTGGGTGTCGCGCCACGGAGGAGGCCAAAAAGGAATGGTCCGCCTCTTCCGAGGCATCATCTTCCAAATGCAGCGCGCGCTTCAACTCGCGCTTCAAATGAGCGACGAAGACGACCTCGAAGAATCGACTGGATGGCGTCCGTTTGTGCTGGCCATTTCGCCGGACACCTTCCTACGCAAAGAAGGGTTTGACATGGTGAGATGGGTGGCCTTCCAGCACGGGTTTGGGACCTACATGCATTTCATTCAGGGATTCCTGAGCGAGGAGACCCAAAAGGACGCCCGCCTTGCCCAAGCAGAGTTGGTCAAACGAGCTCGGGGCAACAAGAGCCGCGTGCACCTCGACACAATCATCAGCCCGTCGTACACTTCGGCCATTGCGCAGTGCATCCAGCTCCCAGGGATTTCAGGAAAGGGCAACAACTTGTTTCTGATGGAGTACGCCCCAGACCATCCCGCCAACCGCGACCAGTTGCTCGACAACTTCTCCTTGCTTGTGGCGGCAGGGTTGGATTTGGCGTTGTTGCGCAGCAGCGGTAGGGAGTTTGGCAACAAACACGACATCCACCTTTGGATCAACCCCGAGGATGCCACGAACTCCAGCTTGATGATTTTGCTGGCGTACATCCTTCAAGGACACCCCGATTGGCGGGATTCAAGCATCAGCGTGTTCTTCCTTCACGATGGAGAAAACGCCAAGGAAGAGGAGGAAGCGCTGCGTTCGAGCATCGTGGAAGGGCGCCTGCCCATCGCGGAACAAAACATCGAACACGTCACCCACGAGTCGAGTTCCGTTCAAACCATCAAGAACAAATCGGGCGGTGCAGACCTTGTCATCTTGGGATTCAACAAACAAGACATCGACACCATGGGCGAAGACGCGTTCGAGCGCTTCAACGGATTGGGAGAGGTGCTGTTTGTCCACGGACTCAAACCTCTCGTTCTCCAATGAGCAAGCGACTCGCCCTGATTCACGGACCCAACCTCAACCTGCTCGGACAACGCGACCCCGCGATGTACGGCACGTTGACCCTTGCTGAGCTCGAAGCCGCCGTGCGTGACCACGCGTCGGCCCGAGGATTTGAGCTGAGCACCTTTCAAAGCAACGTGGAAGGCGAGCTCATCAACGCCCTGCATGACGCGGCCCAGTCGTGCGTCGGGGTCATTTTCAACCCGGGTGGCTACAGCCACACCTCCGTGGCGTTGCGTGATGCCGTCGAAGCCATTGGCATCCCCACCGTCGAAGTCCACCTCTCCAACATCCACGCCCGAGAGTCCTTTCGACGCACCAGCTTGACCGCCTCGGCAGCCAAGGCCTGCATTTCAGGTTTGGGAAAGACGGGGTACCTGGTGGCGGTGGATCATTTCAGTCAGTTGGATTGATGGCATCCCTTCGGTGAAGAACCGATTGACCGAGCACGTTCCAGAGGCGTTGAAGGGGCTTGGCTTTGGTTAGCGGTTTTTCGGAGACCGTGTCATCGCATCCGGACTCTGCCACGATGTCTTGAGCAAAGCACGAAACAGGAGTGCACACGCCCGACGCGTTGGAAAAGAGGCTTGCTGGAATTGGGCTGAACCACGGGTTGTCCAAGAGGCTGACATCCCAGCTTGCACCCTGCACCGTCCACGACGAGAAAGGAAGGGTTGTTTCCCCGGCAACCACCACTTCGGAAACCGGACCAATGTGATTGCTGCCAAAATCGAGTTGAGGCATGGGCGCATTGAGGACCCTGAAGTGCGTGCCGTTGTTCAACAAACGGTTGTTTCCTCCTCCGCAAGCAGGGGAGAAGCAGCCAGAAGAAATCCCTTGCATCAAGAAAGCTGTTTGGCATTGTTCCCATCGGTTGCACGAGGCGATGGCACGGCTGTTTATGATCTCCAAGCCCTTTCCTCCGATCCACCTGTTGCTTTCAATCCAAACCTCATGTGGAGTGTCGCTGATGCTTACTGACGGAGTGGATTCGTAAAATGCAGCGTGAATGTAATTTCCCGAGAGTCGCGAAGGGTAAGCGAGCGAATCGAGGTCGACAACAGCGTGGTCAAAGTGGTTGTCTGTGAGTCGAGCCCGTCCGCCTTGGACGGCGCAGCGTCCATGAACCCATTGGCAGTCTTTGAGCTTGAACAAGGACGGTGAACTGCTCGCGCATTCATGGTGCCAAAGAAGGTTTCCGAGTTCGCAGTCGTCGAGGGTTGTCGTTGAGGAGGTGCGAACGTGGATTTCTGAACTGGATTCGGCCACGAATTCCACGTCGTCCCATTCCGTAGGTGTATGAGCGAGGAGCGTGCCGCTGGTTAAAAATCCAACATGCCCACCTCGCACCTCGAATTTGCCAGATCCCTGCAGGATCATTTCTCCCTTCATCGAGATCTCTCCTTCGGTTCCTTGGTTGATTTTGCAAGACGAAAGGTGAGGCAGGTGCATGACCAACCCAGGCAGACAATTCATATGGCCTTCGTTGTCCACGACGAGTGCCTCACCTGACGTAAGGGTGAGTTTGCCTTGCATGTTCCACGTGGCCTCGTTGCCATCCAGCCTGAGCATGCCGCCAGAAGCGCCCATCATTCCTTGAGGTTGGATTTCCAGGATTCCTCCGTCGTGCACCACCACGAGCCCTCCTTCGAGGTGGAGATGGCCGTGCGGTTCCACCACAAGGGTTGACCCGTTATGAATGTCTAGGCGCCCACCAGGTCCGACAAACAGGGAAGTCCCGCTGCCCACTCTTAAGATGCCATGTGCGGAAGGAGCGAGGCCAACGTGGATTTCGCCTCCATCTTCGGCACGGAAGTTGCCTTCGCAAGGCGAGGTGTGCACCTCAAAGAGCTCCTCCGCATTTCCCACGACCAGCTGACCTTCTTGCGTCACGAGCCCGCCCGGGAGCGTGCGGACCAGCGGATCCTGCCAACCCATCGTGATGGATGTCTCCGCAGAGTAAATGTTGGCCCAGACTTCGGAGTCATGCCAGATGGCATGCATTCGTTCCCAAAGCCAATTGCGGTGATGTGACGGCAATGAGGCGTGCGTTTCTCTCGGCTCGATTTCCGTGGCAGTCGACACGTCATCCCAAGGGGATTCAGGTTCGTCGGTCACCCCAAGGGCACTTTCAAAGGGGACAAAAGTGGCCCCCGTTTGCAGGTTGGAATGAAGAATGGGCAGGGGAATGCTTGCCATCAGAGCTGCGGCGAGATCCTGAATGTGCCCCGCCTCTGAACCAGCAGCAGCCTCTGCGTCGTGCATGGGTTGGGGAAACGTAAGTACTCCGACCTCCAAGGGATCCATTCCGCTCAGGGAGAACAATTCCCCAGGAAGGGCATACGTGGCTGTCCCTTGTGAGGGAGGAGCAGACCACCTGTCGGCTTGTACAAAGCAAGTGGTCACGTCCCAGGGCCATTCCAATCCCCATTCGATGTGGAGCAAAGGGTCAGAAGTCAGGGGCGCCGTCGCATTTTCTCGGCTGTTGATCACATTGAAATTCAAAGATCTTTGGGGCCAACCGAGGTTGGACAGCACGTCTTGGATGTCGTCGTGCATGCCGTTGTTCGCAATGTGGTGCTGCAAGAGTTGGTGTGCCGCCGAGGAGTTGAGGGCGTGCCAAAGGGAAAGGCCTGTTTCACTCATTGTGGAAAGACCTAGTATCAGGGCTTGAAGGCTGACAGGGAGGGTCGCTCCAAGGTGAGGAGCATCGATGGAATGGTATTGTCCAATGCAGTGCGGTGAACCTTCCAACTCCCATTGGCAGAGCGCCATTCGTGCGACCACGCCGCCCATGCTGACTCCCACGAGTACGCCGGGAATGCTGCCCACCTGGTGATCACGTATGAGGCCAAGGACGTGCGTCAACAAGGCCGTTTTGGATTGAAGGGAGGTGGTCCCTTCGGCAAAGTCGAGAAAGACCAAGTCGGCTCCGGCGGCATGCAAGTCGTCCAACATCGGTCGGTAATCCAAGCCCATAGGAAAGTTCAGGGGGTCTGTTCCGTGAATGCGGGTCCAGGTGATGAGGCCAAACCCAAGCTGGTCTTCGTCCCACCCGGAGCCGAAGTCAAACCCTTCCACGAGGATGACCGGACGGTCAAACACGTTGTCTGACCCCATGCGAACGGTTGCGGCCCCCTGAACGAGAACGCCGTCGTAGAGGACAGAGACATCTGCATTGCCGGCTCCCGAATCGATGCACCACGGAGGGATGTCCGGCAAAGGGGCGAGGTAGGGTTGAGCGACAGCAGCCTGAACAAGGCATGTCAGAAACAACAAATTGCTGAAGACCCCCTTCATGGCAGTTCCTTGTGGAAGTCCAAATCGGACCAGTGAGCATGGATGGCCGTGGTGCTTCCGATGAAATCGACTTCCGTTGTAGCCACTGGACGTGTTGACGTCGGCGAAGACGTGTGACGAAGCAGCTTCAAGGTCGCCGGGAAGGAATTCGCAACGAGGTGACCGTCGGACACCACGGCTCCGGTTGTCACGTCCCAGGTTTCCAGCACGGCAGGTGCGTCCTTGAGGCTGGATGACTCCAGCGTGTAATGGGACACGGTGGCTCCAACCCCTCGGTGCAGGCGAGCCGTCACGTGAAACGGCACCTTGATCGCCAAAATCACCGTATCCTGGGTCTCCACTTCGGTCCTTGTGTTTCGCCACACGTCCCGGTCAAGGGGGTCAGGAGAATGCACGCTCCACCAAGCGTTTGGGGGGATGGCTTGGGTGGCGGTGACGTGACCCGTTACGGGGTCCCAATGAAGGGTGTCTCCCAAGACTTCCCAAGTCAGAGGAAGGTTGCCGCCGCTCGTGCCGGTCGATTGGGTGAGCAAAACAAATCCTTCGGTGGGCGGTTCGCCAAAGGCATCCAACACCACAAGGGAAGGTGGGGCGCAGTCCTCGGGCAGGCAGCCAATTGAGAGGCAAGCGAGCACAAAGATTCCTGCTGCGCGCAGGCCAAGTCGCTGTTTCATGCCCCAAGAATGGCCTAGGGGTTCCTGTCAGCATCCGAAGTGTTTGCGGGCGCACGCCAGAAATTGGCCGGCGTCTCAGGCGAGTACGTTAGGCCCCCTGTTTCTGAAGTTTGGCCAGCCTCTGGTTGAAGGCCTTGGCCAATTGTTCGGCGTCACGCAAGGGAAGTTGCTTCCCAAATACGTGGGTTTTCCCTCCGATTTGAAGTTGGATGCGGTCCCCTCCGACGACCCAAAATTGCTGTTCCATGGATTCCATGAACGACCGAGGATTTGGCTCGGGGACCGCCGCGGGTTCAACCACGTCCAGCGAATGAACAGAGGCGGTGCCTTGTTTCTTGCCGAAGTCCAACCGCATCTCCAAGCCTTTCGAACTCAGTTGAATCACTTCGATTCCGGAGCGGCGCCAACGGACCGCCCGGAATGCTTTGAGGGCGAAGAAGGCCCAAAACCCCATGCAAATCAGGTAGAAGGTGCGTTCTGACCCAGGGTAGGTGTACACGCCATAGGCGAGCATGGCGCCCAACCCCATCCACGCGCCAAACCAAATCTCCAACGATTGCCGTTGCCAAGAGGGGATGGTGCTTGCGATGGTGGCGATCCAGCGGTCTCCTTGGCTGGACATGAGGATGCGGTCTCCAATGCGTGACGTGCTCATGCGGGATTCAAGGTCAAGGCGCGGCCGTACACCGCCAGGTACTGGGGCAAAATGCGTTCGATGTGAAAGAGCTGGGATCGGCCCTTGGCCTGATCGCGAAAGGCCGGAAGGCGAGTGTCGTCAAGCACTTGGAGGCAGTCTTGGGCCATGCCTTCGACGTCACCGACGGGGCGCAAAAATCCGGTCTTGCCCTGGGCGTTGACTTCGGGAAGGCCGCCCACGTTGGAAGACACCACCGGAACGCCGGCCGCCATGGCTTCCAGCGCCACGAGCCCAAAGCTCTCGGTCTCCGAAGGCAGGAGCAACAGGTCGGAAATCAGCAATGGCTCAATGGGGTTTTTCACCTTGCCCAAGAAGACGACATCCTCTGCAACCCCGAGCTCACGGCTGAGTGCTTCGGCGTTGCCGCGTTCTGGCCCGTCACCGACCATCAACAACGTGCACTCGCGCTCGGCACGCACCTTGGCGAAGACCTTGACGACGTCGTCGATGCGTTTGACCGGTCTGAAGTTGCTGATGTGGCAAAGTATGGGCGCTCCTGAAGGGGAGAGCTGCTTTCGGAATTCAAGATCCGCAGGTCGGTCGAAATGCTTGGGGCATATGAAGTTGTGCACGACGTCGATGTCGCGCGTCACCCCAAACAAACGCTGCGTGTCCTCCTTTAGCGACTGAGACACCGTGGTGACCGCGTCGCTGGCGTTGATGGCGTGGGTGATCACGGGCTTGAACGACGGGTCCTTGCCGAGGAGCGTGATGTCCGTGCCGTGCAAGGTGGTGACCACCGGCACGTGCAGGTCGGCCTCTGCCAAAATCTGCTTGGCGTTGACCGCGGCGCTCGCGTGAGGAATGGCGTAGTGAACGTGGAGAAGGTTGAGGTTGTGGGTTTGGGCCACCTCGACCATCTTGCTCGTCAGCACCAGCTCATACGGGGGGTATTCGAACAGCGGGTACTTGCTCACCTCCACCTCGTGGTAGAAGACGCGCGGATGGAAGGAGCCCAAACGCACCGGCAAGTTGTAGGTGATGAAATGAACCTCGTGTCCTTGGACAGCAAGGGCCTTTCCCAACTCTGTCGCCACCACGCCGCTACCCCCAAACGTGGGGTAGCAGACAATGCCAATGCGAAGCTGGGAAGAGGAAGGGCTCATGAGTCTTCAGGAAAACGGCTTGAAGCGCCCAAATGTTCCAAGACCACCCTCTGGATCTCTGTCCGCGTGTCAAGCCGCAGCAACCGCGTGTTGCTCGCGTCGGGGTAGGTCCGGTTGCTCAAGAACACGTAGACCAAATCGTAGGCCGGGTCCACCCACAACAACGTGCCCGTAAACCCAGTGTGCCCAAAGCTTTCCCAAGAGGCGAGGTCGCACGTGGGGCCGGAGTCGGGGTCGAGGGCTGGCTTGTCAAACACGATGCCGCGTCGGTTGTCTCCTGCCGGAAACCCGCGCTGGGTCCACTTCGCGAGCACGTCTGCGGGGGCCACTTCCACGCCCCGGAGCTTTCCGCCTCGCAGCCAAGCTTCGCCGAGCTCGGTCAAGTCGTAGGCGTTGGAAAACAGGCCCGCGTGGCACCCCACGCCGCCTTGCATCGCCGCACCGGGGTCGTGCACCGTTCCGTGCACCACGCACTTCCTGAACGCTTCGTCCAATTCAGTGGGGGCAATAAGGTCGGTGTCGATTCCTCGTCCGAGCGGGTTGAATCCAAAGCTCGACCACCCCAAAGGTTTGGCGAGTTCGCGATCCACCCAATCCGCCACGTTCAGGCCGCGCTGCTTGAACATGCGCATCCACATGTAAAAGCCGAGGTCGCTGTACCGGTATTTGCCTGCGGGGTCCAATTCCGCATTGAGAATCATGGACCACACCGAGTCCGTGTACGCGTCCTCGAGGAACATCGACGGAGTCACCTCAATGCCGCAACCGTCGGTGGGTTCGGTCCCAAAGACTCCAGAGCTGTCGGCCAGCGCGGACACGTAGAACGGAATCCACGATTCGAGCCCCGCTTGGTGCGTCAACAACTCCCGAGGCGTGCGCGTGCCGAGCGGGTGGTCGCTCAATTCTGGAAGAAGCCGAGCCATGGACGCGTCGATGTCCAAATTCCCTTGTGACGCGAGGTGCATTAGGACGTTGCCCGTGACGGCCACCTTGGTGATGGACGCCAAATCGTACACGGATTCAGGCGTGACAGGGTGCGTGCCGTCCAAGGTCCCGAAAGCCTTGTCGAGAACGATTTGGCCGTGATGCGCCACCACCACGCGCGCGCCCGGCAACGCCTCTTCCTTCAAGGCCACATTCAAAAGGCTGTCTACTTGGCCAGATGGGGTTTGCCAAAACCCGAGCCGTCCTTCCACTGGCCTTCCCAGTCGCTGGTGGCCTTCCCAGTTCAGCCCGTCGCCCGCGGCCCAGGCCGCATCGACAGGAGAAACTGGCAACACGCCACGTGCTGGGACGACTCCCGCAAAGGCATCGGCCACGGCTTCGCTGGTGCGGGCATCGTCTTGGTAGGCCACCATGAGCGTGGAGGCACGTTCGCGCAGCGGCATGAAGTCACGAAGGGCGTAGGGGTTTCCCATCCATACGACGTTCACTTTGTGGGCGTCCACGCGAGCAGCTTCGAGGGCTTTCCCTAAAACAGCCACTCCGTCCCGTTGCAACCCAAAGTTGCGCGAAGGGCGGTGGCTCATTTCCGTGGCCGTGATCAGCACGTGGTCGGCATTTGCGAGGGCGGTTTGCACGGCGTCCCGTCCCATGCCGCTTGCGTCTTTGCCCAACACGTGGCGCTCCACCGTCCATCCCGATCCGAGGTGTGCACGAAGCTGGGCCTCGAGCGGAGCACAAGAGGCCTCGTGGTTGGCAAGGTCGAGCATCACGAGATGGCCCGAGTGGCCGAGGTAGGGGGCGGTGGTCGCCGAGTCAACTCCAGGAAGGACGGTCAAGCTCTGCGCGAGGAGTTCGCGGTGAATGACGTCGGCGTGGTCCGGTTCCCAAGGCGTACCTGCGACTGGGAGGGGTTCTTCCGAATGGCACCACATCTTCGCGAGCAGCACACGCCGACATTTTTCCGTCACGGCGGCGGAATCCAAACTGCCGTCCGTCAACGCCTCCATGGCCTCGGCGATCGCCGCTTCCGGATCGCCGGGAAACAAAAGCACGTCGTTTCCGGCGAGCAGGGCATCCCTGATGCGCGGACGCTCCCCCACGAAGTCGGCAAAGCCCTTCATGCTCATGGCGTCAGTGAACACCAGTCCTTCGAATCCGAGCTCGCCCCGCAGCAGCGAGTCCACGATGAGGGGGGAAAGGGTGGAAGGTTGCGCTTCCGCGCTGTCCAGTCCCGGCACGTCAAGGTGGGCGACCATCACGGCACCCATGCCGCGATCAAAAGTGTGGCGGAACGGTGCGAGTTCCACAGAGTCGAGACGCGTGCGGTCGTGGCTGATGGTCGGCAGCGTGGCGTGCGAGTCGCTGTCGCTGTCGCCGTGGCCAGGGAAGTGTTTGGCCGTCGCCAAAACGTGAACGTCTTGCAAACCGTCGGCGTAGGCTTGCCCCAAAACGCCGACCCACTCAACCTCCTCCCCAAAGCTCCGGCTTCCGATCACAGGGTTGATGGGGTTGGAATTCACGTCCACCACCGGGGCGAAGTTGACGTGGACCCCCGTCGCGCGGAGGCTCTGGCCCACCACCTGACCAAACATCCTCACCAGCGTGGGATTCCGTGTGGCACCGAGCGTCATGGCGCGCGGGAACGAGCGGGTGCTGTCCAGGCGCATCCCCAGGCCCCACTCGGCGTCTGAGGCCACCATAAGCGGGACTTCCGCGAGCGCTTGAAGTCGATTCAAGCGAATGCGTTGGTGCTCCGGTCCGCCTTGCATGCAAATCACGCCGCCCAAACTCAGGTCTCGGGTCCAGCGCTCGGCTTCAGCCCAGCCCGCGGTGTCGGTTCGGGCGTAAATCGGGACCATCAGGAGTTGGGCCACGCGCTGCTCCATGGTCAGGGTTTGGAGCACGCTGTCGACGGCCAAGCTGTCCTCCGCAAGAAATGCAGGACGAATGGGGCCTTCGGCGGGGTTGACTTGCGCTCGGTGGCATCCCGCCACGGCCAAAAGCGCAACTGCGGTGTACAGGGCGCGCAGCATCAACCGAGCTCCTCCATGCGGGTTCGAGCCAACGTCACGAGGAAATTGAACTGTTCCTCGACGGTCAATTCGCTGTTGTCCACCACCACCGCGTCGTCGGCTTGGCGGAGCGGCGCCACGGCGCGTTCCGAGTCGATGCGGTCGCGCTCCAACACGTTGTCGAGCACCTCGTCGTAGCTGACGCTTTTGCCGCTTTGTTGCAACTCGCGCAGGCGTCTGTACGCACGTGTTTCCGGATCCGCGGTCATGAAAATCTTCAGTTCTGCCTGGGGAAGCACCACCGTACCAATGTCTCGGCCGTCCATCACCACACCGCCGGCTTCGGCCATGCGTTGCTGGATGGCCACCAACTTGGTGCGCACTTCCGGCACCCGCGCCACGAGGCTCACTTTGGACGCCACTTCCATGGTCCGAATTTCCTTTTCGACGTTGATGCCGTTGAGGTGGATCTCGGACTGTTCGGTTTGGGGGTTGTAGCGGAAGGCCAAAAACATCCGGTCCAGCCCAGCCCGCAGGCCCACTTCGTTCACCGCGGTGTCCACCACGCTCCGTTCCCGCATCGCGTGCAGGGTGGCAGCACGGTACATGGCTCCGGTGTCGACGTAGACGTAGTTCAACTCCTTGGCCAACGACTTGGCCATGGTGCTTTTGCCAGCACTTGAATGGCCGTCAATGGCGATGTTGATTCGGCTTCTCCCCATGCGTCGAAGATAGGATGCTCCCGCTGAAAATCAGGGGGTGACGGAGGGGGAATTGGCGCGTGATTTGGGCAGTTGCAACACCAAGCCCAAATGCGTGGACGAACCGGCAAAATGGTACACGCTTCGCGCGAGGCTGAAGTCCAAATTCCGGAACCGGCCACGCACCCCAAGGGACATCCCATTCACCCCGGTGCGGCCGGCGGCCGCCATGGTTTTTTGGCGTTGGTGGTTGTACCCGATGTACCCGCGAAGCTGCGGGCTGAGGTTGAGGGTGACGCCTCCAGTCACGTGACGAAAAAATTTATCGCCCCACACCCACGTGTCGTTGGGAATGACCTCGCCCGTCAGTGGGTCGTAGAGGTCGTCGTACGTGCCCTCCGGCGCGAGCTCCCACGTTTCAAGGCGCTGGAGGCGCAGGTGGAAGGTGAACGGCGCGTTGGGGAATCCTTGGGTCAGTCCCAACTGCACGTTGTGGGGGAGACGGCCCTCGGGCATGATGCCGGAGAAGTCTTGTTGGAAGCCCAGGTTCGAAATCAAGAGGCCGACCGCGCCGTGCCCGTTCCGAGACCGGCGCACCACCCCGAGGTCGGCGCCGAGCACGCCCGCGTTGACCTGCTCGAGGTTGCGAAGCCCCGCGTATCCCGAGACGCCAACCACCCAGAGCGTGTCGAGCACCCACGAGGTGCCGTACTGCGCCGCGTAATCGCCTCCTGAAAACGTGCCGGTGGGGTCTCCCGCGGCCGACGTTCCTTCAAAGGAACCGTAGGACGCGAACCGGATGCCGACGTACGAGGCGCGTCGCCCGGTCGGCGCGAGGGGCACCGCCACGGCACCGCCACGGATGCCTGCGAAGTAATCGAGGTACGACGTGTAGATGTCCTGGCTGACCGTGGAGTCGATGGCTGCTGGGTGCAGGACGGCACTCCATCCGTCTCCCTGAATCGGAGCCACGTCCAGTCCCCCCAAGGCGGCGTTGCGGGCGTCCGCCGCCAGGTCCCAAGCGAGGGAGGTGGGGACGTCGGTTGGGGTTTGGGCATTCGCTCCCCACGAGCAAAAGGCCACCAAGACGAGGCCAGCAGAACGGGAGGAGAGGCGAAGCATGAGGTGCAAGTTAGGACGAGACGATGCGCAACGGGTGTTCAACATGTTGCCCCAACAACGCACGGTCGACCACTTCTCGCATGTGCGAGACGTACGTAAAGGTCAACCCCTTGATGTAGCGCGGGTTGATGTCCTCGATGTCTTGGCGGTTGCGTTCGCACAAAATGATTTCGCGAATGCCTGCGCGCTTGGCGGCCAGGATTTTTTCCTGAATGCCTCCGACGGGGAGCACTTGGCCACGCAAGGTGATTTCGCCACTCATGGCGAGGTATTTGCGGACTTTGCGCTGGGTAAAGGCACTGGCGAGGGCCGTCAACATGGTCACGCCCGCGCTCGGCCCGTCCTTGGGAATGGCGCCCTGCGGCACGTGGATGTGCACGTTCCACTTGTCAAACACGTCCGGCGTCAGTCCCAACCAATCCGCATGGGCCTTCAAATGTTGCAGGGCAATGATGGCCGACTCCTTCATGACGTCGCCGAGGTTTCCGGTCAGCGTCAATTTGCCAGTGCCGGAGGTCAGTGACGATTCGATGAACAGGATGTCGCCACCCCGCGGCGTCCACGCCAGACCCGTCACCACGCCCGCCACGTCGTTTCCTTCGTAGCGGTCCTTCTCCCGGGCGATCCCGAGGATCCCGTGCAAGTCGTCCTGGCCAATTTCAACCTCGTGCGCTTCTTCGAGGGCGAGCTGCTTCGCGCGGTGCCGCACGATTTTAGCCAGTCGCTTGTCCAGCCCACGAACCCCACTTTCGTTGGTGTATTGTTCGACCACCGATTGAATGGTCGTCACGGGCACTTTCAATTGGGCGGGCGCGAGACCCGATTCGTTCAGGTGCTTGGGGAGGAGGTGGCGCTTGCCGATTTGGACCTTCTCTTCCAAGGTGTACCCGCTGACGTCGATGATCTCCATGCGGTCGCGCAATGCCGGCTGAATGGTGCTCAGGTCGTTGCACGTGGCGAGGAACATGACCTTGCTGAGGTCGTAGTCGAGGTCGAGGTAATTGTCGTGAAAGGTGTGGTTCTGTTCTGGGTCAAGCACCTCGAGCAGGGCAGAAGAGGGGTCGCCGTGGTGGTCGCGACCAAGCTTGTCGATTTCATCCAACACGAAAAGCGGATTGCTGGTCCCGGCCTTCTTCAAATTCTGGAGCACGCGCCCGGGCATGGCTCCGATGTAGGTTTTGCGGTGTCCCCGAATTTCCGCTTCGTCGCGCAGCCCACCTAGGCTCATGCGCACGTACTTCCTGCCCAGCGCTTCTGCAATGCTGCGTCCGAGCGACGTCTTGCCCACGCCCGGAGGGCCGTACAAGCACAAGATGGGCGCTTTCAGGTCCCCTTTGATTTTCAAAACAGCAAGGTGCTCGATGATGCGCTCTTTGACCTTCTCCAGTCCGTAGTGATCCTCGTCCAACACCGCTTGCGCATGCTTCAAATCGAAGTTGTCGTCGGAGGTTTCGTTCCACGGCAAATCCAGCAAGGTGTCCAAGTAGTTGGCCTGCACGCTGTATTCGCTCGCTTGCGGATTCATGCGCTCGAGCTTGCCGATTTCTTTGTCGAAGGCCTCCTTCGCATGCTCCGGCCAGTCCTTGGTGGCGGCTTTGGCGCGCTTCTCCAACACTTCTTCCTTCAGCGGGTTTGAGCCCAATTCCTCTTGGATGGTCTTCATCTGCTGATGCAGGAAGAACTCCCGTTGCTGCTGATCGAGGTCCGTCTTGACTTTGCGCTGGATGTCCTGCTTGAGCGACAGCATCTGCTTCTCCTTGTGCAGAAGTTCAAGCACCTTTTGGGCGCGCTCACGCAAGTCGACTTCTTCGAGGATGGCTTGCTTGTCTTCCACTTCGACCTGCATGTTGCTGCCGATGAAATTCACCAAGAAGCCCAAACGATCGATTCCCTTGATGGCCTCCGCCGCTTCCGTGGGGATGTTGGGGTTCATCTCGATGATTTCGACGGACAAGTCGCGGAGGCTCTCCATCATGGCTTGGCCTTCCTTTTCCGGCAGAGGTTCGTCGATGCCACCGTAGCCTTCAACTCGGGCTTTGTGGTAGGGCTCCTCCTGAATGACTTCCGTCCAGCGGAAGCGCTGCTGGCCCTGAAGGATGACCGTGTTGGTTCCGTCGGGCATCTTGAGCATTTTCAGGATGCGGGCGACCGTGCCCACTTTGTTGAGGTCGTCCGGGCCTGGGACTTCCGTGTCGTCTTCTTTTTGGCTCACGACGCCGATCAGCGACTCCGATTTGTTCGCTTCCCGGATCAACCGAACGCTGCGGTCTCGTCCCACGCTGATGGGGATGACCACGCCAGGAAACAACACAGTGTTGCGCAAGGAGAGAAGAGGAAGCACCTCGGGCACCTCCTTTTCTTGCATGGCGGTTTCATCCTCTTCGGTCAGGATGGGAATGAAATCTTGGTCTTGGATGTCGCTCAGTCGCATGGCCTTCAGGTTCGTGTCGTGGAAGAGACAAATCATGTGCCAATCGCCTCAGCACCCTCTTCCCTGACAAAACAAACGCCAACCTGTCCAGTTCGTTGTTCAGAACGGCAGGAATCTCTGGCCCGCACGACAGGATGTCAGGTTCCAAACCTCACGAACGCTCCCCAAACGCTTGGCGAATGCGCGCTTCGACGGCCTCGGGCATTTCCACGGAGCGGCGAGCCATCACCTTGCGCGCGGTATCAAGTGCGCGTTCGAGGTCGTGTGTTTCGCCCTCGCAGCCCCAGGAAAAGGGCGGGAGGTGGCGCGGAGGGGTAGCGTCGCCAAAGACGTTGCACATCGGCCCCACCACTGTCGCGGTGCTGAACGCCGTGTGGATGGCCGTTTTGCTGTGGTCGCCCATGATCAATCCGCAAAACGTCCGGCCTTGGCTCTCAAACGATTGCGACGAGGCGTTCCATTCGGCAATGTGTCCGTACGTGTTTTTCAGGTTGCTGCAGGTCGTCTCCGCTCCGAGGTTGCACCACGATCCCAAGACCGAGTTGCCCAGAAAGCCTCCGTGGGCCTTGTTCGAATAGTCGTGGATCACCACGTTGCTCACTTCGCCTCCTACTTTGCAGCCCTTGCCAATGGTGGTCGGACCGTACACCAACGAGCCCATCCGCAGCGTCGACCCTTCACCCAACGCAAACGGTCCGCGAATTCGGCACCCTTCCATGACTTCAGCGGAGGGACCAATCACAATGTCACCGGATTCTGTGTTGTACGAGCCGTCGCGCAACTTCGCGCCAGGGCCAAGGTGGATGCGGTCCATCGCCCCGTTCACCACAATCCCTCGCGAGGCCCAGGCGTCCCGCTCGTCTTCGCTCAGGGTTCGAAGGCGCCACGCCAGTTTCAGTCGTTCAAGGTCGGCCTCAAGGCCTTGCGCCACTTGCTCAAACAAATCTCCGCAATTGCGGAGCATCTCAGGCTCCCCCAATTCGACTTCCGTTGCCAAATTGCCCCCGTGGACGGCCACGACCGAGTCGTTGCGTTTCCAAGCTGTGTCCGCCGCCAACGACAACACCCTCCGAACGTTGCTGGCCGTTGGAAGGAGGCGAGTGTGGACGCGGAGGTGGGGTTTGGACTGAAGGACTTCTTGCCATTGATTTGCAATTGACCTCACTCCAAAATGCAGCGTTGGTTCGTCGCGAAAGACGTTCAACGGGTAAAGAGCAAAATTTGGATCGACGTCCAAAAAGCAAGAAGCTGTCATGCCACAAACTTATGATGTGAACCAAAACGCTCCGTCAGGTGTTCCTTGGAGAAGTACTCCTCACAATCATCAGGAAATCGGCGTGAAGCAGGAATTTTCCATCAAAGACCTCGAAAATCTGACGGGGGTCAAGGCGCATACCATTCGCATTTGGGAGCAACGGTACGATCTGTTGCATCCTGAACGTTCGGAAACCAACATCCGGACGTATTCGGGCGACGATCTCAAGCGTCTGCTAAACGTGAGTCTTTTGGTGGACCGCGGGCTCAAGATTTCCAAGGTGGCCACCATGTCGGAGATGCAATTGGTGTCCGCCATCCAAAAAGGTCCGGCGGTGTCGGAGAATGGAGAGGAACTGGTTGCGCAGCAACGCCTGAAGGTGGCCATGATGTCATACGATGAGGTGCTGTTTCGTCAAACGATGGACGAGAGCATCACGCGTCTTGGATTTGAAACGACCGTGCTTCGCGTCTGCTTGCCTTTTCTCGCGGAAGTCGGGGTTTTGTGGTTGACCAACGCCATTTGCCCCGCAAACGAGCACTTCATGAGCAATTTGCTCCGTCAAATGCTCTTTGCCCAAATTCACAACACCCCCTTGGAATCGGAAAAGGATTCGGGGGAGGTGCTCGTCCTGTACTTGCCGGAGCGCGAAATCCATGACATTTCTCTCCTGTTTGTGCACCAATTGTGCAGGGCACATGGCCGGCGAAGCATTTTCTTGGGCCAAAGCGTCCCATTCGACGACCTCATCAACGTGGCGGGGCAATTCCCCACGGCGCGCTTTGTGACCTATTGCACCACGTACCCGGCTGAAAACCAGGCGCAGGAATACATCGATCGCATCGTGCGAACGTTTGAAGGAACGGCGGTGCAATTCCACCTCGCGGGCAGCGTATTCCAATCCGCAAAACCTGCTCCAGGCGTCACAGTCGATGTCACTGGAGGCGCCTTGGTCCAGCGATTGTTCTAATTCAGCTCGTTTTGCAGAACTTTAAATCGTTGTTATTCAGGGCTTAAGGTTGTTTTGTGGAATGAAAGTTGAAAATAGTTCAACAAAAAGTTGTGTTCAGGGGAAAGTTGTTTAATCTTTACCTCGAATCGTTAAACAAATCGATCATGAGCACGCTCGAATTCAACCAACTTCTCGTCAGCCAATCTGACTTCTTGCGCGGTTTTGCCCTGGGTTTCACACGAAACGGTGCAGACGCCGACGACTTGGTTCAAGACACCATGGTGAAAGCCCTTCGCTACAAGAACAACTTCAAGGAAGGGACGAACATGAAAGGGTGGCTCTACACGATCATGCGGAACATCTTCATCAACAACTACAAGCGGAAGAAGTTCCAGAACACCGTTCTTGACAGCACGGAGAACCAGTATTTCATCAACGCTAGCCAAGACTACCGCGTCGACACCGTAACCACGGTGATCAATCAGGGGGACATCTTGAGCGCGATCGACGAATTGAAGCCGGATTTCCGCAAGCCATTCACGATGTTCCTCGACGGGTACCACTACGATGAAATCGCCGCGGAAATGGAGATTCCCATGGGCACCGTGAAGTCGCGCATCTTCCACGCTCGGAAGAAGTTGTCGGGGTCGCTGTCTGATTTCAACTGAGGGTTTTTTCCTCGACGACTTCCCGTATCTTGGGGGCAACTCGAGTGCTCCTGACCTATGGTTTCACCTTTTTCTTTCCGTCTGTCTTCATTTTCCCTGAAGATCTTCGTGATGTTGGGCCTGCTTGCCGCAAGCTCATGGGCGGTTGGGCAGGTCACCGTGGACCAAAGCCTCACCATTGACCAATACGTCAACGACGTGTTGCTGGGAGAGGGCGTGACCGCGACCAACATTTCGTTCGTTGGCTCCGCCGAGCAAATAGGCTATGCTTCGAATGGCATAGCCTCTGGACTGCCGATTGAGTCGGGCTTAGTCCTCAGTTCAGGACATGCGGCAGCGCTTGATTGTGGCGGAGCGACATGCATGAATTGTACTTATGGAGTGCCATCCGACGACGATTTGTTGGAAATCGCGAACGATGTCCCTCCTTTGATAAACCAAAACTTTAATGTTGGTTCGGTGAATGACGTGTGCATACTCGAGTTCGATTTTGACCCCGCAGGAGATTACGTCAGCTTCAACTATGTGTTTGCTTCCAACGAATACTTTGGATACGAAAACACTCAGTGGAATGATGTCTTCGCTTTCTTTCTGTCCGGTGCGGGCATCGATGGTCCGTACAATGCGCCAGCGGCTTTTCCTGGACAGGCAATCAATATCGCAGGAGTTCCCGATTCTGAGCCCCCATTGCCAATCACCATCAGCTCGGTGAATGGAACGTTGAACCCGGAGTATTTCATCAGCAACTGGGATGAGGGCAGTTTCAATTACCTGGAAGAAGATGTTTGCATGCGAGGATGGACAACGACGCTTACCGCGGTCTATCCTGTAATCTGTGGTCAAACCTACCACATTAAATTGGCGATTGCTGATGGCAGTGACGATTGGCTGGATTCAATCGTGATGCTGGAAGAAGGCAGCTTTGGTTCCCCCATCCCAACCACGTACGAAGCCCAAGCGTCGCCAGAGTGCGACCCCGATCCCGACGACGACGAAATCATTTATTGTGCTTGGGAGGATTGCGGACCTTCCACCATCACCATCAGCCGACCCTGTGCAGTTTCTTCTCTGTTCCCGTTTCCATTTGACTTGATTGCCGCTCCAGGTTCTGAGGCCACGCTGGACCAAGACCTGGTGGGGTTGCCTACTTCTGCGGCCATCCCCATCGGGGAGTACGGCATCTCCTTGACGTTTGATGTCCCTCAAGATTTCATTGACGAAGGGACCGAAACCCTGAATTTGAAAGTGGTGAGCGGCACCATTGAGAGCCAAATCACCATCATCATCTACGACACGCCACCGTTTGAGGCGACCATGCCGGAACTTGTGACGGTGCCTTGCGACCAGACCGAGGAAGTGTGCATTGAGCTGATTCAAGACCCGGCCTACGCCTACCCACCTGTGGACTACACGTGGTCCATTAACGGAGTGGATTACGGTTCGGACCAGTGCGTCACGTACGGTTCCTTGACGACTTCCCTGATGGAGGTGTACTTGGAGGACGGATGCGGTCGTGAGATCTATTTGCAGGGCTTGTTCGACGTGCCCTACGAAGCGCTGGAGCTCACCATGCCCAACGACACTTTGCTGTGCAACGGAGCCTCGGCATTCATAGAACTTGAAATTGCAGGAGGTCAGCCGCCGTACCAAATCCAGTGGGACGACTTCAACGACGAGGAACTCCTTCACGTGGTGGACCCCGACGTCAGCACCGAATACGAAGTGGTGGTCGTCGACAATTGCGACTACTCCGAGTTTGCTTCGACCCAAGTGGACGTCCAAACCGTCAAAGCCACCATTTTGCGAGAGAGCTTGGGAGACGACACCTACGAATTTGACGTGTTGGTGGATCCTGCGGAACCCGCGGAAGGGGCGTATTTCTACCAATGGGATTTTGGCGATGGGGAATGGGCGTACGAGCGGAATCCCACCCACCGTTACGACGGCTTGTCCACGTACGAAGCACAAGTCTTTGTCACAACTGACATTGGATGCACGGACAACGCCATCATGGACATTTACGGGGATGTCTTGTTCTACATCCCTACCGCTTTCACACCGGACAACGATGGAATCAACGACGCGTTCGCCATCACCGGGCGGCAAGTCCGCCTGTTCGAGATTTGGATCTACAACCGTTGGGGCGAATTGGTCTACACCAGCACGGACCTGGACGAAGTCTGGATGGGAGACGTCAACGGCGGCACCCACTTTGCACCCAACGGAGTGTACCATTGGGTGATCAAAGTCGCCGGATTCGATACGCAGGCTGAAGAATTCCGTGGATTCGTTCACCTGATGCGCTAACCCAACCTTCTGATTCATGACCCAAACTGAATCTGGCCGCTCCATGAAGGGAGCCTTTGTCGCCGTGACCTCGCTCTTCTTCATGTGGGGCTTCATCACGGTTCTCGTTGACGCGTTGATTCCTCGCCTGAAGGACGTGTTTGAACTCACCTTCCTTCAAGCAGGCTTGGTCCAATTCGCTTGGTTCGCGGCTTACGGCATTCTTTCCATCCCTGGAGGAAACCTGATTTCCCGAATTGGCTACCAACGCGGGATTTTGGTTGGCTTGGCCACGGCGGGGGTGGGGTGCCTGCTGTTTTACCCGGCAGCGGCCACGCGGATGTACCCGTTGTTTCTCCTGGCGCTTTTCGTCGTTGCTGGGGGCATCACTGTATTGCAAGTGGCGGCCAACCCGTACATCAGCGTCCTTGGGCCCGAAGAGTCTGCTTCTGCGCGCCTCAACTTGTCTCAAGCGTTCAATTCGTTTGGGACGACGATCGCACCGGTGGTGGCGGCGAGTTTTCTCCTCGGAGACCAAATCTTAAGCAGCGGTGCCATTGAGGCACTTTCTGAGACCGACCGGCTGGCATATTACGCCGAGGAGGCCTCGGCCGTGCAGGAGCCGTTTGTGCTCATTGCGTTGGCTTTTTTCGCGTTGGCTGGCGTGGTGGGCGTCATTTCGCTGCCCAAGATTTTGGGAGAAGGCAAGGCGAGCAGTGTGGCTTCTTATGCAGGAGTGCTGGGGAACAAGAAATTGCTCTTCGGCGCCTTGGGCATTTTTGTGTACGTCGGGGCTGAAGTGGCCTTGGGCTCCTACATGGTGAACTACGGATTGAGTTTGGACATCTTGGAAGAAATCAAAACGAGCCACCTGCTTGGAGGCATGGCGGGAGTTGCGGCATTCATCAAAGGTGTGGACGTGTCTGGCCTCGATGCCAAAGGTGTCCTTGGTGCGCTCCTGACCTTTTATTGGGGCGGCGCGATGGTGGGACGGTTTGCAGGGTCTGCGCTCATGCAGCGTATGACGCCCTCCACCTTGCTTGCGGGAGCAGCCGCTTTGGCGTTGACCTTCATTGGGTTGTCCATCGCGAGTACGGGGGTTCCAGCCTTGTTGCTGTTGTTGGCGGTCGGTTTCTGCAACAGCATCATGTTCCCCACCATCTTCACGTTGGCCATTGAGGATCTGGGAGATGGAAAACCCTACGGTTCGGGGGTGCTGTGCACGGCCATCGTAGGAGGGGCATTCATCCCACCGGCGGTAGGAGCCATGGTTGACAGCGCTGGCTTTGCGGTGGCCTTTGTTTTGCCCATGTTGTGCTACATGTACATCGCGTGGTATTCAGGCCGTTTGGTGCCCCAGGAGTCCAAATAACGCTCCTCGCCGCCGGAGCGGAGGGGGAATCCCAAGTTTCCTTAACGCTGGAGTTGAGTTTTTGCACAACAGACAACTTTTTCAGGGCGACATGTGTTCTTTTGGGGAAGTAGTATGCGAGCAACGTTGTCGCGGCTACGAAACCCAAGATTCATGGCACGCAGAAAAAAATCGGAGAAGGAACTTCAACCCAACATCAAAGTTCGTCTCGATCGCCGGACGGTCATCACCGTGCGTGACTCAAGCAAGTTGGCGTACTGGAAGGAAAAGTTCCCAGCGTTGGAGATTCTCGAAGAGTCGTAATCCTGCGGAGAAGCGAACGCAAAAAAGGCGGCCATGGGCCGCCTTTTTTCGTGGCTTCTACCGAAGCTCACTCGGGAACGAGGCTTATTTCGCCTCCGCCGCTTCTTGCTTCCAAGGAGCAAATGCAAGCTGCTCGCGTCCTTTTTTCGTCAAGGCGTAGCCATCCTTGTTTTGAATCAAGCCGTCGAGGTAGAGGTTGGTGATGCGTTCACCGATGCGCGCCTTGCCAACGTGCAAGTCCGTGTCCTCTTCAATGCGCTTCCAAAAATTGCGCTCCAACACAGCAAGACGAATGTGGCACTGGTTCTCGATTTTGTGCTGGTGGATGATGTCGAGAATCATGTGGTCGTACTTGTCCAAGTTGTTCATGGTGCAGGCGTTGGTTTGTGAAAGATTTGAACAGCAAGAAAGGACTTTTCCGCGGAAACCTCAGGAAAACCGCGGGGTCCGTTATTCACGACTTGTTCACGGCTCTCTCGAAATTGTGAACAACGTGTGGATATCGTGGCTCAGGTTCTGTCAACGAGCGGTTTGGCGAAAGTACTTGAAGTATCTCTCCATGTAGTGCACGTCTCGATCGGGGAAAGGCGAAGTCTTGAACGGCGCGTGGACGTGAACGAAGCGACGACGTGATTCCCAAGCGCACAGGGTGATCCGGCTCTTGGCCTTGTGAGCCGCGCGTTGGATGTTTTCAAGGTCACCTCGGAGGGCAGTTGTGGAGGTGGCGTTGGTGCATCCTCGTCCAAAGTGGTCCAGGCTTTGAGTGCTACGTTGATCCCAATCCTCAGCATTCCCTTGCAGGACCATGACCTTCACGGGCATGGTGGCACAAAGCAGGGTGACTTGCCAAGGTTTGGGGGCCCAAATGACAAGCGTGGTCCTCCAAAACTGCGGAGGCAGTTGGCCTCGCAATTGCCAGCCCAACGCCCTCACCACCAAGCGCATCCATTGGACACACCACGTTGCGCGCTTGGCGCCAGGCGCGGGAGGACGACGATGGGTCCGTGTCGTTGGGTCAGCCATGCGCTGCAAGTTCGTCCTCAAAGGCCGTCCAATTTCCTTTCAGCGTCGGGGCTTTGTACAGAAAATGCTCAAGCTTGATTTGGAAATCCTCACGAGGCCAGGATTGCACGCCCAACGAAGCCAGGTGATCATTCATGATTTGGCAATCCACAGGTCCAAAACCGCGGAAGGACAGCCACCGCACAAATTTCACAAACGCCACTTTCGAGGCGTTGGTGGAGGTGGAAAACATGCTTTCTCCGAAGAACATCCTCCCCAGAGAAACGCCGTAGAGCCCTCCTGCGAGTTGATCACCTTCCCAAGCCTCAACCGAATGCGCTACCCCCAACTCATGCAGGGAGATGTAAGCACGAACGATGTCTTCGGAAATCCAGGTGCCTCCGCCATCGCGGGGCGCGGATTGGCATCCACGAATGACGCGTTCAAAGGCGCGGTCTAGGGTCACGCGGTAGCGGTTCCGATTGAGTTCGTTACGCATGCTTTTGGACACCTTGAGTCCCTCGGCCGGAAGGACAGCTCGCTCGGCCGGCGCCCACCACAAAATCGGGTCGCCTTCCATGAACCACGGAAAGGCGCCATGTTCATAGGCTGCCAGCAACCGGGCCGGTGACAAATCGCCTCCCACGGCCAGGAGTCCATGCTCTTCCGCGACTTCCACAGGGGGGAAGTGCAAGTCCGCGTCGAGCAGGTGAATCTTCATGCCACAAAGTAAGGGCCTGTGCGCTTCCTTTGTGCTCATGCGGGAGATGAACGCACCCATTGAAATTGCCAAGTTGGAATCTTGTTTGCAGCCCGAGGCCTTGCCTGGTTGGAATGCTCAAGCCCTGGCGTGTCCTCCTGGTCGGCCTTCCGACGTGGCCGAGAAGATGACCCAAGCCAAACGCGCCGGCGTGATGTGCCTGCTTTGTCCCGATTCCGAAGGCCGTTGGTCGGTGGTGCTGATGAAGCGCACGGAAGATGGGACGGCGCACAGCGGGCAACTGGCCTTTCCAGGCGGGGCAGAAGACCCTGAGGACTGTGGAAATCTGAAGCAAACGGCCATCCGCGAGTGCGCCGAAGAAGTGGGGGTGGAGGTGCCGGAGCATCGGGTGTTGGGTTCGTTGTCCTCGTTGTACATCCCGCCCAGTGATTTCTTCGTTCAGCCGTACGTCGCCTGGTCTCCAGATCCGTTGGAATTTGTGTTGCAGGAGGAGGAGGTGGCGGAAGTCTTGGTGCTCCCGCTTGGCGCGCTTCCTTCACCCTCAACCCCTTGGCCGATGCAGCGCATTCCCGTGCGTGGGGGCATGGCGAGCGTTCCCGGTTGGCCCTGCGGAGGCCACGTCCTGTGGGGAGCGACGGCGATGATGATGGCGGAATTGCGGGAGGTTTGCCATTTGGCGGGATTTGGGCCTTCCTTTGCGTCCTCCTAACCTTCGTTGGCATGAAAGATTTGAAAAGCAACAGTCCTCAAAAGGTCAAAGCCGCCCTGAAGCGCGCCAAGAAAAACGGAGATGCGACGTGGATCTTGCCCTTGTTGGAAGCGTTTGCAAGTCGCGAAGAAGACGGGTTGAGGGAGGAGATGGGAGCGATGTTGAGCACCCTGAAGCTATCCGCTGCAGAAGACATCTTCCTCGACGCCTTGGAACAGGACGATTTGAAGCACGTTCGCGCGGATCTGTTGTGGTTCTTGTGGAGCTGCGGCTTCACATGCGAGGGCCGCTTGGCTCACGTGGTAAAAGCGGCGTGCGAAGGGGATTTTCGCCAAGCCATGGAAGGCACAACGCTTCTAGAGCAGGTGGAGACTGTGACCCATGAAAAGGACGTGTTGGAGGCCCAGGTCATCGCCTCGGAGGCGTTGCAAGATGATGGCAAAGCGGGAATTCGGCCTTTCGTAGAGGCCATGGCTCAACATCTCGCGGTGTTGAGCGACTCCATGATGTAAAACGAAGGTGCCGAAATCAATGGGCGTCCGAGCGACGCTTGGCGATTCGCTCCAAGGGACCGGGGCACGTGCCGAGGTGGCAGTCCGTGCAGGCTTGAACGACAGCGTTGTACGTCTGGGCCGAGGGAGAAGAGTTGAACTGCTTGATGGCGAGGGAGTACAACGGTGCGTGCTCCTCGAAATGGGCATTGACCATGCTTGCGTCTGTGGGCTCCAACCCCAACAATTCGTGGGACATCAGCGAACGTCCTTCCCAGCTGTGCTCAGGGTCCGCCATGACGGCTTCCAGGGTTGCCTGGAGTTGGCCATCCATCGCCACCATGTTCGAGGCCAGAGGCGACGAACCGTTGGGTTGGTTGGGGGCGAGCTTGGGGGCCGAGCCGGACTCTGCCTGAGGCGAGCACCTGGCCCATGCGCACGCAAGCATGACGATGGCTGCCATCCCAAATGCGGTCGAACGGTACTTCACGTCAGTCTTCAATCATGACCCCCGTAGCGGTAAAAGCCAGGCGGAGTTCAGGTTCAGTGATGGCCTCGATTTCTTCTTGAGATTTCCCGGCATCTTCGGCGTAATGCTGCAACATGGGCACGGTCAACGTGTCGTAGAAGGCCTCCCCTTGAATCACCGTGCGCTTGCCTTCCGCACCTTCGGTGGGGACGAAAAACCCGTAATCTTGGAACCGAACGAACACGGTGTCTTCGCCCGAAGCGACGTCCATCCAGCATCCCTTCTTGGCACAGGTTGCCGTGATGGTGCCTTCGAGTCGCACTTCGGCTCGTCCGGATTCGGTCAGAGCGCGACGCACCTCGGCCCCATCCAGGGTCCCCGCCGTTTCAATCACCGAACCATAAAAGGTTTGGTTTTCAGGTTGCCCCTCGGAATCAACGGGTTCAGGGGATGCGCAACTGAAGAAAGCGAATGTGAGAACAGGGGTGGCGAGCGCCGCGAAAGAACGGAATGTCATGGTCGTGGTTTTGTTGAAGCGAAGGTAAGGTGACGCGGCTTGGTCCTTAGTGGGTCCTTGTCATGCGCTCGTGCGTAATCAGCAGGTAATCGCCTTTTCCGATGACCTCGTCCTCCGGAGCTGTGACGTCTGCTTGGAGATGTCCGTGCAAGGTGAGGACTTTGAGTTTGGGCTTGGCGTTGTGGAGGTACCACACGATGCCTTCGTGATCCTGGCTGTGGTAGGCCCCATTGAAATGCACGAAGGGCGATTTCTTGGGAAGGTTGGCCAAAATGAAATGGGCCATGGTAGCATCCTTGATGGCCTGAGCCATGGGCAAGGTCTCGCCGCCGTGCCCTCCACCCATGGCCATCATGGCTTGGTAGCCAGGAAGGTTGATGTCAAAAGGGACGGGAAGGGAGGGGAGGTAGGTTTTCGCCTCGTCGCTGAGATCGCCCAGTGCGTCCAAGCCGTTTTTGTAGACGTACGAAGCGTATCGGCGGGGCACGTTGGTCGCAATGAAAGGCAGGCCGTTTTCAGCGGCCAGCTCCAAAAGTGGCTGGTAGTCGGTGAAATGGTTGGGCCAAAGGTTGGCGGCGGCTTTGAGTTTGTCTTCGTTCACCCAACCTTCAAGGTGTTCATTCACCACGAGTTGGTCGTCGGCTTCGAGCATTTCCGCTCCGAGCGTCGGCGATTTGCCAGCGGCCACAAGGTCACGAACCAATTCCGCTTGGAGCCAGTGCATGATGGCGTCGTCGTGCAATTCGCCAAAGCACACGACATCGGCTTGGGCTGCGTCGTCCACGAACTCGGCCCAACTTACGGGCTCACCCTCGCTGTTGAACAAAGCATACGCCAGAGGTGATTCGGCCTGGGCCTTTTTCAGGGCACGCGATTGGGCGGACATCGTGATCGTGGACAAGGCCACAACGATCAAGAGAAATACGTGTTTCATGAGAAGGAGGTTCAGGTTTGGAACACCCCTGGCCGGAACGGCTCAGAGGCAGGGGCAGCGTTGGCCACTTCAATGCCCATGCTGATCCAGGAACGCGTGGCTTCTGGATCAATGATGGCGTCCACCCAAAGACGAGCTGCCGCGTAGAGCGGATCGGTCTGGTTGTCGTAGCGCTCTGTGATGGTTTGAAGAAGTTCGTGTTCTTTCGATTCGTCAATGGGCTCTCCAGCTTTGGCACGGGAGGCCTTTTCAATTTGGAGCAACACCTTGGCGGCTTGCTCGCCGCCCATCACCGCGATGCGGGCTGTAGGCCAGGCCACGATCAACCTGGGGTCGTAGGCCTTTCCGCACATGGCGTAGTTGCCTGCACCGTAGCTGTTGCCGAGGACCACAGTGAATTTGGGGACCACGCTGTTGGCCACGGCGTTCACCATTTTGGCGCCGTCCTTGATGATGCCTCCGTGTTCGGAACGAGAGCCGACCATGAACCCTGTGACATCTTGAAGGAACACGAGAGGAACGTTGCGCTGGTTGCAGGTGGCGATGAACCGCGCCGCTTTGTCCGCGCTGTCCGAGTAGATCACCCCGCCAAACTGCAAGCCGTCTGTTTTGCTCTTGACCAAGCTTCGCTGGTTGGCGACAAGACCGACGCTCCACCCGTCGATGCGCGCGTAGCCGCACACCAAGGTTTTGCCGTAGCCTTTTTTGTATTCCGTGAAACTTCCATGGTCCACAAGGGCTGAGACCAAATCGTACGTGTCGTAGGGTTCCGTTCGCGCGTCGGGCAGAACGGCACACAACGAGGGGCCATTCGGTGACACAGCTTCTTCACGGTGGAAGCCAGCTTCCGGACCGAGGTCGCCCCAATGCGAGACGAGGGTCCGAATGTGGTCCAGGGCTTCTTGTTCGTTGGCGCAACGGTAATCGGTGACTCCGCTGATTTCGTCGTGGGTGGCCGCTCCTCCGAGTGTCTCGTTGTCGATGGTCTCGCCAATGGCCGCTTTGACGAGGTAGCTGCCCGCCAAGAAGATGGACCCTGTACCCTCGACGATGATGCTTTCGTCGCTCATGATGGGCAGATAAGCGCCACCCGCGACGCAACTTCCCATCACGGCAGCGATTTGAGGAATTCCTGCGGAGGAGAGTCGAGCGTTGTTTCGAAACATTCGCCCAAAGTGCTCCTTGTCCGGGAAGATCTCGTCTTGCATGGGCAAGTACACTCCGGCACTGTCAACCAAGTAAATGATGGGCAGGCGGTTTTCGAGCGCGATTTCTTGGGCGCGCAGGTTCTTTTTGCCCGTGATGGGAAACCATGCGCCAGCTTTCACGGTGGCGTCGTTGGCCACGACAAGGCAGGGCTTTCCGTGAATGCGTCCCAACTCAACCACCACACCCCCTGCGGGGCACCCGCCTTGCTCTTCGTACATGCCGTATCCCGCCAGCGCACCGATTTCGAGGCGCTCGCATCCAGGGTCAAACAACCGGTCCAGCCGTTCCCTGGCCGTCCATTTTCCCTTGGCGTGTTCTTTTTCGATGCGCTTGGGGCCGCCTCCCTTGCGGACTTCCGAAAGGATGCGCTCCAAATCGGCGAGTCGCATTCGCATGCGGTCCTCGTTGAGGTTTTGGGCCAATTCTTTGTCCTTCGCCATGCCCCGAAGGTACATCAACCCCCTACCTTTGAAGGCATGCGAGGTCAAACTCCTTGGCGGGGATTGCAGGTCCTGACGTTGCCGATGTGGCTGGCGGTGCAAGGCTGTGTTTCTCCGCCCACCGCTACCGAAACGATGGGGCCTTGGCGGCCGCTTCAGTCGCCGTCTCATGCGGCAGGTTTTGAGTGGTTCCAAACCCAGGAGGGGGTGACGGTCCTCGCGCTTCGCCAGCCCAGGACAGGAGAAGTGCTGGCGACGGTGTCGGTGGAGGCCTTGCCGGCTGGCAGTGAGGGCTTTCCGGATGGCGAAGGGATTCCCCACGTCACGGTGGACCGATCCAAAGGGTTTGTGACGACAAGCACGACCCACGTTCATTTGCTTCATGCAGGCGCCGGATTGGCGGGGTGGAAGGCCTGCACGTCGCTGGAATATCTGAGAAGTGAGGCAGTGAGAAATTGGGCAGATTCCACGGGGGTACGCGACGTCCGTGGAGATGGAGGATGGAATGTGGAAGCGGTGGAGGCCGTCTTACCGGGGTGGATGGCCGTGAGCCCGACTTACGACCTCGGCGAGCGATCTTGGCCCCTCATTCCGCTGACGGAATACCTCGAGCCGACCCCGTTGGGCCGTGCGGAATGGATGGTGCCTCTGGCTTGGCTTGCAGGCGATTCGTTGGCCGGCGCGCGTGCCTACGAAACGGTGATGTCGAAGTATGAGGCGTTGAAGGCCTCGGGAATGGGACAGGGCAAACGCGTCTTTACAGGAAGCGTGGCGGACGGGGTCTGGCACGCCCCCGGCGACGACAGTTTTGTGGCGCAGTGGATTCGGGACGCCGGCGGGGAATACGCGTTGAGCTCCACGGACGACGACGAGAACGTGGAATTGGGGTTGGAATCTCTCTTGGCCTTGGCCCACCAAGCCGATGCTTGGGTGGTGGTGACGTACGATCCGGGCACCTTCACCGCGCAAGACTTGGTTTCCCTTGACCCGCGGCACGAATCCCTGCTTCATGCCACCAACGACGTTTGGGTGTGCAACACGGCCCACGCCGACTATTTTGGAGAGGTGGTGCCTCACCCCGAATGGGTGCTCGAGGACTTGATGAGGATGATGGAAGGAAAGGACCGCGGTCCTCATGGGGTGTTCGAACGGTTGAACGTGACCCCTTCCGCACCATGAAGTTGCGCCAAGCGGTCGTGGTGATGTTGGTGCTGCTCTTGGTGGCCGGGCACTTGTTTTGGGGAGAGGTCGCCATGTCGCCGTCGGAGGTGCTCCGAGCGGCCACGGGCCGTGCGTCCTCCGAACTTCACGAAGTGGTGATGCACACCGTGCGCCTCCCCCGAACCCTTGCTGCGGCGGCGTCCGGCATGCTGCTCGCGTGGCTTGGGTTGTTGATGCAAACGTGGTTTCGCAACCCACTGGCAGGACCTGGGGTCCTGGGCATCACGTCCGGAGGCTCCTTGGGCGTAGCCCTTGCCGTGCTTCTCGGATGGGGAATGCCCACCTGGCTCGGAGCGTCCTTGGGCTGCTTGGCGGTCTTGCTGCTCATCGGCATGGGGGCGCGTCGGTTTGCGTCGCCTGTGACGACGTTGGTGTTTGGCTTGATGATCAGCTACGCCGTCAGTGCGGCGGTGACTGTGTTGGAGTCGTCGGCCTCGGCGGAATCCATTCAAACCTTTGTGTTTTGGGGGATGGGGACCTTCGGGAAGGCCACCTTGTGGCAAGCCACGACGCTTCTTGGATTGGTGGTGGTCTTGGGCAGTTGGATGCGGTGGCGATCGGCGTGGTTGGACGCGTGGTTGCTGGGCGAGGAGTTGGCCCAAACCATGGGCGTCTCCCGCACCCAAATGAACCGCGAGATCCTTCTCCTTACCGGCCTTGTCTTGGGTTGGGTGACTTCGGTGTGTGGTCCGCTTGCGTTTCTCGGCCTCGCTGTACCGCACGTGTACAAGTTCTTTCACTCGGAGCGAGGCCACCGAGATTCGGTGATGGGGGTGGCGGCTTGGGGCGTGGTGTTGGCGTTGATGGCCGATGGGTTGGTTCGCTGGACGGATGCGGGCGGCGGAGCGCATTGGCCTCTGAATGCGGTGCTGGCGATGCTCGGAGCTCCGGTTGTGGTGTCCGTCTTGTGGAAACGAACGCACGATTGGTCATGAACCTCAAGCTCCAACATGCCCAAATCGGCCACGCGGGCCATCCGCCTCTGCTGGAGCTCGATTCGTGGTTCATGGAAGCAGGAGGGCTCCACGTGGTTTTGGGCTCCAACGGGTCTGGAAAATCCACATTGCTTCGAAGCATCCTTGGCATTCAGCCCTTGTTGAGTGGCTCTGTTGCTTTGGAAGCCGGAAGCCGCAATTGGGGTGCGGAGGACCGTGCGAACTGGGTCAAGCACCTCGCGTTTGTTCCCTCGACTCCGCCTCAACAAGTGGGGCTGACAGTGCGGGAAGTGCTCGAGCTGTCCGGAGATGCGAACGATGCAGCCCGCCTGAATCCGCGCCTGGAGTCTTGGTTCAACCACCGGCTCTCTCAACTGAGCGACGGACAGACGCAACAAGTCATGGTGGCAAGGGCGATGCTGCAGTCCCCCCATTGGGTGGTCCTGGATGAACCGACGGCCTTTCTCGATGTGGCCGCCCAACGCGACATGTGGTCGATGTTGTCTCGGCACGTCGACGCGGGAGGAAGCGTGCTCATGGCCACGCACGATTTGCGGGGTGTGCAGCGAGGTTTGGCCTCCGTTGCCCAAGGGGTGCGGTCCAAGAGCTCCATATCTCTGCTTCGCAACCGAGCCATCCAGTCCATTCCGGTGGGGGCCAGCTTGGAAGAGCTGGAGTTGGAATTGGAGCGGGCCTTGGGGGGGTGAGGTTGGGGAGTTTTGGGAGTCGCCTGTGAACAAACCCTCGTCGCAAGCGGTACTTTTGTTCCTCTTTTCGCCACCGCATCATGCTCGAACGCATTCTTATAGGTCTCACCTTCGTTTCGGTTTTCTTTCTCGTCATTGAAACGCTGACGTTTCGGTCGCTTTGGAAGGTCTACCACACTCAATCGTGGTGGCCGACGGCGAAGGCGGTGTGGTGGTCGGTGCACGTGGTGGTGTGGGCCGCATTCTTGGCGGCGTTTTTCATGTGGCCGACGTGGCGAGGCACGCATCCGGTGCTGCTTCGCACGATCATGTCGTTGACGTTTGCCTTGACCATTCCCAAGCTGTTCGTGAGCGCGGTTCAACTCGTGGACGAGCTTCGCGCCCTTGGCGTCATGGGATGGCTCAAACTGTCTGGCCAACCCACCGACGGGGCCATGGGCCGTGGATCGTTCCTTAACTTGCTGGGCCAGGGCTTGGGCCTGTTTGCCTTTTTCGGGATGGGCTACGGCATCACACGGGGCAAGTACGCCTACAAGGTGCGCGACGTCGAAGTACGCCACCCCAAGGTGCCGAAGGCTTTTGAGGGACTTCGTGTAGTGCAATTGAGCGACGCGCACCTCGGGTCCTTCGAAGGAACTCCTGAGCCTGTGCTCGCCGCCCTTGAAAAGGTCAACGAGCTCAAGCCCGATGTGGTGCTGTTCACCGGCGATTTGGTGAATGAATTGGCCGACGAGGCGGAAGCTTGGGTGGAGGCCTTTGCCACAATCGATGCGCCTCTCGGAAAATTCAGCGTGATGGGCAACCACGACTACGCGGATTACGGACCGTTCACCAAGGAGGAGCGCGCAGCCAGCATTGCCCAGCTCAAGGACATCCAGTCGCGCATGGGGTTCAAGATGCTGGACAACGATCACGTCGTTTGGGAGAAGGACGGCGAGCGCATGGTGCTGCTGGGCGTGGAGAATTGGGGCAAGGGGTTCCGACAAAGCGGGGACCTGTCGAAGGCCCTGGAAGGGAGTGGAGCAGAAGGGGCATTCACGGTGCTGATGAGCCACGACCCAACGCACTACGAGCTGGAAATCATGGAAGGCAAGGCGCCCGTGGAATTGACCCTGAGTGGGCATACGCACGGAATGCAAATGGGCATCGAGATTCCATGGCTCGGAATCAAATGGTCTCCGTCGTCCTTCACCTACAAGCGCTGGGGCGGTCTGTACCTCGAGGGAGACCAGTACCTGCACGTGAATCGAGGCTTCGGAGTTTTGGGCTTTCCTGGCCGCGTAGGGATGCCGCCTGAAATCACCGTGCTGACCTTGGTGCAAGGCGCTCCTGAAGCCTAACTTCGCCCGGGCGTTTGGCCCGTTAACTTCTGAATTTCATCCTCATGTCGGACGACAAGAAAGTCATCTTCAGCATGGTGAAGGTCAACAAGACGACCCCCACCGGCAAGCACATCCTCAAGGACATTTACCTCTCGTTTTTCTACGGGGCCAAGATTGGCATCATCGGAAACAACGGCGCGGGTAAATCCACGGTGATGAAAATCATCGCTGGGTTGGATGAGGCGTTTCAGGGTGACGTGGTTTGGGCGGACGGGTACACCGTAGGCTACCTCTCCCAGGAACCGGAGCTCGACGAGTCGAAGACCGTGCGCCAAATCGTCGAGGAAGGCACCCAGGAAATCGTGGACGTTCTGAAGGAGTACGAGGAGATCAACATGAAATTCATGGACGAAGAGATCCTCAACGACCCCGACAAGATGCAAAAGCTTATGGACCGCCAAGCTGCCGTCCAAGACAAAATTGACGCACTCGACGCGTGGGAGCTCGACACCAAGCTCAGCATCGCCATGGACGCCTTGCGCTGTCCTCCAGACGATCAGAAGATCTCAGAGTTGAGCGGAGGGGAGCGCCGACGCGTGGCCTTGTGTCGCTTGTTGCTCCAACAACCTGATGTGTTGCTGCTCGACGAGCCGACCAACCACCTCGACGCGGAATCCATCGATTGGCTCGAGCAGCACCTTGAACAATACAAGGGCACTGTGTTGTGCGTGACGCACGACCGCTACTTTTTGGACAACGTGGCTGGCTGGATTCTTGAGTTGGACCGCGGGGAAGGCATCCCGTACGAAGGCAACTACGCTTCGTGGTTGGAGCAGAAGAGCAAGCGTTTGGCCCAAGAAGAGAAGCACGAGAGCAAGCGCCGGAAAGAACTCGACCGCGAGCTCGACTGGATTCGCCAGAGCCCCAAGGGTCGTCGCGCCAAGAACAAGGCGCGAATCAACAACTACGAAAGCATGCTCGCGGAGGGCACCAAGGAGAAAGACGCCCGCCTGAACATTCCAATCCCCAACGGTCCTCGACTCGGAAACAAGGTCATTGAAGCGAGCGGGCTGAGCAAGGCGTTTGGGGACAAGCTTCTCGTGGAGAACCTCACGTTCCAACTTCCGCCGGCGGGCATTGTGGGCATCATCGGTCCCAACGGGGCGGGCAAGACGACGCTCTTCCGCATGATCATGGGCGAGGAAACGCCAGACAATGGCACCATTGACATGGGCGAATCGGTGAAGGTTGGCTACGTCGACCAGCGCCATGCGGACATTGACCCCAACAAAACGGTGTGGGAAGTGGTCTCGGGAGGAAACGAGCAGGTTGAGATTGGGGGACAACTCTTCAACAGCCGTGCATACGTCAGCAAATTCAACTTCAACGGTGCAGACCAACAGAAGAAGTGTGGCGTGTTGTCCGGGGGTGAGCGGAACCGACTCCACCTCGCCATGACGCTCAAGACCGAAGCAAACGTTCTCCTGCTGGACGAGCCGACAAACGACATCGACGTGAACACGTTGCGTGCGCTTGAGGAGGGCATTGAAGGGTTCGCGGGTTGCGCCGTGGTCATCAGCCACGACCGTTACTTCCTGGATCGCATTTGCACCCACATCCTTGCCTTTGAGGGCGACAGCCAGGCGTATTGGTTTGAAGGGACGTACAGTGAGTACGAGGAAAACCGAAAGAAGCGACTTGGAGACGAAGGTCCCAAGCGCATCAAGTACCGCAAGCTCGTTCGGGGATGACCCAGGTACGTCCGTACGTCGGACGGTTCGCACCGTCGCCTACGGGTCGGTTGCATCTGGGCTCCATGGTGGCCGCTGTGGCGAGCTACCTCGACGCGCGGGCGCGCGGTGGCACATGGTTCGTTCGCATGGAAGACCTCGACCCTCCACGAGAGGTTCCGGGCGCAGCGGACGACATTTTGCGGACGTTGGAAGGCTTTGGACTAAACTGGGACGGGGAGGTGTTGTACCAGCACACGAGACACGCGGCGTATCGAGCGGCGCTGGACCAGTTGGTTGAGGAAGACAAGGCGTTTGGCTGTTGCTGCACTCGACGAGATCTGGCGGAAGCAGATGGATTGCAGGTCTACCCAGGAACGTGCCGGGCCGGGCTGCCTAGCGGGGTTGAACCACGTTCGTGGAGATTCCGGATGCCCGATCACGAGGAACTGGTTTGGCAAGACGCGGTTCAAGGAGACCAACGCTATGCCAGCGAGAGAGTTGGCGACGTCACCTTGTTGCGTGCGGACGGTCAATGGGCCTATCACCTGGCGGTTGTGGTGGACGACGAGTACCAAGGAATCACCGACGTCGTCCGCGGGGCCGACTTGGTGGATGCCACAGCGGCGCACATCGCGTTGCAGCGCGCGCTTGGTTTTCGGCCTTTGCGCTATGCGCACCTCCCCATCGTTACCAACGCCCAAGGCCAAAAACTCAGCAAGCAATCCCTCGCTCAACCCGTTTCAGTCGTTGAAGCGCCTCAAACGTTGAAAAAGGTTTTCGCCCATTTGAGGATCACTGGATATGAGATGGACGCCCCCCCAAAGATGCTTGACCAAGCCACCTCGAATTGGCAGCTTAGCTTATTGAAGCAGAGAGGAGCTTAAGAATTCGACGAATCCGCGATGTTGTCGACGGCTTCCTCGCTCCGTGGATGGAAATTGCTCACTTGATCCTTCAGGAAACGTCCATCCAAGTGGGTGTAAATCTCCGTGGTCGTGATCTGCGCATGGCCGAGCATTTCCTGAACGGCTCTCAAATCGGCACCACTTTCAATGAGGTGCGTGGCGAAGCTGTGTCGGAACGTGTGAGGGCTGACGTTTTTGCGAATGCCCGCGGCGACCACACTTCGCTTCAACATGGTGAACGCCATTTGTCGAGTCATCTTTCGTCCTTGTCGCCCTAAGAAGAGGACGTCTTCATGGCCCTTTTGTGGGATGACATTCGAACGGTAATGGCTGAGGTAGTCGTCGATGGAGTCGCACGCTTGTTGGCCAATCGGCACGACACGCTCTTTGTTTCCTTTGCCGATGACCCGAACGAGGCCGTCAATCAAATCGACTTTGGAGAGCTGAAGATCAATCAATTCGGAAACTCGCAACCCACAGCTGTAGAGCACTTCGAGCATGGCTTTGTTGCGAACGCCCTCGCGACGGCTCATGTCCACAGCATTGATGATGCTCTCGATTTCTTCAACCGTCAATACATCCGGCAGCTTACGCTCTGGTCGAGGGGCTTCAATCAATTGAATGGGGTCGGAATCCATGATCCCTTCGATGCGAAGGTATTTGCAGAAACTGCGAACGCCGCTCAACATGCGTGCTTGGCTGTTTCGAGCCAAACCACGGTCGTACAAATGGCCTAAAAAACGCTCCACGTGGGGAAGCTCAATGTGCATGGGAGCCTTGACCTTTTCCTCATTCACAGCGTATTCCATGAATTGACGGATGTCACGCATGTACGCCATGACTGAGTTCTTGCTCAGTCCTCGCTCAAGCGTGAGGTAGTCGTGGTAGCCTTGCACGGCTGACTTCCAATCTGTGGCGCGTGGTGACATAGGCTTATGGAATCCAAGATTGATTCGACATCAACAAGGCCTCCTGGACGGAGATTCGTTCGCCGTCCAAGGAGGCTGTCACAAAGGCATCCGTCGCAGAGGTGGTGCTCCGGAGTGTAGAACGTATCTCACGTGCTTCAGCGTATGAGCTTACATCGTCTGTGAGGTACTTGTGCCAACCTTCGTGACGGAAAATATGGAAAGAGTTGGAGTATCCCAAAGCCTCGGCCACGTCGGAAGCATTCAAATATCGGTGGTTCGCAAGCAATTGCACCGAGAATTGAACGTCGAGTGAGCCGGGAGTCTCAGCACGTTGAATAGCCCCAACAGGCGACCGTGCTGACGTAGCGTCAGGCGATTGATTCAGTTCCATGTTTTCATTCTGAGCCGGCGAAACACCAACCCATTCAACCTCTGCAATATGCAACGATTTTGTCGCAGTTCCAAATGCACATTCAAGTTCGCCGTCAAACGCAGCAGATGCTGGAGAATCGGTGCAAGTGAGCCGGTAACTGGGCGCCAAGTGCTGGCCTTCTTTCACCTCAAACCACAAGAAGATTTGCCTGTTTTCGGCCCTGCGTAAGGATGCGCCTGAAGACTCAAGGACGTCGCAGGTGCACCCCTCTGGAATGTACTCCGTCCATTTCACAAAAGATCCCGGCAAGGCATCTGACACGTTCAATTGGATGTCGGACACGGTGGGCGACACAACCGTCCCGGAGCGAGACCCCGTTGGGGTCGGTGCTTTGTACGAAGGAGATGAAGGGAACACAACTGAACCGAGGGTCCAGGCTTGTCGATCTCCTTGATGCACTTGTTCCCAAACCACCTCCAGGTTCGGCGTTTCATCCTTTTCCTCAACCGAGCTCCACTGAATGTCAACGTCGATGGCGATGTGGTTGGGGACTTCTTGCCACATCCAATTTAAGGTGTTGTCACGCGTCCAGTGGTCGTCGCACTGCACGTTGGAAGCGACGAGCTTCAATGGGCCACCGGTTTGATTCGGCACCAAGCTCAGTTTGCTCACGTCGCCACGAGCAGCGCCGAACAACTCGAGGTGGAGCGTGCACACGTCCTTTTGGCAATGAGAGACATGCCATTCGAGAACGGGGGCCGGTCGCGTGGACAACGAAGCCAGCAAGGCAAAGAAGGGGAGGAAGATGGGGGCGATCACAACTGCAAGGTCGCCGTCACGATGAGGAGGATGGGGGAATCTCGGAGAATGTACTCACGCCTTGCCGTGCACAAGTGGAATTTGTTATGACACGTAAGAACGAAGTTGCCTGAAAAGAAAAATCCCGCTCCGACGTTTCGGAGCGGGACCAACTTAACCAAATTATCACTTGATGCTTAGCTCTTCGCTAAACTCACTTTAACACTGCCAAGATAGAGTGACGAATTTTTACTTCCAAAGAAGTTGGCGGTTGAAATCAAAAAATCTGTGAGAATATGTTGCGAGCTGCGTTGTCACACGCTTTTCACATAAATCCACCCAATTTTGTAGGGAATTGGGTTAGGTGGATTGCGAACTTCGTCGTAAGTTTGCACTCCCAATTTTGCAACCATGAAAGAAGGCATCCATCCCGACAACTACCGCATGGTGGTGTTCAAGGACATGAGCAACGACTATGCATTCTTGAGCAAGTCAGCTGCTGAAACGAAAGAAACCATCCAGTGGGAAGACGGAAACGAATACCCTTTGGTCAAGGTTGAAGTGAGCCACAAGAGCCATCCCTTTTACACGGGTAAGGCTCAGTTCGTGGACACGGCAGGTCGAATCGACAAATTCCGTCAGAAGTACGGGAAGTTCGACAAAAAGGAGAACAAAGGCTGATTCTTCAGGCACTCCAGAAAAAAGAGCCCGCTCACGAGCGGGCTCTTTTTTTGTCCAAGCGTCGGGGTTTGCCGTCATTGACGGCTCTCAGAGTGAACCATGAATGGGTTCAATGGCGCTCACCGTGAGGCCGTAACCCACGTCTCCGGTGCGCTGGCTTGAGTTGCTCAACAGGGTGATGCGGCGAATGCCGATGCTTCGCAGGATTTGCGCGCCAATGCCTCGGTCTTTGGAGTCGAGTTGAGGGAAGTTGCCCCGTTGTTGGGCTTGCTTCATTTCGGCGTAGGCGTTCAGTTCGTCGGCCAGCCCACCTCCATGCCTGGTTTTGTTCAAGAACACCACGGCGCCTTTTCCGGCCTGCTGGATTTGTTTCAGGGCGGCATGAAGCTCGGGGCCTTTTCCAAAGTCGCTGACCTGAAAAATGTCTGCGACCATGCTCGAGGCGTGGACCCTGACGGGCACAGACTCGTCGGCCTCCCATTCTCCCATCACGAGGGCCAAATGATCGACGTCATTGGTTGTTTGTCGAAAGCTGATGGCTCGAAACGTGCCAAATTCCGTATTCAGTTCCACTTCGGCCGTGCGCTCGATCAGGCTCTCGTGCTCCAAGCGGTACGCAATCAAGTCCGCGATGGAAACGAGTTTCATGCCGTGTTTGTTCGCCAAGTCCACGAGTTGTGGCAGGCGCGCCATGGTGCCGTCCTCGTTCATGATTTCGACAATCACACCGGCGGGCTCGAAGCCTGCAAGCCGGGAAAAGTCCACGGCAGCTTCCGTGTGGCCAGGTCGACGAAGCACACCCCCTGGTTTCGCGCGAAGGGGGAAAATGTGGCCTGGTTTTCCCAATTCTTCGGGTCGCGTTTGGGGATTGATCAGCGCTTGAATGGTCTTGGAACGGTCGCTGGCAGATATCCCTGTGGTGCATCCATGGCCGAGAAGGTCCACAGACACTGTAAACGGAGTTTCGTATGCGGCGTTGTTGGATTCGACCATCAGGCCCAAACCCAATTCATCGCATCGGGATTCAAGAAGGGGCGCGCAAATCAAGCCACGCCCATGGGTGGCCATGAAATTGACGACATCCGGAGTGGCGTGCCGGGCGGCGATGAGAAAGTCCCCCTCGTTTTCTCGGTCTTCGTCGTCGACGACGATGATGATTTGGCCTTGTTGGATGGCCTCGATGGCTTCCGGGATGGAATTCAGTTGCGACATGGACCGCAAAGGTAGGGTGGGACAAGGCTGCGGCTATCTTTGTGGCATGATTCGACCAATTGTGGCTTACGGCGATCCCGTGTTGAAAAAGGAAGCGCAAGAATTGGAGTCCAACCACCCCGAGTTGGCGGCCTTGATTGCCGACATGTGGGAGACGATGTATGAAGCGGACGGCGTGGGTTTGGCGGCGCCGCAAATTGGGCTGTCGATTCGGATGTTCGTGGCGGACGGTTCTCCGTTTGGTGAAGGGGAAGACGGTGACCCGGGATGCAAGGGATTCAAACGGGTGATGATCAACCCGGTCCTTTTCGATTTGTCGGATGAGGAGGAGGCCATGGAAGAAGGATGCTTGAGCATTCCTGGCATTCGGGAACCTGTGACACGGCCAGTGCGCATCGGGGTGGAGTATTACGACGAGGAGTGGAATCTGGTGGAAGAGCACCTCGATGGTTTGGCCGCCCGCATCGTGCAGCATGAAAACGACCACCTAGATGGCAAAATGATTCCAGATCACATTCCGGCCGCGAAGCGCATGTTGTTGCATGGCAAATTGCGGGACATCGGCTTGGGCAAGATCCCCGTGGACTACAAGATGCGGTTTCCCAAGACCAAAAAACGTGGCTGACATCCGGAAGTCTGGCTCGGTTTCGTGGGTTTGGCTTGCGTCAATTTTGACGTTGGCCTTGGCGTGCGAGGGCCCCGTTAAGAATACATTCGAAAGAATCCAGTCCCTCGAAAAAGAGGCGTTCGTGGGGGATTCACTGCGTGACGATGTTCGGCGGCAACTCATGGTGTCTTATGCTGATTTGGCGCGCGAACAGCCGGATCACCCGTTCGTCCCGGAAGGGTTGTTTCGGCGTGCCGATTTGTTGATTTCGGCGGGGAAGCATGAACAAGCGGTCTTGCAACTCCAAGACTTGCACGACGGCTATCCGCAGTACGAACTGCGGGCGCGATGCGCTTTTTTGGTGGCCTTCATCCACGACGTGCATCTGCGGGATGCCGACCTCGCGAAGCGGGCGTACGAGCGCGTCATCGCATTGCACCCAGGGACGCCAGAGGCTGAAATGGCGTCGCAAAGTTTAAAGTTGCTTCCGCAGCGGCCGTGATTTGGTCCTTGCGTCGTTAGGAGGGCGTTGTTGTGCGGGCTAATTTTGCGCCCAAATCAACCAATCGCATGAGTCAATTTCCCGCCGGAGTCCTCACCGGAACCCAAGTGTCAGACGTTTGGGCCCACGCCAAAAAGCACCGCTATGCCTTACCAGCGGTCAACGTCATAGGAAGCAACAGCATCAACGCTGTCATGGAAACGGCCAAGGCCGTCAATTCGCCCGTCATCATCCAGTTTTCAAATGGGGGTGCGAAGTTCAATGCAGGCAAGTCGTTGTCGTTGGCGAATGAGGGTTCGGCTGTGCTTGGGGCGGTCGCTGGGGCACATCACGTTCGAACGTTGGCTGAAGCTTACGGGGTTTCGGTCATCCTTCATACCGACCACTGCGCTCGGAAATTGTTGCCTTGGGTGGATGGCCTTCTCGAGGCCGGCGAAAAGCACTTTGCCGAGACGGGGAAGCCTTTGTTCAGTTCGCACATGATCGATCTGAGCGAAGAGAGCTTGACGGAAAACTTGGACACGTGCGCGGCATACTTGAAGCGCATGGCGGCCATCGACATGCATCTGGAGATTGAGCTCGGAGTGACGGGAGGCGAAGAGGACGGCGTGGACAACACGGACGTGGACAGCAGCCGTCTGTACACGCAACCTGAAGAGGTTGCGGAGGCGTACCGGGTGCTGCGCGCCATTTCCCCCAACTTCACGATTGCGGCGGCGTTTGGGAACGTTCACGGCGTGTACAAGCCGGGCAACGTCGAGCTGCGCCCCAGCATTTTGGACGATTGCCAAAAGCACATTGAAACCGAATTCGGCACCGACTCGCAGCCTGTGGAATTTGTTTTTCACGGGGGCAGCGGTTCGAGCTTGGAGGAGATTCGAGAGGCCATCGGTTACGGCGTGATCAAGATGAACATCGACACGGACATGCAGTGGGCATTCTTGTCTGGCGTGCGGGACTACGTCCAAGCCAAACAAGAATACCTCGGGGCCCAAATCGGCAACCCCGAAGGCGACGACGTGCCCAACAAGAAGCACTACGACCCGAGGGTGTGGTTGCGAAAGGGCGAGGATGCCTTCGTGGCGCGCCTGACGCAGGCGTTCGCCGATTTGAACGCGACGGGAAGCCAAGCCAAGTAAGCCATGTCAGAACGTCGCGTTTGGCGGCCGTTTCGGTTGTCCGATTCTCCCGCTCAGAGGGAGCTTGAGGTGTTGGCTTCGGCCAAGAAGTCCATGGATGTTCGCAAGGCGTTTCAGAGCAACCCTCACCGCGTTCAAGAGCTGTCTTTCGAATTGGAGGGGCTCTACGTCGACATGTCCAAACAACGCCTGGACACGGAAACCCAGTCGGCCTTGCTCGCGTTGGCTGAAGAAGCGCACGTTCGAGGGGCCATTGGGGATTTGTTCGGTGGAGAGCGCTTGAACACCACAGAAGACCGTGCCGTGTTGCACATGGCCATGCGTGCTGCTCCCGGTGATTGCTTTGAGGTGGACGGGCAAGACGTGCTGAAGGAGGTGTTGGAGGTGCGCGAGCGCATGCTCGCTTTTGTGGATCGCGTGCACGAGTGGCATCGCGAAGGTCAAATCACAGACGTCGTCAACATCGGCATTGGCGGATCTGACTTGGGGCCGGCGATGGCGGTCAGGGCTTTGCGCCAATTCGGCAACGGCCCAACCTGTCATTTCGTGAGCAACGTCGACGGGGCGCACCTGGAGTCTGTGCTCGAGGATTTGGACCCCAAGAGCACCATGCTTGTCATCGTCAGCAAGACGTTCACCACCCAGGAAACCATGGCCAACGCGCGCCTCGCCAAGGCTTGGCTCGAACGAGGAGGAGGGGAGCTGTCTCGTCAGCTCGTCGCCGTTTCCACGAACACCGAGGCCACTGAGGCCTTTGGCGTCTCAGGGAGCCAGACGTTTGGATTCGAGAATTGGGTCGGTGGACGGTACTCGATGTGGGGACCCGTAGGCATCTGCATCGCGTTGTCCGTGGGCCGAGACCGATTTGAGGAATTCCTCAGCGGCGCTCGCGTGGTGGATCAACACGTTCAGACCGCGGATTTGGCCCAAAACATTCCGGTTCAACTGGCATTGCTCGGCCACTGGAACCAAAATTGCCTGGGCTTCCGCTCCCATGTCGTCTTGCCCTACGCGGAGGATTTGAACCGCTTGCCGGCCTACCTGCAGCAAGCGGACATGGAAAGCAACGGCAAGAACATTGCCCGCGACGGCGAACACGTGTCCTGGAACACGGGAGCCGTGGTGTGGGGAGAACCTGGAACCAACAGCCAACACGCGTTTTTCCAGCTGTTGCACCAGGGCACAGAAATTCATCCCGTGGATTTCGTCGCCTTCGCGAAACCGACGAGTCGCTACCACGACATGCATCGCATGCTCTTGGCCAATGCCCTCGCGCAAGCGGAAGCTCTGCTGCAGGGAAAGAAGGCGCCTGAAGGGGAACCTCATCGCGCTTTCGAAGGCAACCGTCCTTCCACGTTCATGCTTTTCGACCGTTTGACGCCCAAGGCTTTGGGGATGTTGGTGGCCCTCCACGAACACCGGATTTTTGTCCAAGGCGTGTTGTGGGGGATTGCGAGCTTCGATCAATGGGGCGTGGAGTTGGGCAAGGCGATGGCCAATGCGCTGCTTCCTGAATTGAATGGCGAACAGCAGGTTGGAGCTCACGATGCGTCCACCACAGCACTTGTTGAACGCCTCCGAGAGTAAGGGAGGCGATTTTTCGGGTTGCTTTTTCGGGGGTTCTGCCAACGACTTCGTGTCGCTTTTCGTAGATTAGTGGCCTATGAGTGTCGCTGAAAAGCGATTTACAAACGACAAAAGTCAAATCTTGAACCGGGCTATGCCCTCCAAATTGTTTCCGATGAAGCATCTATTTACTGCAGCTTTGATGGCGTTTGCCTCGAGCATGGCTCTTGCCAATTTTGTTGGCATGGAGTACGAAACCGTGGCTGAAACGGCCAATGGAACCACGTATCGCGTTTACGCCACGTTCGACAACCCCACCGACGAGTTGGTGGCTGTTTACGCCCTTGAAACTGCACCCATGGTTGTGGGCGTTTCCACGTCGTTCTACCAAGACCCTGTTGGCGCCGTGCTTGCTCAGACCATCAACCCTGCGTTTTTCGGAGCGTTTCCGTCGCTTCAGTACGACAGCTGGTTCACCATTGGCTCTGCAGATTCCAACGGAACAAGCGACGTTCAACAAGTCGGCATGGACACCTATTTCGCAGCGTTTGAAGCGGGTGGCGGATTCACGATTGACACCTTCATCGGTGGTTCGTGGTTTTTGCTGCCCAACCAAAGCGCGGATGCCGAAGCAGGCACAGACGGCCGCGTGTTGATCGGCCAGTTCACGACGGATGGCGTGGTCAACTTGACCATGAATTTCCAGTGGGACGACGAGACAACCGCCACGTTCCAAAACGAAGGCGTGACCATTGTGTTCCCAGAAGTACCCGTTCCTGGTTGCACCAACCCTGCGGCGGATAACTACAACCCTGCTGCCAACGAAGAAGACGGTTCGTGCACGTACGGCGGAGGTCTCTGCACAGGTCTCTCGTATGACCTCGTTTCTGCAGATCCCCTTGGTACCGGCGAAAGCACCTACCGCATCTACGCCAACTTCTCGACGCCTGATGCCGAAGTGACCGCCATGTATGGTACGGATACCGAAGTGTGGAGCCTCATTGGCGACGCCCCATTCTACCAGGATGCTGTGGGAAGTGATTTTGGGGGGCAGGTCAACCCCTTGTTCTTCGGAGCGTTCCCTACCGTGGAATACGACACGTGGTGGACCATCGGCGCTGCTCCTGGCGATGCAGACGGCTTGAACCAAGCCTTTGACCAAGCCTTGACCTCTTTCGAGGATTGGAACAACGGTGGAGACTTCGTGGTGAACACCTTCATCGGGGGTTCAGTCTTCGTGGTTCCAGGTGCAAACGGCCAAGGAAACCCCGTCAACGGCCGAGTGCTTCTTGGTCAGGTGACGACGTCCGGCACGACCAACGCGCTCATCAACCTTCAGTTCCGGGATGCCAACCAGGATTCGTTCTACGCGTCAGGCATGACTTTGACCTTCCCCGTGGCGGGTGCGGGTTGCAACGACCCCTTGGCGTGCAACTACGATCCCGCTGCTGAAGGCGACGCGGACTGTGTGTTCCCCGCTGAATTCTACGATTGCGACGGTTGCATCAACGACACGGACGGCGACGGCGTGTGCGACGAGCTCGAAGTGTTGGGTTGCACGGACAACGCGGCCTGCAACTTCAACATCAACGCTACGGAAGACGACGGTTCATGCTTGAACCTCGACGCTTGCGGCGTTTGTGGAGGTGACAACAGCACGTGTTCTGGTTGCACGAACCCTGCGGCGGACAACTACGACGCCACGGCCATCATTGACGACGGTTCTTGCATCATCAGCGGTTGCACCAACCCTGCAGCGGACAACTACAACCCTGAGGCCAACAACGACGACGGATCTTGCATCATCAGCGGTTGCACCAACCCTGCGGCTGACAACTACGATCCTGCGGCCAACAACGACGACGGATCTTGCATCATCAGTGGTTGCACCAACCCCATTGCTGACAACTACGACCCTGCGGCCAACAACGACGACGGTTCTTGCATCATCAGCGGTTGCACCAACCCCAACGCGGAGAACTACAACCCTGAGGCCAACAACGACGACGGCTCCTGTGTGGCCGCGGGTTGCACGTACCCAGGTGCGGACAACTACGACGCGGTGAACACAGCGGAAGACGGCTCTTGCATCTTCTCGGGTTGCACCGACGCTACGGCTGAGAACTACATTGCCTTCGCGAACAACGACGACGGTTCATGCGTGTTCGAGCCCTGCGGCACGGGCGGTGCTTGTCCGTTTGATGCGGATGGCAACGGCGAAATTGGCTCTGGCGATTTGCTCGAATTCCTCGTGGCCTTCGGCCAGGCATGCGCCGACCTCTAATTCAAGATTGACTTCAGAGCAGAAATGATCCGAAAGCGCCGGCCTCGTGCCGGCGCTTTTTTTATGCCGCAATCCATGCACATGGAGGTTAGTGTATCTTGCACACGAACCTTAGGGCAGCCTGAACACCTCAGACGATCATGGAAAAGAGAAAACTTGGATTTTGGGAAATCTGGAACATGAGCTTTGGCTTCATGGGCATCCAGTTTGGTTTTGCCCTTCAAGGGGGCAACATGTCTCGCATTTTCCAAACGCTGGGAGCGGGCAAGGATGAGATTCCCATGCTGTGGATTGCCGCCCCGTTGACGGGGTTGATTGTTCAGCCCATCATCGGTTACCTCAGCGACCGCACGTGGCATCCACGGTGGGGGAGACGCCGTCCATTTTTTCTGATTGGCGCCATTTTGAGCTCCATTGCCTTGTTTTTCGTGCCCTACAGCAGCGAGCTTTGGATGGCCGCGGGTTTTCTTTGGGTGCTCGACGCGAGCATCAACGTGAGCATGGAGCCTTTCCGGGCCTTGGTGGCGGACAAGCTGCCGGAGAGCCAGCGCAATTATGGGTTCGTGATGCAAACCCTCATCATCGGAATAGGCACGTGGGTTGCTTCCAACTTGCCTTGGTTTGTGACGCAACTCGGGGTGTCCAACGAAGCTGCTGCCGGAGAGCTTCCTGACAGTGTCTACATGTCCTTTGCCATTGGTGCTCTCGTGTTCATGGGCAGCATCTTGGTGACGGTGTTCACGACGACGGAAGATCCGCCCGAAGCGTTGGCTTCAGAGTCGGGCCCTGTTGAGACCAACGAAGAAGCCTCGGGGCTCAAGGAGATCCTGAATTTTGTCACTTCAATGCCAACGGTGATGGCCAAACTTGGCGTAGTCCAATTCTTCAGCTGGTTCGCCTTTTTCACCATGTGGTCTTTTGCAACCCCTGCACTCACCGAGGCGGTGTTTCAAGCCCCTATGCCTGTCGATGGCGCTGTGGACTACGATCTGAAACGGTCGGCTTTTGAACAAGCGGCCAATGTCGTTTCAAGTTCGATGGGAATGTACGGCTTGAGCAGCATGGCGTTTGCTCTGTTGCTGTCCGTGTGGACCGCTCGTCGGAATCTCAATCGTCGTTGGACGCATTTGTTGAGTTTGGCTGTAGGCGGGGTGGGGTTTGTCTCGATGTCTTGGTGGACGCCGGAATCGTCAGCGTGGCTTAACGTGAGTTTTGCATGTGTAGGCGTGGCTTGGGGAAGCATTTTGAGCATGCCCTATGCCATGCTGTCGGGATCGGTACCAGCTTCAAAAATGGGCATCGGTATGGGGGTGTTCAACATGTTCATCGTGTTGCCCCAAATCGTCGCGGCCCTCGGCGGCATCGTTTGGCTCAACGAGTTGTTCTTTGATGGAGACGTTGTCCAAACCATGGTTCTCGCAGGGCTGAGCCTGTTCTTGGCAGCGGCATCGAATTTGTTGGTTCCGAGCAGCGCAGCTTGATTTCACGACCAACTCCATAGGTCAGCTCCCGCAAGCCGAAATATGTTTTGTGGGTTCAATGAAGGTGGGGAGGGCACATGTGCACAATTCACGGGTGTGTTCGTTTGACACATTCGACAGAATGGGTTATCTTTACATTTGAGGAAAATGCGTCCTCATCCGGTGATTTTGGGAGCTCATCGAAATTCAGGGTGATGCTCTCTAGCCATTTCAAAGCCCTTTTTCTTTCTCACATGCGTTATTCTCTTATGCTTCTTTCTGCGTTGTTCGCGTTTGCGGCTCAAGCCCAAACCACGTTCAACGTAGACATGACCTGTGCCCCCGCTGGGTTCACAGATGTCTTTGTTACGGGTCCCTGGTGCGGCTGGTGCGCCAACGACGTGTACAACACCATGACCGACACCGACGGTGACGGCATTTACACGGTCACTCTTGATTCCACGGTGACGGGACTCATCGAGTACAAATACGCCATCAACGGTTTCGCCGATCAGGAAAACTTGATCAACGACATGGTTGCTGGCGCCACGTGCGCTCCTGTGACGGACTTCAACGGTTACGCAAACCGTCAAATTCAGGAGGGGTCTGTGGCCAACGACTACTACGGGTCATGCGACGGGGTTTGCAACGACGCTCCCCCGGTGGACATCACCTTCCAGGTTGACATGAGCCAATACGCAGGAGCGTACACCAACGTGAACCTCAACGGTTCTTTCAACGGATGGTGCGGTCCCTGTGCTCCAATGTCTGACGCGGACGGCGACGGCATCTACGACATCACTGTGACTGTGGCTCCTGACACCATCGAGTATAAATTCACGGTGGACGGTTGGACGGCCCAAGAAGAATTTGCGGGCGGTGAGTCATGCACGTCAACCCTCGACGGCTTTACGAATCGCACCTTGGCAGCGTACGCAAGCCAAACGTTGGATCCAGTGTGCTGGAACAGTTGCGAGGCTTGTGTGGAAGTGCAGCACGCAGTGACGTTCCAAGTGGACATGACCGAGCAGACGACCAACCCCATTGGTGTGTTCATTGCCGGAAACTTCCAGGGCTGGAGCGCAGGAGCGACCGCGATGACCGATGCGGATGGCGATGATGTGTGGGAATACACGGCGATGATTGCGGAAGGATCTGCAGTGGAGTACAAGTTCATCAACGGACCCAACTGGGGCCTCGATGAAAGCGTGCCTGTGGCATGCGCAGTGAATGGAAATCGTGGCTACACGGTGGGCACGGCGGACGCGACGTTGGACGTGGTGTGCTTCGGTTCATGCACGGCCTGCGGCACTTCTCTCCCGACAGAGGATGTGACTTTCACGGTGCTGACGGACAACATTACAGTTGCTGCAGACGGCATGTACCTCGCGGGTGCAATGAACGCATGGACTCCTGAAGCGATGATGGACAACGGCGACGGCTCTTGGAGCATCACCAAGTCTCTCGAAGCGGCTACTTACGAGTTCAAATACCAAAACGGCAACGGCGGCTATGAGGAGCTGGACTGCGGAGGCAACCGTTCCGTAGTGGTGACCCTCGGAGCTCCCATTGCTACCCAAGGCTGCTTTGCCCAGTGTGCCGAAACCTGTGCGATCGATCCCGACGCAGCGGACGTGACTTTCCAAGTCGATGCCTCGCAAATCACAGTGGACTCAGCCGGCATGTTCTTGATTGGCTCCTTTACGACTCCAGCGTGGCAGTTCGGTGCCATCGCGATGGAAGATGCTGATGCGGACGGCATTTGGACGGCTACGGTCAACATCAGTGGTCCTGCCTCGTTCCAGTACAAGTTCAACAATGGACTTGCCGTGGTGGATAGCGTGGCGAACTACGCGGGTGAAGAAAATGCCGATTTTGTGACCGCAGGATGCGGTGTGGACAACGGAGTGGGCGGCTCGAACCGCTTGCATGAGCGTTCGGGTGTGGCAGAGACCTTGCCTGTGGTGTGCTTCAACAGCTGCGACGCCTGTGTGGCTGCTCCTGCCGCTTTGGTGGCGACTGTGGATCTCTGCGGAGATGCTGCAACGGAGGTGCGCTTGACCGGACCTTTCTGGGGCTGGGACCCTGCCGGAGGACCAATTGCGACGGACAACGGCGACGGAACGTGGTCAGTGACCTTCGATCCAGCACCCGATGCCGACATGGAATACCTCTGGATTGTGGACGGCGTCCAAGAAAACCTCATTGGCTTGGGCGATTGCACCCCAATCACGGACGGTGCATCCTACGCCAACCGTTTGTGGACGGTGGGATCTGCCGACATTTCTGACGTGTATGCTTCGTGCGAGGCTTGCGGCACCACGGGTGGTGGAAGCACCATTTTCAACGTGGACATGAGCTGTGTGGACGGCGCTGGCGCAACGGTGAATGGCTCGACCACCTTCACGGAGGTGTTCGTCACGGGACCGTGGTGCGGCTGGTGCGCTGCAGAGGGATACAACGTGTTGACTGATGCCGACGGCGACGGGGTCTACAGTGTTGAAATCGCAGATCTGACGGGAACCGTGGAATACAAATACGGCATTGACGGATTTACCGACCAGGAGCAACTCGTGGACGACATGGCGAACGGTGCGGATTGCGCGCCTGTGACGGATTTTGCTGGCTACGCCAACCGTCAAGTGGCAGCTGGTTCGACGACCAACGATACGTTTGGAAGCTGCACCTCATGTGCTGACCAGGTGGAGCCAGCCAACGTCACTTTCAAAGTGGACATGAACCAATACGCCGAAGCCTATGCTTACAGCGGTGTGTTCCTCAACGGCAGCTTCAACGGATGGTGTGGCACCTGCAATCCCATGGACGATGCCGACGGCGATGGTGTGTGGGAAGTGACGTTGTCCTTGAACCCAGGTACTGTGGAGTACAAGTTCACCCTCGACGGATGGAATTACCAGGAAGAACTCGCTGGCATCGCAGGCATTGAAGCTTGCACCTCCACGATTGATGGATTCACCAACCGCACGTTGACGTTCGACGCGGATGTTGTGCTCGATGCGGTATGCTGGGAGTCTTGCGAAGCTTGCCCTGTAGCCGGAGGCTGCACGGATCCTGCATTCTTGGAGTACGACCCTTATGCGCTTGTGGACGACGGCAGCTGCGGTACGGCCATTGTGTATGGCTGCATCTACGACGCGGCCAGCAACTTTAACCCCATCGCAAACGTCGACGACAACTCTTGCTTGTTCGAATCCACCAACGACTGCGCAGCCGATTTGGATGGAGACGGTTCCGTAACGACGGGTGACCTTCTCGCGTTCTTGGCAACGTTTGGTTTGACTTGCTTGTAAGCCAAACCCTGCAACCAACCTTGAAAAGGGGAGCCCTCGGGCTCCCCTTTTTTGCATCTCCTCACGGTATCTTTGCCGCATGAAGCCTTTGGTGACCGCGTCTTTGCCTGCCTTGTCAGGAAACTTCGAAATCCTGGCCTTCGAGAGCGGAGTGGAGAGCCAACCTCATCTTGTTCTTCGGGTCGCCTGTGCGGACAATGCGATTCCGCTCGTGCGGGTGCATTCGGAGTGTTGGACGGGTGACGTGGTGGGCTCCTTGAAATGCGACTGCGGACCTCAATTGAACAAGTCCCTGGAGATGATCGCAAGGGAAGGGGGGGCAGTGGTCTACCTTAGGCAAGAGGGGCGGGGAATTGGATTGATCGAAAAACTCAAGGCTTACAATTTGCAGGACGAGGGGATGGACACATTCGAAGCAAACGAGGCGCTTGGGCATCAACGAGACGGAAGGGATTTCGGCATTGCGGGTGACATCTTGAAAAGCTTGGGTTGGACTGACATTCGTCTTTTGACCAACAACCCAGAAAAGGTCGAGGACCTCAACAAGGCGGGCATTAAAGTGGTTGAAGTCATCCCGCTTGAAATCGAGGCCAATCCGCACAACGAGGCTTACCTGAGAGCGAAATCCAAAGCAGGTCAGTTCCGCATGCCTTAAAGCCGAACAAAAAAACGGCTCCCGAAGGAGCCGAATGTTGTTTGGTGTAAGTTGGTCCCGTCGAAGTGGACGATTAAATATCGCTGTTTGTCGTTCAGATTTTAGCATCGGTCGACAGTAAACGCGTTTGATTCTCGTTGAAACGCGTTGAAACGCATTATTCACTACGTTGCCACGTTGATTTGCCTGCATGATTGCTTTCGCGCGGCCACTCGCTTTTTCACTCTTCTTGGCGTCGGTATTTGCCGTGGCGCAGCAACCTTGGCATCACCCCAACGAATTTAGTCTTAACGAGGATTTCATTCAATTCGCTCAAGCATGCACGCGTGATTCTTCGTGGGTTGAAGCCCGAGTGCTTCTTGACATCAACGGAGCGTCCAAAGAAGTCATCGCTGCGCGGGATGCCGATTCGGGCAAAATCTATTTTCACAGCAATGGGGACATGCGATGGGTTGTGGAAGGAGGCATGCTCGATTCCAATCTGAGTGTGTCGCTGGTTGAAGGTTACAACGGTGGCAGTGAAAGCTTGGTTTGGCAAGATCAGCTTCATAGCCTCGGCGGCTACGGTCTATGGCGTAAGCATTTTGATTTGCTCCGTTTTGAGGGAGGGAAGCAGGCATGGCAATTGTTGGGGGTTGTTGGGGACAAGCCCCAAGACAGGGATGTGGATCGGAGCATTGCACATGCTAGGGGAGGTAGCTACTTCGTGCTTGAGGAGATGATGGAGCAAGGTGTATACGGCAATTCGGAGTACATCCTCCGGGAATTGGATGTGGCTTCGCGTGAGTGGTCTGTCAAAGGCATTGTCGACCCAAGGTTAGGGTCTCTGAACGGAGGGTTTGGGATGGGCGACCATTGGGTACTTCGGAACTACGCAGGAGAATTGATCGTAGTCACCTTGGATGACATGGTGGCTTACGTTTTTCCCAATCGGTTAAAAGAATTGAATTCCTTCTTGAGCTGGAACCCCAAACCCGGGCGTAGGACGTTCGTCCAACCGGACTCGGCTTGGCACGTCTACAACGGACTGCGCAAGTCCTTTGTCTTGCCTCAAATTGGGCCTGGTTTTGGAAGTCAATTCAACGTCGTGGATGCGTCCCAGCCAATTCGCCCAAAAGCGGCGAATTCGTCTTTTGATGCGAGGGAGTCCAACCAGGGGGGCGGTCAAAGCATGCAACCAAGGGCCACCTGGTTGCCATGGAGCCTTGTCGCTGTGCTTTCTCTGTTCTTACTGAGGTTGCTCACAAAACGGCGCCAAAAAGACGATGAGGTAAGTCAATCTCAAGATGAATCCGTTGCCTCCCGCATCTCTCCCATGACGGAGAAATTGATGAAGGAGGGGGGGAAGCAATTGGAAACCGAGGAATTGGATGAACTGTTAGGCATTTCTCATTTGTCGTCGCCTGAAACGTTGCGCTCTCAACGTGCGCGGTCCATCAACCGAATCAATACTGAATATCGGATTCTCCATGGTGCGGACCTTATTGTGAGGAGGCAGTCGCAAGAGGATCGTCGCCGGAGCGTGTACGTCATTCACTCCTTCGAGTGAGCTGGATGAATTAGGTTTCCCTCGAGCCATGAGATTCGGCGGGCTTTCCTTACACCGAAAGCAGGTGCATCCATTCCATGCAAACGATGGCGCCGATGGTTCCTACGGCGTAGCCAAGAACGGCGAGGAGCACGCCCACCGGAGCAAGAGCCGGCGAGAAGGCACTAGCTACGATAGGCGCCGACGCAGCACCACCGACGTTGGCCTGGGAGCCAACGGCGACGAAGAAGAAGGGGGCCTTGATGAGTTTGGCCACCACGAGAAGAACCACGATGTGGACCAGCATCCACAAGAGTCCGATGGACACTGCAGAGCCGTACATGGACCAGTTTTCAATCAAACTCCCGATGTCCATCTTCATTCCGATGGTCGCCACGAGAATGTAGAGGAACACGGAGCCCATTTTGCTCGCACCCGCGCCTTCGTAGGATTTCGCTTTGGTGAAGCTGAGGGCGATGCCAATGGCTGTGGCCGTCACGACAAGCCAAAAGAATCCCTTGGTGACCGACGATAGGTAGATGGCAGGGGAGTCAGGGTTGGACGAAAGCGTTGCGGAGAGCCAGTCGGAGAGCGCGACGGAGGCGTTGTCGGCGACGACATGGGAAAGGGCAACCCCGCCAAAAGCCAAGGCGACGATGACCATCCAATCCGGAAAGCTGGCGATTCGGGCAGTTTCAGCCTGGAGCTTTTCGACCTTGTCTTGCAACTCGTTGACTGCAGAGGCATCCGCGTTCAACCAACCGTCAATCTTTTCACGAATGCCAGCACCAAACAACAAGAACGGCATCCACAGGTTGGCCACAAACACATCGACAATCAGCATGATGCTGAATTGGCTGTCCAGGGTGTCCGAGATTTCTTTGAGGGCGGCCTGGTTGGCCCCTCCACCAATCCAACTTCCGGCTACGGTTGAAAGCCCTCGCCAATAGGCATCAGGGGCATCTCCGCCGAGAACTGAGGGGTCCGATTGCCCCACCACCCAAAGAGCCAGGGGGCCGCCCACGATGATTCCGAGGGTGGCGGCGAAGAACATGATGATGGCTTTGGGCCCTAAGTTGTAAATGCCCTTGAGATCGATGGACAGGCACAGCAAAATGAGGCTCGCTGGCAGCAAATACCTCGAGGCCACGAAGTACAAGTTGCTTTCTTCTCCGTTCACAATGCCCACTGAATTCAAGGCTGCCGGAATGAAATAGCACATCAGCAGCGCAGGGACGAAGGTGTAGAACTTCTTGAATTGCGGCAGCGAGTGCGTGTAGAAAACGAGGCCGAGAGCCCCTGCGAGCAGCCCCAAGACGACCGCGTCGTTGGCGATGGGGAAAGCGCTCAGGAACAAGGAGGAGAGGAGAGGGGTCATCATCGTAAGGCAGGTTTGGGCAAAAATGGGGAAATCGGGACAAACGAAAAACGGCCCGCGCACGAAGCGCAGGCCGTCCTCTTCTTTGGTTCCTGGCAGAACCTAACCCTATCACCAGACCATCAATGGGATGTTTCCGGATGGAGTGGAGGTTCCTACTTGGATGAAGTAGGTGCCTGGTGAAATGGATTCTCGAATGGGGTAACCCACCACGCCGGGCGACGTCACGATGCCCGTGCCTTGCCAAGCGACGCGACCGTCAGAGGCCAAGACGCGGATGGGGGTTTGGTCGTTGTCCAAGCCAGACAAGTACACCATGCTGTGTTCGGGACTCATGGGGTTGGGGAACAAGTTCAAGGCAGGAACGACGTCGAAGTCACCCACGTTGTCGCCTTCAATCTCGTCGTCGACCTCGTCACAAATTCCATCGCCGTCAATGTCATTCAAGCAAGCACCATCGCAGTCGTAGTATTCCTCGGCGAATTCGCATGAACCGTCGTTTTCGGTAGCTGTGGCGTCGTAGTTGCAAGCTTCCAGATCGTCGCAGCCAGCAACCTCCAACTCGTCACAAATGCCGTCACTGTCTGAGTCGTTGATGCAGGTTCCGTCGCAGTTGTAGAATTCTTCTGTGTACTGGCACGATCCATCGTTGTCCGTAGCGGCAGCGTCGTAGTTGCATGCCGTGATGTCGTTACAACCGCCGATTTCCAGCTCGTCACAAACCCCATCGTTGTCGGCATCTGTGTTGCAATTGCCATAGCAATCGTAGTATTCTTCAGCCCAGAAGCAGCTTTCGTCGTCGGCCACGGTTGCGTTGGGGCTGTAGTTGCAAGCGTCTGGCATGGTGCACCCAGACTCGTAAGAACATTCCTGACCAGCAGCAGGAGGGTCTGTTGCTTCGGCGTTGTAATTGCTTGCGATGATGTCTTGGCAACCGGAGATCTCCAATTCATCGCAGACGAGGTCTCCGTCGGTGTCGTGTATGCAACCGTCGCAGGTATAGAATTCAACAGGATACTCGCACGTTCCGTCGTTGTCCGTGGCGCTCGCCTCGAAGTTGCAGGCCTCAAGGTCGGTGCAACCTCCAATTTCAAATTCGTTGCACACTCCGTCACCGTCATCGTCGTTGACGCAGTTGCCATCGCAATCCACGTAGTCGTCAGGGTACTCACAGTCTGCAGCATCGGTTGTCTCGGCATTGTAATTGCACGCCATGTCGTCATCGCAGCCGGCCACTTCCAGTTCGTCGCAGATGCCGTCGCCGTCGGTGTCACTCACACATGTGCCCTCGCACGTGTAGAATTCTTCCGGGAGTTCGCATGAGCCGTCGTCGTTCGTCGCCAACACGTCGTAGTTGCATGCCTCCGCATCGTTGCAACCAGGGACTTCAAATTCGTCGCACACGCCGTCCCCGTCGACGTCGTTCAAGCAATCTCCGTCGCAGTCGTATCCCGTATCAGGGTAGTCGCAACCGCTGGAAATCGTCGCGCTGGAATCGTAGTTGCAGCCGAGGACGTCGGTGCAACCGGCGCATGACGTGTATTCGCAGGTTCCGTTGTTGTCAGTGGCAGAGGCATTGAAGTTGCAAGCGCCGCTGTCGTCGCATCCCGGAATCTCTAAGGGATCACAGACGCCATCACCATCTGTGTCAACCAGACAATGGCCATCACAATCGTAGTGAGTTTCCGCGTAGGTGCATGAGCCGTTGTCCGAAATGGCTCCCGGGGTGAAGTTGCAAGCTGCAACGTCCTGGCAGCCAGAGACTTCTGCGTCGTCGCAGATGCCGTTGCCGTTGGCGTCAGAGCATCCTTCGAGTGAAGAGGCTTCGCTGGCGCAAACCTCCCAAGTTCCCACGGAACCGTAGTTGTTGTTTGTGTTGTCAAGAACGACCAACTCGTTGCCGGCAGCGTCGGTCAACACCATGCTTCCGCCAGAGTCACAAACGCCGTCGGCGTTCCAGTCCAAGGCGCAAATGCCATCGCCTTTGTCGTCTTCCATGATCAGAGTATGGCATCCTACGGGAATGCAACCCATTTCCACGTAAGTGTTGGACCCGACTTCGTAGTTGCCACCATCCATCAAAATCTCACCGGCGGCGTCTTCGATGCGCCAGGAAATTTCGTTGGCCCAATTGTCCGTATTCAGTGTCATCGTCCAGAAATCGGATGAAGTGACCACGAAGCTCTGGTTGTACGAATCGTTGCCTGAAAAATCATCTGCTTCGTTGCCAAGGAGGGTTACCGCCATGTGCAACGTGTTGGTGTCCGCCACCAAAGCCAATTCAGGAAGCGTCACTTCTACACTTTGGCCCGGGAGGATGGATTCTTGGTGAATGGTCTTGAACGCGTTGTTGTCATTCAAGGTGGTGGTCAATTCGAATCCGTCAACCGTGGCCACACCAAAATTGGTGACCACCGCCATTGGAGTCACAGAAGGAAGGCACGTCGACTCCCCAATATTGCTGAATCCTGTAACCGTCAAATCGCGCTCGGTAACGGGCAAGCCTCCAGAGCTTTCCAACAAGCTTGAGCGTACCGATTCGAGGCAACCGCGCATGCGCGTTCGCTGGCCCTCAGTAAACATGCTCCGACACGTCTCTTGTGTGTAGTCCATGTAGTTTTCGACCTGGGCACCTTCGCAAACGGGCAGTGCACAACCCATGTCATTCGGCAAGGTCGCGGGTGTGTCACACACCTCATCTCCTTGATTCTCACAATTGGTTTCAGACGTGCAGGATGACGTGTTTGAGAAAGTGTGCCACAACGAGAGGTGGTGGCCCATTTCGTGGGTGATGGTCTTGTTGAGATCTCGACCGGGCTTCAATTCACCGACCGTGCCAAAAGCATTGTACAAAACAACGATTCCGTCGCGCTCGTCCCCAGTCGGACCGAGGAAGGCAAATCCCTGAACTCCCCATCCGCCGTCGTTGCCATTGATTTCTGGAACGATGAAAATGTTGATGTAGTCGTCGCCATACCACGTGGTCAAGCTCTTGACCGCCGACTGGTCTGCGGCATCTTCATCGGCGCCGTTGCTGATCCCATGTTCTGCGAACCCAGGAATCGAATTTCCGTTGACACGCAGGATGCCATTGGTAGGTTCGTCGCTTGGGGTCCGCTTGGCCATTTCAAATTGGATGAACGTGTCGACGCCGTCGCCATCTCCAGAGGTGCCAGGCTTCTTTCGGAAGTCGTCGTTCAATCCCTCAATGGCCGACAAAATCTGTTCGTCGCTGATGTTCTCCTCGACACCTACTGCAGATCCGCGGTGAATGACGTGGACCACAACGGGAATGGTGTAGACATCCAAATTGCGGTTGGATTGCGATTGCAATCGTTGGACTGCTTCACGCACTGCGTCAAAGTTGCGCGCGTAGGATTGCGAGGCGCTGACTTCGGCAAAGTGAACCGCTTCTGCAGCGCACTCTTCCTCAGATTGAGAAAGGGCGGGGAGAGCGGCGAAGGTGAAAAAGAGAAGAAGAAGGGCGGAGAGTGAAACTCGCATGGGATGGAAATTGTGATAGGGTTTTCCACCGCTTACGTGACGAGTTCCTTCTCGGTTTCACCTCTTTCCAACGAAAAACCCCAGCGAACGAATCCACTGGGGTTTTGACGAGAATTTTATCAAAAATTATACTCCCAGCATCAATCTTTGGAGGTGACTTTGATGAGCTCAACCTCAAAAATCAAGGCGGCGTAAGGGGGGATGGCCCCGCCAGGTGCAGGTCGAGCCCCGTAGGCCAAATCTTGGGGGATGTAGAATTTGGTCTTTCCGCCCTCCTGCATCAATTGGAGACCTTCCGTCCAGCCTCGAATCACACCGTTCAATGGGAACGAGATGGGTTCGCCACGCTTGTAGCTCGAATCGAATTCCTCGCCGTTCAACAGCGTGCCTCGGTAGTGGACAGTGACTTCGTCGTTGGCGTCAGGTGAAGCCCCTGATCCAACCACTTCATGCTCGTATTGGAGTCCAGAAGCCGTGGTGGTGATGCCTTCCCGTGTTCCGTTCTCCGCCAAAAAAGCCTCGCCTTCCGCTTTGGTGGCTTTGGACTTCTCTTCTTTCAAACGCATCATCTCCGTGCGCACCAACGCATCGGCTTCGGATGCCGTCATCGTGGCGTCGCCGGCGAGGGTGGCCTCGAAACCCGATTTGAGGGATTCCCCGTGCACGGAGGAAAGTCCTTCGTTGGACAAATTGGTGGCGAACAAGACGCCGAGAGCGTAGGACAAGGAATCCATGGTAGGGGTTTGAGAGGTGGTTGTGGTTTCCGTCGTTTTGCTGTTTCGTTTGGACCGCTGCGCCCACGATCCTGTGGACAAGCCCATTCCAACCAACAGCATCAAAAACGACGCAATCCGAGAATGTTGATGAATCATGGGGCCAAAGTTCGGACGAAAACCTTCAGCGAGACAGAACTCCGTTCAGGGTCGTAGACATAGCCTTTGTCGTTGAACCCTTCGAGGTCGTTGGGTGACGTCAAGCGGTTTCGCAAAACGTGCCCGGCCATGGCTCCACGTGCGGCTTTGGCAAAAGCAGAGATGCTCTTGAGTTTCCCGTTTTTGTCCTCAAGAAATTGGCACGTGACGACGAGGTTGGGGGAGAGGCCATGCAGGGCGACGTCTCCGTATTCGGCGCTCGAAAGGTTGAGGATGTGGCTGTGCCTGCCCTCCTTCATTTCGGTCATCACCAATGAGGGCAGATGAGTTTTCCAAAACCCAGCGAGGTTGCGATGGCCGGGGTCGTGGCTCCACGCTTGCGCCATTTCCAGACGCACGGGGCTGTACCGATCCAAAGGGCGAAGGATCCCGTACACCCCGTGCAAGATGCGCAGCCTTGTCGCCGCTTCTTGTGCATCGCGTAGATTCCACGACGGAAGGTCCAAGGATTTGAAGGCATCGCCTTGAAACGTCCAGCCCGCTGCGAAGGGGGAGGCGGGGTTCCAGGTTTGATGCCATTCAAAGACGCGCTGTGCCAAGGTGTCAGAGAGCTTCAGCTCCTTTTGGGTTTTCGCAAGACTCCATGAGGACAAATGTTGGACGATGGCGGTGGCGTGACGAAGGGCCAAGGGCTCGGTCAGGTTGTTTTGAATTTCCGGAACGGTGGGGAGTGCGGGCGAAAGGGTTTTGGCAGGAGAAAGCAGGACCAACATGGGCGCAAAGTTGGGGATAAGGGCTCTATCTTTCCTCCATGACGTGCTCAAAGCCAACCTTTCCTCTACCGACGTCGTTAGTGTGTGCACTTGCGGCGCTGATTGTGACCCATGCAACGGCGCAGTCTCCGTGTCCTGAAGACTCCTTGGCGCTCAACGTAACGGTCACCACAGACGCATGGGGCTATGAAATGTACTGGGAGCTCTTGGCGCTTGGGTCCGAATGCGGTGACGGCGATGCATTGTTGTGGGGAGGAAATCCCGAGGTGGGGTGTGGGGAGGATGTTCCGGGTCTCCCTGGAGATGCCTATGGCAACAACGTGGTGGTGAGCTCACCGACGTTGTGCGTGTCGGAGGAGGACAGCTTGGTGTTGGTCCATCGCGACAGTTACGGCGACGGCGGGTCCCTGTTTTCGATTGCGTTGGCGGGGATGGAGGTCTATGCATTTGGTGGTTCGGGAAGCGGGGACGATTGGACATTCCAAACGGCCTTGCTGGCCGGAGACATGCCATGTTTGGCCGAGAGCATTGTGGCAGACGGACCGTCATGGGTGGGCTCCACCGTGGAGGCCACGGTGTCTCCGAATGAGCCGTCGCCGCCGGCATTGGGGTGTGGCACGTACGGCGGCTGGTGCGAATCTGGACTGAATCGCACGATGTGGTTGATTTGGGAAGTGCCAGAAGAAGGGGGGGTGTATTCCATCACCACGTGCAATGAGGGAACGTCGTTTGACACCCAGCTGGCGATGTGGGAAGTGGAGGACTGCGCGGATTTCAGCACGTATGCGTTGGTCAACGCCAACGACGACATTGGTTGTGAATTTGGAGCGTACCGCAGTGGCTTTTTGACACCATGCTTGGAGGGGGGGGAGACGTTCTACCTCCAAATCGATGGGTGGTATGGCGAGATTGGAGACGTGGAGGTGAGCATCACCTCAACGTCACCTGAGGAGTGGGCGGTATCTGCAAGCGTGCAGGACTTGAGCTGCAGTTTGGCGACCGACTTCAACCCGAATGGAGCCATCGACATGAACACCAACGTGGGGCCAAATTCGGTGGATTGGCAGTGGACGGGCCCCTTTGGGTTCACCTCTTCAGAGGCTGTGTTGGGGCCGCTGCTTCCAGGGGTGTACAACGTGTCAGCCTCGTTTTGCGGCCAATCTTTTGCGGAGCAGTTTGAAGTGGAAGAGCCCGCACCGATTGAGGCTCAGGTAACGTTGACCGCAGATTGCGATTCCGCGGCCATGTCCGGAGCGGTGGTTGTCGTTGGAGGGCAAGGTGAGGTGGATGCGACGTGGTCAATCGGAACCTTCGAAGCGTTCGGGGCCGAGGTCTTTGGGTTGCCGAGTGGCCTATGTCAGGTTGATGTGGTGGACGAAAACGGTTGTTCTACGTCTGAATGGGTGTGGGTGGACGCCGTGGGCGTGCCCGAGGTGGATTTGGGACCCGGTTTGTTTGGGTGCGCAGGCGACGCCTTCACGTTGTTGGCGCCGTTGGGGAACAACTTGTCGTACACCTGGACGACAGGGCAAGCAGGGCCGTTAGTCGTGGTTCAGACAGAAAATCCGGGCACGTTGGTGGTCGGAGTGGAGGTTTCCGACGCTGCGGGGTGTTCAGACACCGACGCGATCATTCTGACGCTGGACGATTGTGCGAGCGGTCTGGAAGACGTGTTGGGCTCGGAAGGTGTGTCAGCGCTGGACGTGTACCCCAACCCGTTCGAGAATGAACTTTCGCTCGAATGGCCGCTGTCCAAATCCCTGCAAGGGCTTCGTGTGCGCGACATGTCGGGAAAGGAGGTTCCGTGCATTTGGACGCGGCAAGGTGATCGCGTGACGGCCACGTTGGACGTGCCTGCGGGGATGTACATGATGACCTGCGACGAAATTCCTGGCGGGGTTCGGGTCGTTCGCCGTTAACCGCCAGCTCGAGCTCCTAAGCGCGCCAGCGCTGAATGCGGGTACACGCCTCGTGGATGGTCTCAGGGGTCATGTCGAGGTGCGTGACGAGTCGAATCTTGTCGGGTCCGAACGCAAAACACGCGATGCCCATTTGCGCAAACGCCTGGACGACGTCGGCGGAGTTGTCGCGTGGCAACGTGAAAATGACGATGTTCGTTTCGACGGGGTCCACGCCAGCGATGTTCGGGTGGGCTTCGAGCACCTCGCCGAGGAGAGAGGCGTGCCTGTGGTCTTGTTCAAGTCGGGCCACATGATGGTCCAGGGCGTGCAGTCCGGCCGCAGCCAACACGCCAGCCTGGCGCATTCCTCCGCCGAGCACCTTGCGCGACCGGTGCGCTTCCGCAATGAATTCCTTGGAGCCCACCAACACAGATCCTACTGGGCAACCGAGGCCCTTGCTGAGGCAGAGAGACATGCTGTCAAAGAGTTGGCCGTAAGCGCGAAGTCGCTCGGGATGGCCCCATTCGCCGCGCTGAACCCACGCGTTCCAGACCCGGGCGCCGTCGAGGTGGAAGCCCAAACCGCGCTTGCGGCACTCGGCCGACAAGCGCTCGAGCTCCTGGACGTCCCAAACGGCTCCGCCGCCTTTGTTGCACGTGTCCTCGACCGCGACGAGGGAAGTGCGGGCGTAGTGGCTGTCGGCCGGGTTGACGTTCGCCACCATGTCTTCGAGGCGGTACCGGCCGCGGTCGCCGTGGAGCAGGCGCACGGACGCGCCTGAGTTTCGAGCGATGCCGCCGCCCTCGTAGTTGTAGATGTGGGAAAGGCGGTCGCAGATGACCTCGTCGCCGGGGCGCGTGTGGACCTGAATCGCGATTTGGTTGGTCATCGTTCCGGAAGGACAAAACAGCGCAGCCTCGTGCCCCGTCAGTGCCGCGCATCGGTCCTGAAGGGCGTTGATGCTCTCGTCTTCGCCAAACACGTCGTCGCCCACAGGCGCGGCATTCATGGCGTCGCGCATCGCGGCTGTGGGCGCGGTGACGGTGTCGCTTCGGAGGTCGACCAGCAGGTCCGCGGGGCGCGGTTGGAGCTGGCTGTCGGAGGAGGAACTGGCCATGCTGCGAAAGTACGCGAGTCGGGCACAGGTGGGGTATCTTGGTGGCATGAAGACATGGACTGCACAGGGCGCGATGGCGCTGGTATTGACGTTTGGACTGCTCAACGCGCTTCAGGCGAAGGAAGGCATGTGGATCCCCACGCTGCTTAAAGTGGTGGAAGGGGACATGCAAGCGATGGGGCTGAAGCTGACGGCGGAGGACATTTACAGCATCAACCACAGCAGTTTGAAGGATGCGGTGGTGCATTTCAACGGCGGATGCACGGCGGAGATGGTGAGTTCCGAGGGCTTGCTCTTGACCAACCACCACTGCGGCTATGGCCAAATCCAACAGCACAGCACCGTGGACAACGACTTGCTGACCGACGGGTTTTGGGCCATGACGCGTGCCGAAGAGTTGGCGAATCCCGGCTTGACCTGCACGTTCATCGATCGCATTGAAGACGTGACGTTGAAGTTGTCGCGAGCATGCGTAGGGCTTTCGGGCGAAGCCAGGGAGCAACGAATGAAAGAGGAAATGGCCTCCATTGTGAAGCAGGCGACTGAAGGGAAGGGACTGGAGGGCCAAGTCGTGGCCTTTGACTTCGGAAACAGCCACTACCTCATCACAAGCCGGGTGTATCGTGACGTGCGCCTCGTGGGGGCGCCTCCTTCGGCAGTTGGGAAGTTTGGGGGCGACACGGACAACTGGGTTTGGCCTCGTCACACGGGAGATTTCAGCGTGTTCCGTATCTACGCGGACGCCGACAACAACCCTGCGGACTACAGCGCCGACAACCAGCCTTACGCGCCCGCGCACCACTTCCCTGTGAACGTGGACGGCGTCAAGGACGGGGATTTCACCATGGTCTTTGGTTTCCCCGGCCGCACAGAGCAGTACCTCACGTCCGACGCGGTGGACCACGTCATCAACCGCCTCAATCCCATGCGCATTTCCATGCGCGACGAAGGATTGGCGGTCATCAACGCAGCTCGGGCCTCGAGCGACGAGTTGCGCATCGCTTACGCGGCCAAGCAAAGCAGCGTGGCCAATGCTTGGAAAAAGTGGATGGGCCAAAACCGCGGCCTCACCGAACTCCGTGCGTTGGACAAAAAGCGCGACATGGAACGTCGCCTGAAAGACGCGACGGGCAGCACCGTGGTGGAAGACATCGCCGCGCTGAATGCCCAGTATTTCCCGTACCTCGAGGCGCGGTCGTTGTTCATCGAATTGGCGTACTACGGCCCCGACATCCTCAACTACGCTCACAGTTTTGCGGGCTTGATTGAAGGCGCGGTTGAGCGTGAAAAGCGTGACCAATTGCTGGCCAAGCTGCGCGCGAACGAGGCGGGATTCCGAAAGGACTTTAACGCCCAAGTGGACGAGCAGCTGTTGGGGCGATTGGTGGACGAATACCTGAAGTGGGTGCCCACGGAATTGGAGCCGGGAGGCCTTCGTGCTGAGGTGTTGAGAGCAGGGGGAGGCACGGCTTGGGCGGCCAAGGTGTTCAGCAAAAGCGTGTTTGACGACGCCGATGAGATGGACAAGTTGATGGCTTCAGGGAGCGCCAAGGCGTGGGGGAAGTTGGCCAAAGATCCGGCCTACGTTTGGATCGAGAAGCTTCGTTCGAGCTACTTTGAACAGGTTGCGCCTGAGTATGGACGTTTGCGCGAAGAAATTGAGCTGGCGTCAGGTGCGTACACCAAGGAGCTTCGCAAGGCCTTTCCTAAGAAGGTGTTCCCGGTCGACGCGAACAGCACGTTGCGTCTCACGTACGGGAAGGTGGAGGGCAGTGCGCCGTACGACGGCATGCAGTACAACCCGCTCAGCACAGCACGCGGCATCCTCCAGAAATACGTGCCAGGCGACCCCGATTTTGACATGCCGGAACGCTTGGTGGAACTCCTTGAAGCGCGCAATTACGGGGATTACGCAAACGACGACGGGGAGCTCGTGGTTTGCTTCACGGGCAGCAACCACACCACAGGAGGAAATTCAGGTTCGCCAGCGTTGGACGCCAACGGCCACTTGGTGGGGATCAACTTCGACCGGAGTTGGGAAAGCACCATGAGCGACATCTTGTTCGACGGTTCGCGCTGTCGAAACATCATGGTGGACATCCGCTACGTCCTCTGGGTCATGGATGTGTACGCCGGGGCAGGTCACCTCGTTGAGGAGATGACGTTGGTGTCGAAAACCGACGCGGAAGTCGAGGAATAAGCCTTACGAGGCCATCATTCCAATCGCCACCACAACGATGGCGAAGAGGAAGAGGGCAAAGACAACGGGGCCTCCGATTTCGTTCTGCTCGGGTTCGTGGTGGTCGTGGGTATCGTGTGCCATGCCGCAAAAGTAAGCCTCAATTCCGCCGGTTGGTGCAACCTATCCTGACGGGGGCAAGTCTCCCTTGCAGTTGTCGTAACTTGCCTTGCTCGCGCGCAATGCACGCGCGCGTTCATTGAAACCGAAACCCTGCCTGAAATGAACCGTGTTGAATCAACCCGCCTGATGCGCGCTGCACACGTTGCGCTGGCATTCTTGGTGTTTGGCATCTCTGGAAAATCGGCCTGGAGCCAATGTGGCGACGGAGAGAGCACCCTCGTTGTGGAATTGTTGACGGACGGCTATCCCGGAGAAACGTCATGGGAAGTGATCATGGATGGGGAAGTGGTGATGTCGGGAGGTCCTTACTCCGAGTCAGGGGCCTTGTTTCTTGACACGTTGTGCTTTGCTTCGGCAGAAGAACCGTGCATTCAATTCGAGATTTTTGACTCCTTCGGCGACGGCATTTGCTGCGGATACGGTGACGGCTACTACAACGTGACTCTGGACGGTCAGTTCATGGCCAACGGCGGAGACTTTGGCAACGCGGGAGGGGCCATCTTCGCATGTGCTCCAGGAGAAACCTGCAACGACGCGATTCCGCTGACTTCTGCCGATTACGGCATGGTGGACAGCCCGTCCGACTCGTTTTGGTACACCTTCACTCCTGAGGCCAACGGCATGTACACGTTCAGCTCTTGCGGCAACGAATGCGACACACGGCTGTACATCTACGACTACTGCCAAATGGGCAACTTCGACGACACCAACGAAGGGACCATCTACTACGACGACAACCAAGGAGGCTGCGGGGAAGAGGCCCAGTTGACGGTGTTGCTCGAAGGCGGCGTGACGTACTGGATCCGTTGGGCTTCCTTTGATGGTCAATGCACGGAAACGTGGGCTTGGGAGTTTGGGTTTGCAGGGCCTCCGACGGGGTGCACGGATTCGGAAGCATGCAACTACAACCCCATGGCGGAGGTGGACAACGGGTCGTGCGTTTACCCCGGCGACCCAGATTGCACGGGACCCGATTTGGTCGTGGTGGAAGAGGCCATCATCAACAGCTTGTCGACCGAAGTGATGCAGGTCAACGAAACCGATTGCTACATCGAAGAGGGCTGCTTGAACGGTTACGGTGCCCGTGAATTGGTGCGTTTCACCACGCACATCCAAAACATCGGCGACCTCGACTACTACATCGGCGTTCCTGGACAAAGTGGGAACAACCAATTTGAATGGGGCGATTGCCACAACCACTGGCACCACAAAGGCTACGCGAAGTACGATCTGTTCACGCTTGACGGAGGAATCATCCCCATCGGCTTCAAGAACGGTTTTTGCGTCATGGACCTCGAATGCAGTGGGGGAGGAACGGGCCAATACGGTTGCGGAAACATGGGCATCTCTGCGGGATGCGGTGACATTTACGGCGCGGGATTGAGCTGCCAGTGGATTGACGTGACGGATGTGGAAGACGGCACGTACTACTTGATTGTCCGCGCGAACTACGACTTCATCCCGGACGCACTGGGCCGAGCCGAAAACTCGTACGACAACAACCACGCCGCAGTCTGCGTCAACTTGGACCGCTCATCGGGATCCCTCGCCGTGGAGACAGTGGACGGTTGCGAGCCGTTCTACGATTGCAACGGCGTGCTTTTTGGCATAGGGGAAACCGACTGCAACGGCGAATGTGGAGGGACCGCTTTGGTGGGGGACCTTGACAACAACGACGCGCAAGAATACGCGGATGCCGTGGCGTACGTAGAAGGCATCTTGGGCAACGATTTGGCCCCGACGTCATGCACAGACATCGACCAAGACGGCCAAATCACCGTCAGCGATGCGGCCCTCATGTCGCAGTGCCAATGGTACAACGTGGCGCACGAACACCCCGACAGTTCAGGGTTCCACGACAAGTGCAACTTGCCCGTTCAGGAAATCATCAACATCTACGACACCGTGCATTTCATGGTGGCGGACGTGAATTGGAGCATGAACTTCTTCGACGTGCACGTGCTGAACCCCAACAACCGCATCGTGGGATACGAATTGGATTTCTCTGGAGTGAGCATCAGCGACGCCGTTTCGTTGGCGGACCCCATTGGTTACGACATTGTGCCGTCTTTCGTGCCTGGAGGCAACAAGGTCATTGGCTTGAGCTACGACGGGGCGTCCTTCCACAAGAACCTTGAATACGTGCCCTTCCTGCGGGTGTACTGGTCCGAAGCGACGTCCGAAGTGTGCGTGGCGGAAGTCATCGATGTCGTCAACGACGATTTCGAAAACACGTTGCACACCGTTGTGGACGGTTGCGTCTCCGACATCATCACCATGGAGGCGGTGCAGGCCATTCAAGTCATGCCCAACCCGATGGGCGATTTCAGCACTGTGACCTTCCCGTTGGGGACCTGGGACATGGAAGTCATGGACATTCAGGGGCGGGTGGTGTTGAACCGTCAAGTTTCAGGGCGTTCCACGACGTTGTCACGTGAAGTACTCGGAGCCGGGAGCTACGTTCTTCGGTTGAACAACGATGCCGCAACAGCGGTCATCCGATTTGAAGTCCGTTAATCCCTTCGTTGAATGAGTTTTCGAAACCACATGAATTTGCGTTGGGCTTCGGCTGTCCTGGCCTTGGGTTTGGGGCTCGAGCTTCAGGCCCAAGTCGTGATCAACGAATTCTCCTGCAGCAACTACACCTTGGGAGTGGGAGGGGACAACGAGGACTTTGTCGAGTTCTACAACCCTACAGGCGCAGACGTCGACTTGGGGGGGTATTTCTTGTCGGACGTGCCGACCAACTTGGACAAGTTTGAAATCCCCGCGGGGACGGTTGTTCCGGCGGGTGGGCATTTGTTGGTCATGTGCTCTGGCGAAGGCGAGCTGCCTACCAACCTTTATGTGGGTGGTTTCTTGAACACGAATTTCAAGATCAACCAATGCCAAAACGAGTCCCTCGTCTTCTGCGACCCGGGATTGAACGTGCTGGAGAGTTACACCTTTGGCGCGGACGTGCACACCACCCAAGCCGACCACAGTTGGTGCCGAACCACAGATGGCGCGGCGACGTGGAGCGTCTGCCTTGCCCCGACTCCACAGGCCGCCAACGGCGCGGACATGGTGGATGGCTACGCTCCGGCCCCGACGTTCAATGCGGAAGCAGGGCATTACGACGCTGCGGTTTCGGTTGAATTGTCTGTGCCCGCGGGGTACGAAATCCGTTACACGTTGGACGGATACACTCCCACTGCGGCGAGCCCCCTCTACACTGGGCCATTCAACGTGGGCACGACCACCGTTGTGCGGGCGGTGGCTCTTGATCCCACAGGAAACCTGGCTCCTAGTTTCATCCAGACGAACACCTTTTTCATCGGAGCGGACAACCACACCATCCCCGTCGTTTCAGTCAGTGGCAACGGGCAGGAGGATGGACAATGGGGATGGGGGAATGGCGAGTTGGCGCACATTGAATTTTTTCATGCAGACGGCACGTTTTGGGTGGAGGCGACGGGCGACAGCAACGAACACGGAAACGACAGCAACGCGTACGGACAACGCGGGTTTGACTACATCACCCGCGACCAAATGGGCTACGACTATGCGCTTGAAGCGGAGTTGTTCCACGTCAAGGAGCGCGACCAGTACCAGCGTTTGATCTTCAAGGCGGCGGCGAACGACAATTACCCGTTCGAGCCTGGAGCTCACATCCGCGACGCGTACATCCACACGTTGAGCCATTTGGCGGACCTCCACTTGGACGAACGGACCAACGAAAGCTGCATCGTGTACCTGAACGGCCAGTACTGGGGCGTGTACGAGTACCGCGAAAAGGTGGATGACCTCGACTTTACGGAGGAGTACTACGACCAGCCACGCCATTTTGTCGACTTCTTGAAGACGTGGGGCGGAACGTGGGAAGAGTATGGCACGGGGGGCGATTGGTACGACCTCGTCACCTTCTGTACGACGCAAGACATGACCGTTCCCGCGAACTACGAGTACGCGGTGTCGCAGTTGAACCCCATGTCCCTCATCGATTACTTCGTGCTGAACAGCTACGTGGTGACCATGGACTGGCTGAACTGGAACACGGCATGGTGGCGTGGGCGTCATCCCGACGGCGACGCGAAGCGTTGGCGGTACGCGTTGTGGGACAACGACGCGAGTTTTGGGCATTACATCAACTACACGGGCATTCCGGACACGGGGCCGACGGCGGACCCATGCAACCCGGAAGGGATGGGCAACGTGGGTGGACAGGGGCACATCCCCGTGCTGAATGCTCTGCTTGGCAACGAGACGTTTTGGAACACGTACATCAACCGTTGGGCCGACCTCGGCAACACGTGGTTCACGTGCGAGACCATGAATGCCGTCTTGGACAGCATGGTGCTGGTCCTCGAGCCTGAGATGCCGCGCCAATGCCAACGCTGGGGCGGAACGGTTGCGGGGTGGGAAACGGAGCTCCAGCAGATGCGGGACTTCATCGATTCTCGTTGCCAGGATGAGTTGCTCGGTGGCATGGAGGATTGCTACGACGTGACCCCCGTGACGCTGACGCTGGACATCGTTGGCCAAGGCGACATTCACATCAACAGCCTGGACATCACGCCTGACATGACTCCCTATTCCGGGTGGTATTTCATGGAAGTCCCGATCACTTTGGAGGCGGAGGAGAACTACGGTCTGTCTTTCCTGTATTGGGAAGTAGTGGCCGGTGACGTGACGATTTCGGACGTGAACGATCCCTTGCTTGAACTGGATTTGACGGGGGACGTTCACCTCGTCGCGCACTTTGGAATCCCGGTCCCTCCTGAGGAGGTGTCGTTTTCTGTGTCGCCTCCAGGGAGCGGGTTTGTCATCTTGGATGGCGTCACCCTGTTGGACAACCCCCACGTGGATTTGATCAACGTGGGCAACCACAACTTGCTCGCCGAACCCAACGAATGGTGGGCCTTCTCGCATTGGACGTGGACGGGCAACGTCATCGCGCCGGATGCCGAAGCTTCCCCGGCGCAATTGGAAGTGTTCGAGCCGGGCACAGTGACCGCGCATTTCGTGGAGATTCCCCACACCGATTTGACGGTGGTGGTGTCGCCCCAACAAGCGGGCAAAGTGCGAGTGGTGGACATGGCCATGGTCGAGGACGTGTGGTCCACGTCGTTTGAGCCGGATGGGCCGACGGTCTTTGAGGCCATCTCGGAAGAGGAGTGGCAGTTCAGCCATTGGGAAGTCGCGGTGACAGAACCGCTGCCTGAGGAAAAAGCCAATCCCATGGCGTTGTTGCTCGCAGACGTGCCGGTGGAAATCGTGACGGCTCACTTCGAGCCCGTGGAGTTCCACCTGTATGTTCCCAATGCGTTTACTCCGGACAACGACGGGGTGAACGACGCTTTCCAACCGCTGGGTTCAGGCTTTGAGGGCGATCTCTACCACTTCTCCGTCTTCAACCGTTGGGGGGAGTTGGTGTTCCAGACCGACGATCCGGAGGAGCCGTGGATTGGCCAAAACAACCAGCGCCTCGGCACCCACTTCGTGCCGGATGGGGTGTACGGGTGGCGCGTGGAGGCCCAGGGCTACCACGAATTGATTCCGACGGACCTGCGTGGAACCGTCACGGTGGTGAGGTGAGGAAAGGATTGCTTGCCATGCTGTCGTCGGTGGTGTTGTACACCTCGGCGAACCTCTGCGTCAAGGAATTGTCGCACCTCGGAACGTTTCAGCTTGTTTTTTTGCGGTCGACGGTGTCACTGTTGTTGTGTGTGATCTACCTCAAACGCGCGGGAATTCCGCTGTTGGGGAACAACCGGAAGTGGTTGTTCGTGCGCGGGTTTGTGGGAATGGTCGCCTTGTCTGGATTCTTCCACACCGTGAAGCACATTCCTTTGGCGAGCGCGACAGTGATTCAGTATTTCAGTCCGGTGTTCACCGTTTTGTTGGCTTTGTTTTTTTTGAAGGAGCGCGTTCACAAGGCGCAGTGGTTGTTTTTAGGCTTGGCCCTGGCTGGCATTGTCATGGTGAAGGGATTTGATCCACGCGTGACTTGGGCGATGTGGGGATTGGGCATGACCTCGGCATGCCTCGCAGCGGTGGCGTATTTGGCGACGATGAAGTGCAGGGACACGGATCATCCGGTGGGCGTGGTGGTGTGGTTCCACATGCTCGCGGTGCCGATCATGGGGGTGCTGTCGGTGGGGGAATGGGTTCCCATGGCGGATGTCGACTGGGGGCTGGCCCTGGCCATTGGAGTGTTGAGCATCGTTGCTCAAGTTTTGATGACCGTCGCCCTGCACAACGAAGACGCCGGCATGGTCATGCCGTTCAAATACCTCGGGGCGGTCTTGGCCTTGGCGGTGGGATGGTGGGGGTACGGCGAACACATGTCCACCCTGAGCCTCGCCGGAATGGCTTTGGTGGTGGCCAGCATTGTGGCCAACACGGTGCTCAAGGCGCGACTCAAGCCCTCATCGGCGGCGTGAGGCCAAGCGGATTCCCATCCAGGCTGCAGGAAGGATGATCGCGACAGTGGCGATGCTCAGGGCGTTTCCATGGGGCACGCGAAGGACGTCGGCCACCGCGCCCAATCCAAACAACAACGCCAACGCCCAAGCCTCCACAGGCCGAATTCTGGACAGCCGGCGAACCAAGGCGCACCCGACCATGACCCCAGCTCCGAGTGCCACCAGGCGGCCAGCATGAGCCGAAGCCGGGAGAGCGGTTAAGAACTGAGCCACCGCCTCCGGGTCGTTGGTGCTTGGTCGCGGAACGTTGGGGGCGAAGAGGTCTTGCAGGGTTTGGCCTGCTCCCCAGCTGAAAAGCGTCCCCACTCCAAAACCTAGGGCGACGCGGCATGCAGCGAAAAAGAGGCGTTTCATGAGAAGGGAAGAGGGATGGAGGAAATGTACTGGGGATAGGCGTCTTGAAGCTGCGTGGTCACCGGGCCGGCACCTGTGCGGTCTGAAGGCCCAATGCGTCGGCCGTCGACTTCGATCACATGCGCAAGTCCGCCCATCGTACCTGTGGTGAAGGCTTCGTCTGAGGTGTAGAGCTGCGTCAGGCTGAAGTCGCCTTCCTTCACTGGGATGCCGAGACGCTCGGCGAGTTCCAAGGTGAATCCGCGTGTGATTCCTGGCAGGCAAGCATGCCCAAACGGCGTGCACAACACCCCGTCTTTCACAAAGAAGAGGTTGGTGGCGTTGGTCTCGGCCAAAAACCCCCGGTCGTCCAACATCACCGCATCATCTACTCCAGCGTGGTTGGCTTGCATCTTGGCCAAGATGTTGTTAAGCAGGTTGTTGTGGTGAATTTTGGAGTCCAGGAATTCGGGGCTGTTTCGGCGCACAGAGCTCGTGATGAGCCGAATCTCGCCGGAACCGTACACCGCGCCTTTGTACTCCGGAAGGACGATCAAGGTGCAGCCGTGCACGTTGAGGCGAGGGTCCATTCCCGAGGTCGATTTCTCGCCACGCGTGAGGGTCAAACGGATGTGCACTCCGTCCGTCATGCCATTGGCTTCAAGCGTTTGGAAAACGGCGGACTGAATGTCCTCGCGTGAGGGGATGGCAGCAAACCCCAGTACGTGCGCGCTTTCGAGCAATCGTTGGAGGTGCTCATCGAGTTGGTAGATGCGCCCTTGGGTCACCCTCAGGCCTTCCCAAACCGCGTCGCCGCCTTGAACCACGCTGTCCAAAACGCTGACTCGCGCCTCTTCACGCTTCACAAGTCCGTTGACCCAGCACCAGGTGCCGGCGTTTCGGGGGTCGGGTTGGTTGAATTTGGCCATGGGTGGAGAAGAATCAAGGGGTCAATGCGCGCGCTTGCAAGGCAAGGTAATGTTCGAGGCAGGTTTCGCGAAGCTCGGTGAGTGACTCGGGAACTTTGCCGTATTGAAGTTCGCGCGGCTCCCAGCCGGTGCTTTGGTGCACGCCGTCGTACCAATATTGAGCCCAAACCCCATCCTCAGGCCGCCCGCCCTTTTCCCACGTGAGCATGCCCGGTTGCCAAGGCAATTCGAGGGCGCTGCACAAGCCTCGAAGGATGTCCTCGGGCTGAGCAAAAAGCGATTCGGCGGTGACGACCACGGCGCGTTCTCCGGCATGATTCAGGATGCGGTGCTGGTGGGCGTACCCCAAGTCGAGAAGGGTCGGGCGGTCGATGTGAGCGCGGTAGGAGGGCAGGACGCCGTCGGGATGCCGGGTCAAGATGACGTGCCGGTGATCTGGTTCATCCACATCGTTCCAGTCCAAGCCTTCGAGGTGGTTCGCCATGTGCTTCAGAAAGAGCACGTCGTCGGACGGTTCGGGAGCGAGCGTGGCGAGGGCCTCTCGTTTGGAGGTCGGCATCGTGCGCAACACCTCGTCACGCGAAGGACGGTCCACGCCGGTTTGCTTCAGGAAATGCGCAAACAACGGCTCGTCCAACACCCGCGTGTCGGACCGTTGCGCGAAGCTGTACATCGTGGCGGTGCTTCCGTTTCTCGGTCCCGCCCACAACGCCACGGTCCGGGCCATGCGTTACGCGACTCGGTTCTTGAGACGAAGCACCATTTCCGCGGCCAACCACCCCGCCGGCACGTACAGCGCCACGTCCAGAATCATCAGCCAGGTGGGCTGGCCAGGAAGCATCATGGCGTTCATCACGCCTCCGAGCAGCCCAAATCCTCCCAAGATGAGGCCTGGACGGCGGGTGCGCGACGCGGCGATCAACATCGCGATGCTTGCCGCAAGGAACGTTCCGCCAATGTGGGCGGCTGTCGCAGACAACAACTCGAGCGTGCTGAGGCTCTGCATGAACGCTTCCCACGCGGCGGGGTCTTGGTCCGGTCCGACGGAAGGCGCTTGAGACACACCCATTTGGCCAAACAACGCGTGCCCGACCGACACCAAAATGGGGAATGCAACCATACCTGTTTCTATTCCAGCAAAGTGAGCGTAAATCTTCCACAGGTCAGGAAGGGACTTTTTCATGAATGCCCGAAGCAACAAATAAGCAATCACCAGAATGGCCATTGCAATCCAGACAGGCCAGAGATTTTGACTTTCCATGTAGAGGTACTGTGTAAGTGATTTACATGTTCCGGCGGTAGGCCCCGCCGACGTCAAACATCGCTTCGGTCAGCTGCCCGAGCGAGCACCATTT
>JAQCBJ010000067.1 GCA_027621555.1 Bacteroidota bacterium | reverse complement strand
CACCAAACCCGCGCCCAACTCCTTGTTTCCTCCCGCCAAATCGTTCCACACCAACACCATGGCGATGCAGCGGGCCAGTCCAATCAAAATCAACCCACTCAGGTACCCCGGTTCGTCCCTAAGAAAAAGCGCAGCCAACCCAAACATCAACAGCGGCCCTACCACCCAATTGAGCACGATGCTCAAGGCCACGAGGCGCGTGTTGCGAAACACCTTGGGCATCAACCGGTAATTGGCCTTGGCCAGAGGCGGATACATCATGCAAATCAATCCCAAGGCAATGGGAAGGTTGGTCGTCCCCACGTGCATGCTGCCAAGGGCTTGCGGCACGCTTGGCACCCAGGTTCCAAGGGCCAAACCCAACGCCATGGCCGCCAATATCCACCACGTCAAATGGCGGTCAAGAACATTCAGTCGTTTTTTCATTCCCCCAATCATCATTTCCGAAGACAATCCTCAAGCCGGAAAAGTACGCCCAGCGAGAACGGGGGCCTTGCTTCCTTCCAGCGCCTGCAAAAGCACCTCACGGCTCTCGTCCGGGTAATCGACGGCGACCGTCTTGGATTCATCCAACCATGCGCGCAGCACATCCACCGATTGGGGTCCAAATTCAGGCATGGTTGTGACGCCGATTTGGGCCAACGCCGCCGCGTTGCATTGCTGCTCAAACTGCCCCTTCATCGGCACCACGAGCAACGGTTTGCCCAAGAACAAAGCCTCCGAGGGGGTTTCAAAACCCGCGCCGCAAAGCACCCCACTGCTCGAAGCCATGCTCGTGAGAAAGCCGTCCGAAGAGGCCGGCAGAAACCGCACATTGCCCTTGGTTATGGGCGTGTCCCAATGCCGCGAAAAGACCTCCCAACGCACCTCGGGAATTTGGCCGAGCACGGCGAGCAACGCCTGCGCTCCGTAGGCTGGAAGGTAAACCGTGATGTGCCCCTCGCATGTGACCGACGCCTCACGCACTTGGCGGCGAATGATGGGGGTTCGGATCTCGGGTGCATACCGCTGAAAGTGGAACCCGATTTCCGCGTCGGCAGGCGCGTAATTGTTCAAGATGCGAATCGCCACCCGGTCCAGTTGGGTGGGCTTGGGGCTGCTCGGGTGCTTGACCGCAGCTTGGTGCGACAGCCCCACCACGGGAACCCCTTGCCGTCGCGCTGCCCATGCGGTCACAGGCTCAAAATCGTTCAGGACCACGTCGTAGCCTCCCAAATCCAACGACCTCACGTCCTGCGCCCATTGCAACGGCTTCAACGCCCGCAGGGAAGCACCCCAGTCGATGCCACCCTTCGTCCCAAACGTGAACCCCACCCCATGGAATCGACGATCCACAGCCACGTCAAACGAACGGTTCATCCCGCCGCCACTGACCCACACGTCCACGTCGGCCATGCTCCGAAGAAGGGGCAACAACTCAACCGCGCGGGTGTGGTGACCGTTCCCCGTCCCCTGAAAAGCGTACAGCACTTTCATGTCAAATCATGGAAAATTCCGCCAGCAACTCCTGAAACAGGTCCTTGGTGCTCCGCGCCTTTTCTCCCTTGTCGGTGTCGCACGCAGCAACTTCCTCTTGCCAGTGAATGCACCACTCTCCCTTGTTGTATTCCAACGCCGTGCAGTTCTCCACCCAATCTCCGCTGTTGAGGTAGGTCACTTGGCCCTCGTTCATGGCGATGATGCGGTTGGCGGGCTGGTGAATGTGGCCACACACGACGTAATCGAATCCGTTGCGGATGGCAATCTCTGCCGCCGTTTCTTCGAAATGGTTGATGAATTTGACTGCGCTTTTGACGCTTTCCTTGACTTTTTTGGACAGGGAGATGCGCCCCTTGCCCAAGGCAAGCGACACCTGGTTGATCAGGTGATTGAACCAAATCAAGGCGTCGTACCCCTTCCCCCCGAGCATGGCAAGCCATTTGGAGTGCTGCATGGTCACGTCGAAGACGTCGCCATGAAAAAACCACGCCTTCTTTCCGTCCAACGGAAGGACCACCTTGTTGACGATTTTGAAGTTGCTCGTTTCGAAGCCTTTGAAACGGCGGAACACCTCGTCGTGGTTGCCAGTGACGTAGTAAATGGTTTTTTGGCGGGCAATCATGCCAAGGAGTTCTCGCACCACCTGCATGTGGGCCGCCGGGAAGTACTTCTTCTTGAACTGCCAAACGTCGATGATGTCCCCGTTCAGCACGAGGATTTCAGGGTCAATGGACTTCAAGTAGCGCAGCACTTCGACTGCCCGGCATCCGCGCATGCCCAAATGCAAGTCGGAAATCACGGCCACTTCGACGGGCCGTTTCAGCAAGGGTTGTTCTTGGAGAGTCATCGCCCAAGGTGCGAGCCACTTGTTGCCTGAATTGCACCTGTGGGATTTCAATCCGTTAAGCCAGCGCTAATTCTGCCACATGCGGTGGACCCAGCAGGACAGAAGCCGAACACCCTCTACCCCGATTTGGTGAAGTAGGTATGACCTAACATCGAACCGGAATCGGGTCGACCCACGCTTAATGCTATCAAATGATAGTATCTTGAGACCATGAAGCCACCGTACGAAATCACACCTGACATCTTGAAGATGGTCTCTTCGGTGTCGGAGTGTGTCGGGCAGATCAACGCCAAATTTTTGGACAAGCCCTCGCCTCAACTCCGCAAGAAAAACAGAATCAAGACGATTCATGCGTCGCTCAGCATTGAAGGCAACACCTTGACGGAAGACCAAATCTCCACAGTGATGGAATCCAACCGCGTGGTGGGCCCGGTGAAGGACGTGCGCGAGGTGCTGAATGCCATTCAGGTGTACGACCAACTGGGCACGTTTGATCCCACCTCCTTGAAGTCGCTTCTGAAAGCACACAAATCACTGATGGATGGGCTGGTCATGGACAACGGGAGCTTCCGAAAGCAAGGCGTCGGCATCATGGCTGGCGACCGGATGGCCCACATGGCACCGCCCGCCAAGAACGTGCCGCACCTGATGAATGACTTGTTTGCCTACCTCCAATCGTCCGAGGAAATCGGGCTCATCAAGAGCTGCGTGTTTCACTACGAGTTCGAGTTCATCCACCCCTTCTCCGACGGCAATGGAAGGATGGGACGGTTGTGGCAGACCCTCATCCTGATGAAGGCGCAGCCGCTGTTTGAGTTCATTCCTTTCGAGAACATGATTCATCGCACGCAGTCCGAGTACTACCGCGCGCTGGCCCAAAGCGACAAGGCAGGCCATTCCACCGCCTTCATTGAATACATGCTGCATGTCATCCACGAAACGCTGCGAGACATGCTCCATTTCAAGGCCAAAACCATGGGCACGGAAGAGCGACTCGCCTACTTCGCCGAGACGTGGGACCACGCATTGCCATTCAGTCGGAAGGCCTACATGTCCGTGTTTCAGACCATCTCCACCGCCACCGCCAGCCGGGATTTGAAACAAGGCGTCGACTCAGGCCTCTTCTCCAAAACTGGGGACAAGACCAACACCGCGTACAACATCACTTGACATTCGCACGCATTGAGTGCACCTCAAATCAAACCTCAGTCAGCTCATTGTCAAGGAAGCGGCGCCACTTTGGCTGCTTCCCTCCTGTCATGCGATGTAAAGTCCACTTGACATGTGGACCCAGCAGGACAGAAGCCGAACACCATCAACCCCGATTTGGTCAAGTAGGCTTTACAATCTCCCTCGAGAGGTAAAGTTCACTTTGTGGAGCCGGCGGTAAAGTGCACCCCCTTGAGATGCCTTGGAATCACTGGCATTTCCGGAGGTTGACATGGAGGAGCCCCCTGAAGAGCCCCCTAGACTTGTTAACACAAAAGCCCCCTGCTCCTTACTTACCAAAGGTGACCATCTGAGCACCAGATCAGGGGAATCTTAACGATTGAATCAATCACAGAAGCCAATCAGGAAGACAGCCCTGGGCTCCTGCTCGATGGAAAAGCACCCCACCTTACCCCATGGCAAGAGCCTTCTTCCTTTTCGTCTTGATATCCCTCACTGCCGCCACCGCGCCATCGGACAGGCATACGTACCATTGATTTCGACCGCGGATTTATCAGACATTTGGATAGACGTTCACAGCTGTACTGATTTTGACTTTTGGTGGGCGTATCGGAACATCTACACGGGCGTCGCAGCGTGGAAAACTCACTTGGTGAATACGTGGTGAATACGTGGTGAATAACTGACTTCTTTTTACCTTGTGATTGTTCAGTAACCAAAACCTTCATCATGAAGAAATATCTCTACCTCGCGGCCATCGCGATAGGCCTTTCCTCTTGTTATTCCACGACCTACACCATGGGAAGCGGAGCGCAAACCGGCGTCACGGTCAAGGAAAAGAACATTTTCCTGGTCAGCGGCCTGCTCTCCATCAAAACGGCCGACCCCCAGGACATGGCAGGTGGTGCTGCAGATTTCACAGTCGAAACCAAGCAGTCGTTCATCGACGGTTTGATTTTGGGTCTCACTGGTGGCTTGGTTGCCCCCATGACCGTGACTGTCACCAAGTAAGTCTCTTTCCAAAGATTCTCTTTGAAAAGGCACTTCGCTGCCTTTTTTTGTGCCCATGAAAAAGAACCTCTTTCGCTACAGTGGCCTGATTCTCCTCAGTTACGCTGCGATTCGAACTGGACTCCTCTTGTCTCAAGACACCGGCATGACGGAGGGAGAACTCGGACAAATCATCGGATTTTTGATTCTTGGGGCCGTGGGGTTGGGCTTATTCGCCGCAGGCCGAAAGTGATGTCATGAGATGCCGTAATTTCACAGCAACAATGGCCATCATGTTATAATTGGCCATGATCCTGCGGAATTGCTTGGGGTTGGCCTCCTTGATGATCTGCTCTCAAATCTCTTGGCACCTCATCTGGCACCTTCAAGATGCTTCATGATGTTTGAATCCCTTGTTTCATGGGATATGCCTGAATGCCTCAGAAGGCCTGATTCTGCTGCAATTTACGGCTCAAAAAAGCCCATGAACACTGGGCTCACGGGCTTGTTTTCCACATTCCTTTAGGTGGACCCAGCAGGACAGAAGCCGAACACCCTCAACCCCGATTTGGTCACATGGACACGGACTGCCCTCTCGGCAGTCTCCTTTCGACTCATACCTTACTGAATGTCGTCGGGGCATCGCAAGCGTACATGTTCGCCTGAATAGTGATTGAAAACAATTGCCTTGAAAATCAGTATTTTGCCCCATGAAACAAACAATGACCAAAGACACCTTTTACCATTATATCAATCCAGTTTGCCTCTCGGTTGGTGTGATTGCTTTTGCGATGCATTCAGGCATTGAGATGCTCGATTTGGGGATGTGGGGCTTGGGGCTCTGGGGTGTCACAGGCATCTTGGGGCTTCAGAAAGAAGGACGCATCAAATGACGCAGACTTCTTGGAACGTATGAGCTTCCAAAACTCGATTGAGGGGTCCAACCATTTGTTGAGCTTCAGATGTCATGTCAACTTTACGTGCTGACCCAGCAGGACAGAAGCCGAACACTTTCAACCTTGATTTGGTCAAGTAGGCTTTACAAATTGCCATGGAAAGCAATGACCACTCGTCGCGTTGCCCACCTGCGTAGACTCCGTTTGGACCATCCCATCGGGTTTCAGTGATGTACTTCAGAAAATAGGCGCAACGGATTGTCGTAATTTGGTTTTAGCAAGGATGCCGTTTGCCCCAAGACTGAAGATTGTCTTGAGGCGGATTGTCATTCAGGGCATAAAGCCTTTAATATTCAATCAAAATCAACTTACCATCGAAATTTCCCACGCTGGTTTGCTCGATCACCGCCAAAGCCTTGCCTTGGGAAATGGGTCTTATGGTCCTTACTCTGCCGTCAACATGCGTTCCATGGGTTTCGCCGGTCTCAGGGTTGAAAACCACAAGCCGTCTGAAGGCAAGAGAACTGACAAGAAACTTTCCATGCCAATTTGGATCTTGAGAATCGGTGATTTTCATGACCGTGCTTGGAGCGATGGCTTGTCCTCCATCCTCCGTGGGAACCGTCCAATAATGCAAAGGCAATATGGTCGTTGTCGCCGCGGAGTCTTCAGAAATGAGAGAAATCGGACTTCCGTCGTAATGAATGCCGTACGTAAAAAGAGGCCAGCCATAATTGCCTCCCTCCTGGATCACGTTCAATTCGTCTCCTCCCTTGGGGCCGTGCTCAACACCGTAAAGGACATTTGATTCATGGTCATAGAATAGGCCTTGAACATCACGGTGCCCAAAACTCCAAATGGAAAGCGCATTTTCATCATGTTCAAAAGGATTGTCCTCTGGGATTTGTCCATCATCGAAAATGCGGTGAATCTTGCCGCCATCTTGTCCCAAATCTTGCCCAATCAAAATTGGCGCTTGAGCGGTCGAGAATGCACTTGCTCCAATGTTGAAAAACATGACTGAGTCATTCTCCCATGCCATTCTCATTCCATTGTTGTAGTAATTGGGTTGTCGAGTGCGGAACACTTCTTCATATTCAAGAATGACATTTTCATCCAGACGGAATCTACCGATGCTTGGGAACCATTCTTGATCAAGGAAGGCCAAATATATCCAGCCATTTTCCGCGTAATTAGGATGTTCACAGACATCCATGTAGCCGCCAAAAACGGTTGGGCCCTGGTCTGGGGCGAGGAACATTGTCGTTTCAGGACCTCCAGCAATTGGCGTGGTTAACCCGTTTTGAAATCTCAAGAGTCCTCCATCTCGATCAGACAGGACAAAAGTCGAAGAATCCAACACGGCAATGCCATAGGGAAATTGAAACCCGGCCGCAAGGATGGTTGAATTCAATCCCTCATTCAAATTGGAATACGGAAAAGGCTTAAAGATGCCGTCGCAGACACCATCCAAATCAAAGTCGAGGTTGCAGTTGCCACCACAAACTCCCAAAATATCTTCCTCACAATCGTTTGGGGTCTCGCAACTGCCGTCGTCTACGGTTGCCATCGGGTTGAATTCGAGATAATCCTCGTACGTACATCCAAAAACTGGAGTTTCCCACGTGTTGTCATAGAAGCTTAGAGCGCCAAGAATGTCATCGACACCGATGAAACCATCCCCGTTGTAGTCAGGGTTGAACAGCGTGTTGCTTTGGGCGAAACTTGATGTTGACAGCAGAATCCCTGCAAGGGACATGCATACGAGTGAGAGAGCGTTTTTCATTTGGTCACACTTTAAAGCATACCAAATATAAAACATACCCCCCCCCTTGCCAAATCGTCTGTGTTACGTTTGGCGTTCAGTGAGATCTGGACATCTGAAATCAGGACGTCAAGTCCACTTTACTTGTGGAGCAGGAGGGAGTTTCTGACACTGCGGTCAGTGTTCCCCCCTTTCCCGTGAAGGGAATCGGCTCTTCAGGCCGCCATGCTGTCGCATGGCTTGTTCACATGCGCCTCGCATGCACCTTCAAGCGAGCTTGATGCGCCTGCT
>JAQCBJ010000066.1 GCA_027621555.1 Bacteroidota bacterium | reverse complement strand
AAACTTCCGTCTCCATTGGAGGGTGATTCACAACGATTGTTCTGGCCGCCAAAGATTGAATTGGAATACCCCTCTAGGATGACGTTGTATCGGCCACCGACCACGGCTGTGTATCTCGTGTCTGTTGAATCTGTCCCAATTGAGTTGTTTTCACCACCTACGATGGATCCAGCATCACCGATGAGGGAATTCGTGGTTCCACCCACAATTGCGCCATGTCCTCCAGTGATGGAATTTGTTCTTCCGCCCATGATTGCACCAATTCCACCAGATGCCAAGTTTTCTTGACCACCAAGAACGACATTTTTTTGTCCATTGGCCTGGTTGGATTGTCCTCCGAGAACGACGTTCCACTCGCCATCAACAACGTTTGCAGCCCCCCCGAGAACGACGTTGACAGCACCGTTGGCTTGGTTGTTGGAGCCCCCAATCATGACATTACGGATGCCTGCGAGGTCGTTTTGCGTACCGAGTACGATTCCCCATGTTCCACTTGCGAAGTTGTCCTGTCCACCAATCAAGTTGCAGTTTCCAGTGTAGCGATGCCCCTGACCAACAATGATGTTGTGCGAGCCTGTCCGCTCAAGCAATTCGGATTCCGAGGCAGGGGTGTTGTATCCCCCAATGATGTTTCCAAGGCCGTTTTGGCTGAGATCGGTTCCCAGACCATTCACCACTTGCAAGTTGGCGCCTGATACCAACACGGTGTGGGCAGAGTCATCGATGCTCATGTAAGCTCCCAAACCTGGGACAGACGAAGATTCGAGGGCGTTAACCTGAGCTTGAAGGGCGTTGATTTGGGCTTGCATCATCTGGATGACAGACAGCAAATCGACGCTGTCAATCAGGACTGGCGCAGGTTGAAATTCCTGGCCAAATTGAGCAAGAAATCCTGTCAAATCCGACGTGGCGATGTACGCATCGTTGTCCACATCGGGGTTGTATGGGTACTGAATCGCCTCTTGACCTGTCGCTGTGAGCGTGAAACAAGGAAGTCCGAGGAGGAGTGCGAAAAAGGAATATTGTCTCATGGTGGTTTGTTCGAGGTGTAAACATAATATTCGTTTTTCGTAGGTTTGATACAAAATCGATACATGATTGCCCGCCTGAAAAACGAAGTGATCAAGTCATGCGGATTCGCAGTGACCCAACGTGGGCATTGCGAACTGTTGTCCAAGCTGATCCTTCAGCGAACCGACACCTTCGTCAGCTACAACACACTGCGTCGTCTATGGGGTCTTGCTCCAGGTGGGGTACCGCAGCGCAAGACGCTGGATGCCCTTGCGCAATTCTGTGGATACACCGACTATGCGCATTACAATTTGACCGCGCCCAAGCTGGCGTTTTGGCATCAACAAGCGACAATGCACCGACTGCTCTCGTCACAAGACAAGCTCCCACTGTTCTCGTTTTTAGCATCCTTGGAGCGGGGGCTTGAAAAAATGCAATTGCTTCTCGATACTCTCCGACACCTGATTCTTACGGAAGATGTCAATGGCACACTGACCTTTCTCAACAAGGCGTTGTACGATCCCAACGACTACCCCTACGCCTATCAAATTCACTTTGCAGCGTCCTTGGGACAGTTGATTCGAAGCCTCCCGAGGCTCCCCAACCCTGACATCCTGACCCACCCCTCCATGGTCGAAGGCGTGTACCTCCGGTTGGTGGACTACTCCTCCCTTCAAGGGTATTTCGGACAATGGTCAGCCTTGTTGCGGAGGAAGCCGCCATCCAAGGAATGTGCTGTGTTCTTGTCTTGCTTGGGACAACTTGAGCGCCACCTGAATGGAGAACCCCTGGTTGAGCTCAACGACGAGGAACAAACGGTGCACCCCTGTCCTGAGCCTTTGGCCGGTCGGATTTTGACTGTGAAGGTGTTGCAGCACCCTGAGGAAGACATCCAAAAGCTTCACGAACACCTCATAGAAGAACTCCAGCTCACACTCCCGTTGAGCCCGAATTATTTTCACGAACCCCTGATGCTGGCGCTGATTGCGAATCACCGGCCCTTAACCAACTGGCTGCACCGAGTCGTACAGATCGATGTGAATCGTTTGGAACGATTTCAACTGCACGACCTCCAGGCCCATCGATTGGTGCTGGCACAGCACCACCTTTTTGGACAAAACGTTCAAGGTGCAAAAAGGTGGTTTGACCAGGTCGATCCCAACGAATTCATGCAGCCTTCGTGTCATGACATCCTCTATTTCCCATACCGCCGAATCCAAGCACATCTCGAGGGCGTATCGCATCACTATCCTCAAGATGTGCGGGAGATGACCCAATCCTTGGGACATTCCTGCTTTTCAGAAACCACGTGGCATACGTGGTTCTGCGATGTCCCTGGCGCCCGCGCTTGACGTCCTATGGGATGGCGTACTTTTGCAGGCATGGCACGCGTCCTGACAGGCATCCAAAGCACCGGCACCCCGCACCTCGGAAACATCTTGGGGGCAATCAAGCCGGCGATTGACTTGGCGAATGAAGGCTCCAACGAGAGCTTCCTGTTCATCGCGGACCTGCACTCGCTCACGCAAATCAAGGACGGCGCCACCCTGCGTGAAAACACGTATGCGGTTGCGGCGACGTGGATGGCGTTTGGGCTGGACACGGAGCGGACGGTGTTTTACCGCCAAAGCGACGTGCCCGAATGCACCGAGCTCGCCTGGTACCTGCAATGCTACTTCCCTTACTCGCGCATGACCTTGGCGCACAGCTTCAAGGACAAGCAAGACCGCCTCGGAGACGTGAACGCTGGGCTGTTTGCCTACCCGATGCTGATGGCCGCGGACATTTTGCTCTACGATGCGGACCTCGTGCCTGTGGGCAAAGACCAAATGCAACACCTCGAAATGACCCGCGATGTCGCGAGCCGTTTCAACCATGCCATGGGCGAGACGTTTGTGTTGCCGGAAGCCCAGACCCGCGAAGCCACGATGTACGTGCCAGGCCTTGACGGCGGCAAAATGTCCAAGTCGAGGGACAACACCCTCAACATCTTTGACGACCCCAAGGCGCTCAAAAACAGGATCAACAAGGAGATCGTCACCGACGCCACGCCCCTTGAAGACCCCAAGGACCCCGAGGCCAACGTCATTCACAGCCTCTATCGCTTGGTGGCGAGCGAGGCGCAGGCCGACGAGATGGCGAAGCAACTGCATGCCGGAGGGTACGGTTGGGGCCACGCAAAAAAGGCCTTGCTTGAAGCCTTGGTGGACGGCTTCGCCGACGAGCGAGCGCACTTCCACGAGCTCATGGCCGACAAGGCCCAAATCGACGAGGCCCTCGCCAAAGGCGCCGAAAAGGCCCGAGCGATCGCTGCCAACGTGTTGGCTCGCGTTCGAAAGCGCGCTGGCTACTGATTATTTGTCCGTCGCAGGGCCGTCGAGGACCTCGGCCCCGTACTTCGTTTGGAACTTCCGGTACAGCTGGCGCTGGCGGTTGTCGAGGTCGATTTGGCGCCCTTCAATCCACGCATGCGTCAAGCTGTTGGTGCGCATGTCAAGCGCGTCCCCTTCCGACAAGAAAAGCGTCGCCGTTTTGCCGCGCTCCAACGTGCCGACTTGGTCGTCGATGCCGAGGATTCGGGCCGGGTTGCGCGTCAGAGCCTGGATGGCCTGCTCTTCTGTGAGGCCGTAGGCACGGGCCGTGCCGGCGTAGAAGGGCAAGTTCCGGGAATTCATCTCGGTCATGCGCTGGTCGACTTGGAGCGCGACGGTGAGGCCTTCGTCCATCAACAGCTTGGGAAGCTTGTAGGGAAGGTCGACGTCGTCGTCCGCAAAACGGGGCAGGCTGTGCACGCTTTGAAGCATGACTGCCACGTTGTTTTCACGAAGGAGGTCCGCCACGAGGTAGGCATCGTAGCCGCCGACAATGGCCATGCGTTCGATGCCGAGGTCGCGCTTGAAGTGCACTGCCTCGGTGATGGCGCGGGCGTCGTCCGTATGAACGTAAAGGCACAGCGACCCGTCAAACAGCCCGCGCATGCCTTCGTGACGCACGTCAGTCACGGAGCCCCGAGGCGCGGAGGCGTACGCCTGGGCCTCGCCGAAAAAGCGCTCGATCTCATGCTTCTGTTGGTCGTACGTCTTGCGGCGTTGGATGTCGATTTTGCCGTCTTTGTTGTGGCGGTGGTGAGTCGAAGGCCAGTTGAGGTGGATGCCGTCCACCATGGCGATGGCCGCGTCCTCCCAGTTCCACCCGTCGAAGTGCACGACGCCGCTGGAACCGGAGACGACGCCACCGCGGGGCGTGATTTGGCCCATCAAAACGCCGTTGGTACGCACCGTAGGAGGAATTTCACTGTCCGTGTTGAAGGCAATCACCGAACGAACGTTGGGACGGAATGTGCCGACCTCGTACTGGTCTTGCGTCGCGCGCACGGCTCCAATTTCTTGGAGGCCAAGCGTGGTGTTGGTCACGATGAAGCCGGGATACAAGTGTTGGCCGGTGGCGTCGACAAGGTCGTCGTACTTCTGGCGGTTGACCTGAAAGCTGCGGCCGACGTAGTCGATTTTGCCGTCGCGGAATCCCACGGCACAGTCCTCGAGCACGTCGCCCGTGCCAAGGTGCGCCGTGGCACCCAAGATCAAAACAGAGCGCTCCTGCTCCGGGGCAGGCGTTGGCTGGGACCACGCCCCTGCCGTCGCCGCGGCGAGCGCGGCAGAAAGGAAAAATTGCTTAGCGGTTTTCATCGGTCAGGGTGTCGCAGTGGTAATGAGATTCGATGCGCTCCGAAGGGCGCTTTTTGCCGCCGCTGCCAGAAGACTCGCCCACGTCGTACATCTTGGCAGTCAGGCGCGCGCGTTCGACGCGCATGGCGTCGCGCAAGGCTTGGTCGCGGTCCACGTCAAAGCAACGCACACCTTCCACAAAGGTCTGTTCCGCTTTGGCGTTGATGCTCAAAGGATGGTCCGACCACACGACCACATCGGCGTCTTTGCCCGGTTTGAGGGAGCCGGTCTTGTGGTCAATATGCAGGAGTTTGGCCGGGTTGAGGGTCACAAACTTCAACGCCTCCTCCTCCGGGACGCGGCCGTATTTGACAGCCTTGGCCGCCTCTTGGTTCAGGCGGCGCGCCATCTCGGCGTCGTCGGAGTTGAAGGCCGTCACAACCCCTTGGTTGTGGAGCACCGCCCCGTTGTAAGGAATGGCGTCTTTCACTTCGTACTTGTACGCCCACCAGTCGCTGAAGCTCGAACCACCGGCCCCGTGTTCCGCCATTTTGTCGGCCACCTTGTAGCCTTCGAGGATGTGCGTGAAGGTGTTGAGGCGGAAGCCGAGCGAATCTGCCACGTGCATGAGCATGTTGATCTCGTCTTGGCGGTAGCTGTGGCAGGTCACAAAGCGCTCTTCGTTGAGGATTTGCAGCAGCGTCTCCAACTCCAAATCAACCCGAGGTGCCACAGGACCGTTCCCTTCGCGGATGTCCTTGCGCTTCGCGTTGCGCATGGCGGCGCGGTGCTCGAGTTGGGCTTGGCCGTACTCCCGCGCTCGAATGAAATGGTCGTAGTACACCTGCTCGACCCCCATGCGGGTTTGCGGAAAGCGGGTGCGGTAGCCGTCGCCCCAGTTGCTCTGCTTCACGTTCTCCCCGAGCGCAAACTTGATGAAGGGCACCGCTTCATCGAACAGCAGATCCTGAGGCTCGGCGCCCCAACGGAATTTGATGATCGCGCTTTGGCCGCCGATGGGGTTGGCGGAGCCGTGCAGGATTTGGGCGCACGTGACGCCGCCGGAAAGTTGGCGGTACATGTTCACGTCCTCGCTGTCGACGGCGTGCCCGATCCACACCTCGGCGCTGCTCGCCTGCGTTCCTTCGTTCACGCCGCGGTCCACGGCAATGTGCGTGTGTTCGTCGATCACGCCAGGCGTCACGTGCTTCCCGCGGCCATCAATTTCCGTGGCCGTCACGCCGGCCGGCAACAACATCGCAAGGTTGAGGTCAATGCCTACCGCAACCAGCCGGCCGTCGTGAATCAACACGTCCGCGCCCTCCAGCACGCCCTCGTCTTCGCACGTCCAAACCGTCGCGTCTCGGATGCACACCGTCTCGGCCTCGAGGCGTTCAGGCAAGCCGTACGCCGTGAACGGATAAACGACGCCTGACAAATCCAGCGGCGCCATGGTACCAACGGAGACCGGGCCCTCGGAGGCGTCGGGCTTGCCCACCGAGGTCTTTCCCAACTCAGGAGCGTCTTTTTCTGCAACACCTTCCGCCTCGGAAACGTCGGCTGCGGGTGCAACTTCGTTCCGGATGGCGGACCAGTCGCACCAATGGCCGTCCGAGGTTTGGCCCGAGCCCTCCCAAATGCGGCTTTCCATCCACACGTTTCCGGTCAGGCGAATCGGTCCGGCGTCGGCCGGGATTCGCAACACCACGGTGCGGTTGTCGAGGGTCAAGGTCACCTTTCTGTCGGTGCTGTCGTTCACGGCCCAGGAGGCTTTCCACTTGCCTGGCTCGCCTGTAACCTCAAGAGCGTACACGCTGTCCTTCACATTCAGGTTGTACGACCCGGCAAGGTCCAAAGGAGCACGGTCTCGCATCGGGGTTGCTTGCCCGGCCACCCAGTGCTCCACAAGGTGGGTCTTCTTGTCAAAAAGCGGGCCGTCGGTGACAAGTACGTTGGCCACACGGCCGGCGCGCAAACTCCCAAGGTCGGCCTCAAGACCGAGCCAAAAGGCGGGCGTTGAGGTCAAAGCCCGCAATGCTTCCTGCTCCGGCAACCCTTCCTCGACCGCCTTGCGCACCCCGTCCAAAAACGCGCCAGGATCCTTCAGACCGTGCGCTGTGAACGCCAAGGGCACCCCAGCAGCGTGCAGGCGCGCGGCGTTGGAGGGTGCCAATTCCCAATGCTTGAGTTCGTCCAGGCCAATGAGACGGGCGAGGTGCGGGTCCGAGACGTCGTAGCCTTCGGGGTAGTTCACTGGAACGGCCATCCGGACGCCCGTTGCCGCAACCGCTTCGGCGCGCTGGTAACCGTCACCGCTGCCGAGCATGATGGGTGCAGACACCCCAAACTCCTTCAACACCGCATCCGCACGAAGCACATCCTTCCAACTGCCCGCAGAAAACACGCGAGGCAAGTCCCTCGCGGCGACGAACGCTTCCAAAGACAAGTTGGTTCCTCCCGCCATGCCGCGCGGCGACGCGTCGGCGTACCACTGCGCATCGAGGTGGGTTTGGCGCAAAAGCGCGGTAGCACCCATCAACGAACTGGGGTAATTCTGGGACGACGATCCCTTTCGGAAACTCATATGAAAGGACACGTCTGGCGCGAGAAGAGCCTCGCGCGGGTCTTCCAAGGGCAACACCACGGCCCCCGTGCCCCGCACCACGCCGTCCTGGACGTGGGTCAGCACCGCGCCGAACCCTGCTTCGCGGAGGGCCTTGGCTTGGTCGCCGTTCGGATCGAACACCGACGCGGCTGACGTTTCCGGCCGAACGGCTTCGTTCCACCCGTAGGCGCCTTTCTTGTCGCTCAGGTCTTGCGGCGTGCGCGACCAACCGGATTCCTGGACCTCCGGCATGCCGAAGTCGCTGTGCACGTCCACAAAG
>JAQCBJ010000013.1 GCA_027621555.1 Bacteroidota bacterium | reverse complement strand
GTCGACCAAGCCGAGCAGCTCGCGATCGACCGTTTGTGTGAATTGTTTGGCGCGGAATGGGCCAACGTTCAGCCTCACTCGGGCGCTTCGGCCAACGCTGCGGTCATGCTCGCGTGCTTGAAGCCGGGGGACACGATCCTCGGGTTTGACCTGGCGCACGGCGGCCACCTCACCCACGGCTCACCGGTCAACTACAGCGGCAAACTCTACCGCCCCACGTTTTACGGCGTGGAAAAAGAGACGGGCCGCATCGACATGGACAAGGTGGCGGAAACCGCCCGCCGCGAGAAACCCCAAATGATCATCTGCGGCGCCTCCGCCTACGCCCGCGAATGGGATTACGCCCGCTTCCGCGCCATCGCCGATGAAGTAGGTGCGATCCTCCTCGCGGACATCTCGCACCCCTCAGGCCTCATCGCGGCAGGGCTTCTCGACAACCCACTCCCACACTGCCACGTGGTCACCACGACCACCCACAAGACCCTCCGCGGGCCGCGAGGTGGCGTCATTATGGTGGGCAAGGACTTCCCCAACCCGTGGGGCCTCACCACGATGAAGGGCGAGGTGCGTTCCTTCACTTCCCTCCTCGACAGCGGTGTGTTCCCAGGCATGCAGGGCGGCCCGCTCGAGCACGTCATTGCGGCCAAGGCCGTGGCTTTTGGCGAAGCGTTGCAGCCAAGCTACAAGGCGTACTGCCAGCAAGTGATCAAGAATGCGCAAGCGATGGCAGCAGCGTTCGTGGAGCGTGGCTACGACCTCATCAGCGGCGGCACGGACAACCACCTCATGCTCATCGACCTGTCGAACAAGGGCGTCACGGGCAAACTCGCCGAGGCCGCTTTGGGTCGCGCGCACATCACGGTCAACAAGAACATGGTGCCGTTTGACACCCGATCGCCCTTTGTCACTTCAGGCATGCGCGTCGGCACCCCTGCCGTCACCACGCGCGGCCTCTTCGAGTCCGACATGGTCGAGCTCGTCGAGTGGATGGACGCCGTGATTCAGGCGCCTGAAGACGAGGCGGTGATCCAGCGGGTCGGCGATGCGGTGCGGGCGAAGTTCGCTATGTACCCGTTGGTTGGATAAACCAGGTATCGCAGTTTCCATCTTACTGATGGATATGGCGCTCTTGTGATGGTAGAGTACATTGCGGTGTGAGCGGCGAGATGCCAAAAGCATTAAAGTATCCCGAATTGGGGCAATTCAGCTTGTCAAAGCTGGACTTGGATTGGAAGTTTGTCATGTGGCAAATGGGGCTTCTGCTGTGCGTGGTCCTTTATCCAAACATTGCGATTGGTGTGCTGTGCTCTATGGCAATGCTCGTCCTCTGGAAACGCTGGAGCACATGGCGAGAGGCAGTTATTGGTGTTTTCTGCGTTGCATGCATTCTGGCTAGTTCACGGGTGCCTGGACTTCAGTATTGGAAGATGTGGCGCTTGTTTTACGCGTCTTTGGTGGTGCTAGAGTCCCTTCGCAAAATGAGGGAGATGGCTTTCCAAGAACGCCGCAGTACTTTGGGTTTTGTTGTGGTCATTTTCATGTGCACGGGAATTCCAGCATTGTTGTCTGAGCATAAGTTAGCAGGTTTGACAGAGACGATTCTGTTGTCCTCCATGTGGTTCGCGATGCTTGTATTGGGAAGGACACATTCAGAAGAAGACTCAGCTACTCGTTTTTCAACCATGATTCATATGGGATTTGTGGTTATTGGTTCTTGCCTGGTCAGTATGTACGTCAGTTATGATTTGAGTCAATTGAATGGACGATTTCGAGGAGTCTTTGGCAACCCAAACGAATTCAGTCATTGGTGGTTGGGAATATTTGTTCTAGGCTTGGTGGCGTCGAATCATTGGAGAGCAAAACGTACGTTGGCGTTGGTCGCCATGACTATGCTTTTCTTCACCTGGAGTGGTACGCGTGGAGCGCTCGTTGCTGTATTTTTTTCGTTCCTCGGATGGATGGCCCATGGTGTTCGCTCGACGGTTTTAGCAAACATGTTTAAGATTATCCTTGGCTTGACGACAATCTTGATGCTGACTGCAATTTCGACCGAGCAAGTCCTGCAACATTTGCCTGAGCGAATCATTCGGACAGAGACCCTGGAAGCTGGAGGTGGAAGACTTCTTGCATGGGAACATGCTGCAGAACAAATCAGCGTGAATCCTTGGTTTGGTGCCGGAGGTGGAGCAGAAGAGCGATATTTCAAACAGAACTACACCTATTTCGCCATGCAGAATCACCAGGGTTATAGTCACAACAGTTGGCTTGCCTTTGCCATAAATTATGGTATCCCTGCAACAACTATTCTCATTTTTCTCATGCTTTCACGGATTGGTCTTTTGGAAACAGAGGTATTTTTGGTTGGATTGGTTCCATTTGTCATTTCCTTTACTGTTGAAGGTTGGTTGACGGCTCCCATGAGTGCCAGTTCACCAATGCTGTTTTTTGTTGGGGGACTAATTCCGTCTATATCACGACTAAACCGAAATCAAGCATTGGACAACCATGAAGCCTAGGAAGGTCATCTTGTTTGAATTGAATGAAGTCCCAAAAAAGATTTTGGATTATTACATTCATTCTCGGCCCAAGAGCTGGCTTGCGCGCACTCAATCGAATCGGAAATACTTTGACACCTACATGCCAAATGTGGGACATTTGAGTCCATGGAACACTTGGCCAAGTTTTCACAGGGGTGTGCCGAATGACAAGCATTTTTTGTCGGACTTTAATCAGGACACGAGCGAAGTGGATTTGGAGTTTCCACCCATTTGGAAAGTGCTCGCAGAAGGGGGAGCTCAGGTTGGAGTGTTTGGGAGCCTTCACAGTTTTCCGCTGCCAGGAGATCGAAGGAATGTAAGCTTTCATGTTCCAGACGTTTTCGCTCCAGCGTCAGACTGTCTTCCTCCAGAGGTTTCGGTATTCCAGGATATCAATCTGGCATTGAGTCGTGAGTCATCGCGTAATGTGAACGGTCGGATTCCTGTGCGAGAGGCTGCCAAGTTGGCCATGTCATTTCGGGAGCTAGGATTCCGATTGAGTACAGTGACAGATGTTTTGGGTCAATTGTTGGCGGAACGCACTGAAAAATGGAAAACCACGCGCCGCAGGACTTACCAATCTGTGATCAGCTTTGATGTTTTTTTTCAGCAATTATCTAGGTCTAAGCCCGACTTCGTCACCTTCTTTACAAATCATGTAGCCTCCAGCATGCATCGTTATTGGGCGGCGTCGTTTCCCGATGATTACGACAATTTTAGGTTTTCGAATGACTGGGTCGACACTTATGAGGATGAGGTGCTTTGGACCATGCAGAAAGCAGATGAAATGTTAGAGCGATTGGGGCGATTTGTGGATCAAAACCCGGAGTATGTGTTGGTTTGTGCGTCAAGCATGGGGCAAGCAGCAGTGGAGTGTGAACCTACAGAAACCCAGCTCTATGTTGGGGATCACGAGAGGTTTTTGGAGAGTTTAGGTGTGGATTCTGCCGATTGCGAAGTGTTGCCAGCCATGGTTCCTCAGTTCAATTACAGGATGATTGGGAACGCTCAGGAATTTGAGGAGACTCTAAAGCACGTGACCATCAACGGGAACGCCATTCATTACCGCAGGGCGGAAGCCGGATTTTTCAGCATCGACCTTGGACACAGAAATTTGTCTTCCGTGAATTTGGTAGTCAAGGGAGAAGCTGTTCCTTATGAAAGTTCAGGATTGAAGAACACGGTTATTGAGGACATGAGTTCTGCGAGTGCTTACCATATCCCTCAAGGTCATTTGTGGTCATATCACCCTAGTTATCAGGAGCAATCTGTAAAGGGCTCAGCGACAGAGATTTCGGCTCTTGATTTTTTTCAAGCAGCAAGGGGTACCATTCTGAATGGAGATGACCCAATCATATTTGCCTGATCCTTGTATGCTTCAGGCGGAAAGCATATGGGTCAGCCGACCACCCCTGCCGCCACGGTGAGGTGGGTGGAGGGGTCGACGAGGATGAAGGAGCCGGTGGCGCGGTTGTCCTTGTAGCCGTCCGTGAGGAGGGGGGAGGCCGTTTTGATGCGGACGCGGGCCATGTCGTTGACGCCGATGGTCACGTCGTCTTCCACCCGATGAAGGGTGTTGATGTCGATGCGGTAGAGGACCTCGCTGATTTTGGCTTGGACGTCGCGCGTGGTGTGGCGCAGGACGTAGCGGGTAGCGGGATTGAGCGGCGCCTCGCAGAGCCAGCAGATGCGGGCGTCGAGGGCTTGGGTGTTCTCGGGCTGGTTGTTGGCTCTCACCAGCATGTCGCCTCGGCTGAGGTCGATGTCATCCGTAAGTGTCATGGTGACGCTCAAAGGAGGGAAGGCCTTGTCGAGCGGGGTGTCGCCCACAAGGATTTGGTCGATGGTGCTTTCCTTGCCGCTGGGCAAGGCCACCACCTTGTCGCCGGGTTTCCAAACGCCTGAGGCGATGCGTCCTGCGTAGCCGCGGAAGTCGCGGTGGGCGTCGGTTTGAGGGCGGATGACGTACTGGACGGGGAACCGGCAGTCTTGAAGGTTCCGGTCCGCGCCGACGTGCACCGTTTCGAGATGGTGAAGGAGGGTGCCTCCGCCGTACCAAGGGGTCTTGTCCGAACGGTCCACCACGTTGTCGCCGTAAAGGGCGCTGATCGGGATGAACTTGATGTCGGTGATGTCGAGGCGCGAAGAGAAATCCTTGTACGCCGCGACGATTTCGTTGAAGCGCTCCTCGCGGTAGTCCACAAGGTCCATCTTGTTCACGCAGACCACGACGTGGCGCAGGCCGAGGAGAGAAGCGATGAAGCTGTGGCGGTGGGTTTGCTCGAGCAGGCCGTGACGCGCATCGATGAGGATGATCGCAAGGTCGGCGGTCGAGGCGCCGGTCACCATGTTGCGGGTGTACTGGATGTGCCCCGGGGTGTCCGCGATGATGAACTTGCGCTTGGGCGTGGCGAAGTAGCGGTACGCCACATCGATGGTGATGCCTTGTTCGCGTTCGGCCTTGAGGCCGTCGGTGAGAAGGCTGAGGTCGGTGCCGTCGATGCCTTTTTGGCTGGAGGCCGATTCCACAGCTTCAAGCTGGTCCTCAAAAATGCTTTTGCTGTCGTAGAGCAAGCGCCCAATGAGGGTGCTCTTTCCGTCGTCGACGCTCCCGGCGGTGGTGAACCGGAGGAGGCCGTTGTGGTCGGGGGTGGTTGCTGCTGCCATTGCTTCGTGCCTTCGCGTGTTCAACGTGCTGGGTTAGAAATACCCTTCTTTTTTGCGGTCCTCCATGGCGCTTTCGCTGCGCTTGTCGTCCATGCGGCCGCCGCGTTCCGTGATGCGCGTCGCAGCCACCTCGTCGATGATTTGTTCGAGGGTGTCGGCGTCGCTTTCAAAGGCGCCGGTGATCGTGAGGTCGCCGAGGGTCCGGAAACGGACATGCATCATCTCGGGCGTCTCCTCGTGGCGGAGGTTGAGGTGGTCGGAGTGGGCGAGGATTTGGCCTGCACGACGGATGCACATGCGGTCATGCGCGAAGTAGAGCGAAGGCAGGGCGATGTTCTCGCGGAGGATGTAGTTCCAAACGTCGAGCTCCGTCCAGTTGTTCAGCGGGAAGACGCGGAAGTGCTCTCCTGGCGCGTGCATCCCGTTGAAGAGGTTCCACAGCTCGGGACGCTGGTTCTTAGGGTCCCACTGGCTGAAATCGTCGCGGTGGGAGAAGAAGCGCTCTTTGGCACGGGCCTTTTCCTCGTCGCGACGTGCCCCACCGATGCAGGCATCGAACTGGTGTTCTTCGATGGTGTCGATGAGGGTGGTGGTTTGAAGCCGGTTGCGGCTGGCGTTGGCGCCCGTTTCTTCTTGGACTTTTCCGGAGTCGATGGTCGCTTGGACGCTGCCCACGATGAGGCGGGCTCCAAGTTGTTCGACGAGGTTGTCGCGGAAGGCGATCGTCTCGGGGAAGTTGTGGCCGGTGTCGATGTGGACCAGCGGCATGGGGATGCGGCCTGGGGCAAAGGCCTTGGCCGCGAGGTGGGTCACCACGATGCTGTCCTTGCCTCCTGAGAACAGGATGGCAGGGCGGTCGAATTGGGCTGCGACTTCGCGCAACACATAGATGGACTCGGCTTCGAGTTCCGTCAGGTGGTCGAGGTTGTACGTGGAGTCACTCATGAATCGGGGTCGGTCGCGTTCGTGTCGTCCGTGGATTCGCGTCCAAGCCGTCCGTAGCGGAACCAGGCGCGTTCGTGAAAGTAATACAGCAGGGTTTTGGTGATGAGCTCAAAAAGCCCGATCTCAAACCCCACAAACGGATCTCCGGACACCCACCAGCTCACCAAAATGGTGTCGACGGTGCCGACCACCCTCCAGGTGACGGTCTTGGCGATGTGCCGGAGGCGAGATTGTTTGGCATCCATAATCCTACAAATATAGTGGGAAATTGAATCCGTGGGTCAGGTGCGTTGCGAAACGGCCTCAAGAACCTCGGCGAGGCTTTCTTCCACCGACTTTCCGGTGGTGTCGACGTCGATGAAGTTGGAGGTCGGCGACTCGTAGTCAGAGGTGTGTTTGACTTCACGGCCTCGGGTTTCGGTGGTGTGGACGTACACTTCGGTGACGTCGGCCTCGGCCTTGAACGATTCACGCAGGTCGCGGTAGGGAGCGACAAGGCTGACGACCACCGTGTGGCCCTTGGCCTGGAGGTAGTGGGCGATGGTTTGGGCGCGTCGGATGTTGTCCTCACGGCCTTCGCGGGAATAATCTTCGTTGGTCGTGAGGGACCTCAAGTCGTCGCCGTCCACGTGGAAGGCCTCGACGCCTTCCGATGCGAGGTGGGCGAGCATGGCTTTCGCCAAGGTGGTCTTGCCGTGGCCGGGCTGGCCTGTGAACCAATAGATCATCCGACGGGTTGGGCCGTTTTGAGGGTGAGGGTTTGCTCGCGGTCCGGTCCGACGCTCAGGACGGTGACGGGGACACCCACGGCCTTTTCAATGAAGGAGACGTAGTCGAGAAGCGTTTGAGGCACTTCGTCGAGGGCGCGGATGCCCGTCAGGTCGCCAGGCCAGCCGGGGAGCGTCGTGTAGACGGGCTCGACCTCGTCCGGCTCGATGCCGAAGGGGAGGTGGTCAATTTTCTCGCCGCGGTGCATGTAGTGCGTGCACACGTGGATTTCGTCGAAGCAACCGAGGACGTCGGCCTTCATCATGCTCAGCTGGGTCGCGCCGTTCACGTCGACCGCGTAGCGAAGTTGAGGGAGGTCGAGCCACCCGCACCGGCGGGGACGTCCTGTGGTGGCGCCAAACTCGTGGCCTTCCGCCCGCATTTTCTCGCCCACTTCGTCGTGCAATTCGGTGGGGAAGGGGCCGGATCCCACGCGCGTGCAGTACGCCTTGAAGATGCCGATGACTTCGCCGACGCGGTTGGGGGCGATGCCCAGGCCCGTGCAGGCCCCGGCCGAGATGGTGTTGGAGGACGTGACGAAGGGGTAGGTCCCAAAGTCGATGTCGAGCATCGTGCCCTGCGCCCCTTCGGCGAGGATGCGCTTCCCGGCTTTCAACGCGTCGTTGAGTTCGTGCTCAGAATCGATGAGCTTGAGGGAGCGCAAGAAGGCGACCGCACTCAGCCATTCGGCGTCGTCGAGGGTATACTCGAAGCCGTCGAACTGCGCGAGCATGCCCACGTGCTTGTCGCGAAGCGCATGATACCGCTCCTCAAAATGGGGGCTCTCGAGGTCCCCGACACGCAGGCCGTTGCGCCCGGTCTTGTCCATGTAGGTGGGGCCGATGCCTTTGAGGGTGCTGCCGATTTTGGCCTTTCCCTTGGCGGCCTCAGATGCCGCATCGAGGAGGCGGTGGGTCGGCAGGATGAGGTGCGCCTTGCGGCTGATGGCCAAACTTTCAGCCACGTTCACACCCAAGGCCACCAACGCGTCGATCTCCTTTTTGAAGATGATGGGGTCAATGACCACGCCGTTTCCCACCACGTTCAACGTGTCGGGGCGGAACACCCCGCTGGGGATGGTGTGCAGCACGTGCTTGATGCCGTCAAATTCCAACGTGTGGCCCGCGTTGGGGCCTCCTTGGAAACGGGCAATCACGTCGTACTCGGGGGTGAGCACGTCCACGATTTTGCCTTTGCCTTCGTCGCCCCATTGGAGGCCGAGCAGGACGTCAACTTTCATGCGTCGCAGAGGTTGTGGCAGGCGCAGTGGCCTGGGTGGGTTGGGCCCGTTTGCGGGCGTAGATGTTCAAACTGTGGTGCATCACCTCGATCTCAAACAACTCTTCGAGGGTCGCTTTGATTTGCTGGATGCGCGGGTCGCAAAACTCAATCACCTCCCCGGTGTCGGCGAGGATGACGTGGTCGTGCTGCTTGACCCGGTGGCACTTCTCGTACTGGGCGCCTTGATCGCCAAACTGGTGACGTCGCACCAAGTTGCAATCCAGAAGCAAGTCGAGCGTGTTGTAAAGCGTCGCCCGGGACACGCGGTACGGACCTTGGCCCATCACCTCGTACAAGGTGTCCACGTCGAAGTGGCCGTCGTAGCTGTAAATCTGGTGCAGGATGGCGAACCGCTCCGGGGTTTTCCGGTGGCCGTTTTGCTCGAGGTAGGCTTCAAAAAGCCCTTCCACTTGCTCGAAAATCGGGTCCTTCGCCATGCAGCCGCGAAGATAGGGCATGTCATTCAGGCAGAGGGTCCTGTTGGGAAGTTTCCCACGGCCCAAACCGCGGCGCTTCCCCCACCTGAAACGCCCGCAAGTCTTCCCCCTGCGGCACCGGCTTGATGGTCCCGCGCGGACTCTGCTTCAAGGCAATCCCCGTCAATTTCCGGTCCGCCACCTCCAGCGTCACCTTGGCGCACACCGCGGTGTTCATCCTCACCTTCCCTTCGCGCCCCTCCTCAGGCACCTCAAACGTGACCACCTCTCCGTTCCCCACCACGTCGACCGTCACGAGCTCCCCGTCCACAAAATGCGCGTCCAAATCCCGCCCCTGAATGCGGTGCGCGAGCGTGTCGTTGGCGGGCGCCAGCACCACGGCATGCCCACGAAGTTCCAACTTCTCCGGCGCTTGGTCGCTCATGAACAAGGTCAGCGAATCGCCCGCCATTCGGTCCTTCGCCGACCACAATTCCGGCGCCCCCCACACCCGGATCGTCTCGGCATCCTCGTCCCAAACCAACGAATCCCCAACGCCCACCATTTCGTCCTGCACCATCGTCACCTCCCTGGTGGCCGTCAGCACGTCCCGGCTCCGCGTAAGCTCACGAGCCGCCAAGAGCAACGTGTCGCCGTCCTCGATTTGGCGCAACCACGCGCGGCGCGCCTGCGAGCCGACGACGACCTCCAAGCTGTCGGCCGCGTCGCGCCGCGCGTACGCCCCGTGCACCTCGCCGGTGCCGTCCGCACTCCGCATCACCACCTCGCCCCACGCTTCGCTTACGTCGTCGCTCCACTGCAAGCTGTCCCCCACAATCGTCCCGTCTTCATCTCTGACGTCCACGTCGCCGGCCAACCAGCCCGTCGGGTCCCGCTCCTCCATCCGGACATCGCCCCGGCGGCATGAAAACCCCACCTCAGGACTGGTCCACGTGGTTGGCCCGTGAAAGACGTACCGCTCCTCAGAACGGCGCCAGTGCAGCGAATCGCTTCGCAGCGTGTCCGCCTCCCGAACCGCCAGCACGTTCCCGCCAAGCTCGAGCACCTCCTCAGGCGCCGAGTACATCCCACTTCGACTCGTCACCGTCCAACCGTCGTCTTGAATCCTTGCTCCCTCTCGGTACCGCGCCCGCCGCGCCTTCATCAGGTAAGACAACGAGGGCGCCTCAAGCCTTGCTCCTTCATGCACCATCACCACGTCGCCTTCCGCCCGCGCCCAATCCTCGCCTGGTTGAATCTCTACGTACCGCGCGTTCATCGTGGTCGCGGGCGGTTGCCTCATGACCACCTCCCCAAACACCTCCACCTTCCCGTCGTCAAACCGCCAGGCCGAATCGCACGTCAGCACCGCATCTTGATGCCCCAATTTCACGTGACCGATCAGCCGCTGCGCCTCCGTGATGTTGGGGTCACGCGAGATTTGGTCGGCCGCGAGGATCTCGACCGTTTGGGCGTTGCAGTCGACAACGAAAAAAGCCGTCATGGCAAAAACGACAATCGTCCAATCCAATTCGGATCTTATGTGAGAATTCAAGGCGGGGTAGGTCTTTTTCAAGTCAGTTTGCCAATTCACCCTCCTTTTCCACTTCGGGTTGAACCAGGTAAGATAACGAGTCATTCAAGGCGCGCGAGAAAACCTTTGCACCTTCTAAGCTGAAATGAGCCTTGTCATAGAAATATTCGGATTCGTGGTTTTCAAAGAGGTGGCTGAAGTCGAGTACATGCAGGAATCGTGACAAGGAGTCAAGTTTCTGGTTTGATGGACGGTAGGATGATTGAGGTGATGGAGGAATCATTCCAATCAGCTGAATGTTGTTTTGATGGCATATGGAATCGATTCCACAGAGCGAAAGAGAAACATTCTTATCGCTAGGGGCATCCTCCAATTGGAATCCGACCTCTTTGTTGGTGTGCCAAAAACCCTTTTTTTCTCGACGATCCCAGCGATTCCAGCCAAGCAAATGTTTGAAGAAAATAAGCGGATAACCCTTGTATCGTAGCAGAGGTATGAACGCGTCCAACTCTCTCCAATTGTTGTAGTGGCGATAGTATTTGTTGATTCCAATTTGGTCTAAAAAGAAGTACCGTAGAACCCCATCCTTCATGGGGTAATTGTCTTGGCGCCCATCCCCTTGGCAGAATGACAAATCGAGTTGGACGACGACTGCCTTTGGGTGGTTTGCTGCGTGGTCCAAAAAATACTCCAGCCGATACCCCCCCATTTGAGATGTGTAACCGTCGTATGCGAGGTTGTAGCAGGGTTCGGCCAATCCCTGACAGACAATTTCCGGGATAACATGGCCGGCTGTCCGAGAATTTCCCAAGAAAACGAGTTCTGCATGTAGATCATGCATGTCAGGCCAGTCTTCCAGCACGTGCGCTCTTCGATTGTCCATTTGCCGATACATGATGGCCTCTATTCCATACCCTGCGATGAGTATGACGCAGACGAAGAGTCCCATTCTTAGAATCAAACGTCTCATCAAAATTGGAAATAAATGAACTGGGTGGATTCATCACCCCAAGCGAGCAAAATACCGATTGTTGCCACAGCATACATTACCCAGCGTACTTCTTTGTAGCGGAACATCGCCATGTGTTGTCCAAACCTAAGCACACTATCGACGAGCAGAACGAGGAGAATTGTGGAGGAGGCAGCAAGCATTCGAGAACTTGGAGACATTCCTTCAAAACGCAGCCAACCGAGCAGGTAGTCTGTGGCTTGGGCTAAGGATTCAGCTCGAAAGAACACCCATGCAGCGACCACTGCACCAAACGTCCAGATTATTCCGAAGCATTGTGAAAGTGACGGCCAGCCTGCTGTATTGTCGGTGTTTTTCCGGTTTTGTCCCAACAGCAAAAGTGGAAGGAACAGTGCGGCATGCACGAGTCCCCACACGACGAATGTCCAGTTGGCCCCGTGCCAAAATCCGCTGACGAGGAAGATGACAAAGGTGTTGCGGACAGCCTTCCATTTTCCGACGCGTGACCCTCCGAGTGGGATGTAGAGGTAGTCCCTGAACCAGGTGGAAAGTGAGATGTGCCATCTCCTCCAAAACTCTGCAATGTCTCGGGAAAAATAAGGTGTCTTGAAATTGGTCATCAGCTTGATTCCGAAGAGCCTGGCGGTGCCGATGGCAATGTCGGAGTAGCCTGAGAAATCTCCGTAGATCTGGAAGGCGAAGAACACAGCACCCATCATGAGTATGGGCCCCGAGTATTCCGTGTAATTGGCAAAGACGTCGTTCACATAGATGGCGCAGGTGTCGGCCACCACGACCTTTTTGAACATGCCCCACAAAATGAGTCGAAGACCGGAGACCCCTTCCTCGTACTCAAATTTTCGCCGCGCTGAGATTTGGGGCAGCAAGGCCGAGGCCCGTTCGATGGGGCCAGCCACGAGCTGGGGAAAGAAGCTGACGAAAGCCGCAAAGTCAATGAGATTTTTAGTCGGTTGAAGTCGGCGCCGATAGATGTCAATCGAATAGGAGAGGGTTTGGAAGGTGTAGAAACTGATGCCCACGGGCAGAATGACTTTCAAGCTCCAGGGGTCCATGTGGACCCCTACGGCAGACCAAGCTTCAATCCAGTTTTCGATGAAAAAATTGGCGTATTTGAAATAGCCAAGCAAGCCAAGGTTCACAGCAAGAGACACCCACAACCACCGTTTGGCCGTCCGGCTTCTAGCTTCTTTCAGAGCATCAGCGGGAATTTCACGGGCATTGGCCTTGGCGATTTGAAGCCCCACGGCATAATCCACAAGGGTGGAGAAGGCGATGAGCGACAAAAACCGCCAGTCCCACCATCCGTAGAACACGTAACTCGAAACCAACAGCAGGAAGTTCTGCGCCTGCAGAACACGTGGACGATCTGTCCAGCGGTTCAGAATCCAGTAGGCCGCAAAGACCGTCGGAAGGAAGAGGAGAAATTCAAGGGAATTGAACAGCATGCCGACTCCTTCTTATCCTTCCTCCTGCAACCGCTCGACCGTGTGCACCCCGGGCACCGCTTCGAGCTTGGTGATCAATGCGTGGAGGTGGTCCGTGTCGGACACCACCACTCGGACTTTCCCTTCAAAAATGCCGTCCCGCGACTCAAAACTCACCGCACGCATGTCCACGCGCATGTCGGCGGAGATGACGTTGGTGACGGCGTGGACGAGGCCGACGTCGTCGATGCCGGTGAAGCCCATGCTCACTTCGAATTGCGCCGCGGCCTTGCTCGCCCAGTCTGCCTTCATCACGCGGTAGGCGTAGCGGGAGAGGAGGTTGGTGGCGTTGGGGCAGCTGCGGCGGTGGATTTTGATGCCCCCGCTGACCGTGATGAAGCCAAAGACGTCGTCGCCAGGAATGGGGTTGCAGCACGCGGCGAGGCCGTAGTCGAGGGTTTGCTTCGCGTCGCCGATCAAAAGCACGTCGCCCGCCTCTTTTTTCATGTAGGAGATGCTCGCCGCTTCGAGGTCGGTGGCGCGGGTCTTTTTCGAAGGCAGCGGCTCGGGTCCGCGGTCCCATTCCAGCCTGTTCGATTTCAGGGTGTAGCCTCCGACGCGGTCGAGGTCGATGCGACCTGTGGCGATGCGGTGGTGCAGTTCGTGGGGCGAGTCGACCTTGAATTTCCGCAACATGCCCGACACGTTCTCCGGGTTCCCGTCGGCACCGATTTTGCGGAGCCATTTTCGCAATTTCTCTTTGCCTTCAAGGGCTTGCTTTCGTTCTTCCTCCTTCAGGGCATGCCGAATCTTGGACCGTGCGCTGGCGGTGACCACGTACTGCAGCCAGTCTTCCTTGGGCGCCTGCTTGCGCGAGGTGATGATCTCGACCTGGTCTCCGCTGGTCAAGGCTTCGCTCAGGGGCACGAGCTTGTGGTTCACCTTGGCCCCAATGCACTGCGAACCCACTTTGGTGTGAATTCGGAACGCGAAGTCGAGAGGCGTTGCGCCTACGGGCAAGGTGATCAATTCGCCGTTGGGCGTAAAAACGTACACCTCGTCGGCAAACAAATTCAGCTTGAACTCGTCGATGAAGCTGATGGCGTCGGCTTCGCCGCCCTCCAGGATTTCTCGAATCTGCCCGAGCCACGCATCAATCTTGTCGCCCCCTTTCGCGGCGATGGCTTCCGCGCGCTGTTGCGGGCTCAAGGAAGGGTCGCTTTCAATCGATCCGCCGTCGGTTTTGTAGCGCCAGTGTGCTGCGAGGCCACGTTCGGCCATGTCGTCCATGCGACGGCTTCGGATTTGGACTTCCACCCACTTGCCGGTGGGGGACATGACGGTGGTGTGGAGCGACTCGTAGCCGTTGGCCTTGGGCAGGCTGATCCAGTCGCGCAGGCGGTCCGGGTTGGGCTGGTAGTAGTCGGTGACGATGCTGTAGGTGCGCCAAATGTCCGCCTTCTCGTTGGCCTCATCCGTGTCGAGGATGATCCGAATCGCAAACACGTCGTACACCTCCTCGAAGCTGACTTTCTTGGTCTGCATCTTGTTCCAGATGCTGAACACGCTCTTGGGCCGCCCCATCATTTCGTAGGCGATGCCAGCCTCGTCGAGGCTCTGCTTGATGGGCACCGTGAACGTGTTGATGAAGCGCGTGCGCACAGCTTTGGTCTTCCGCAAACGCGCACTAATCTCCCCGTAATCCTCCGGCTCCTTGTACTTCAGGCTGAGGTCTTCGAGCTCCGTTTTGATGTTGTACAAGCCCAAACGATGCGCCAGCGGCGCATACATGTACAGCGTCTCCGAGGCAATTTTCTGCTGTTTGTCGGGACGCATGTGCTCGAGCGTGCGCATGTTGTCCAAGCGGTCCGCGAGCTTGATCAAAATCACCCGCACGTCGTCGCTTAAGGTGAGGAGCATCTTGCGGAAGTTCTCGGCCTGGGCACTCGTCCCGGGCTCGAACACCCCGCTCATCTTCGTCAACCCATCGACGATGGCCCGCTCCTTGGGCCCAAACATCCGCTCCACGTCCTCAAGCGTCATGAAGGTGTCCTCCACGGTGTCGTGCAGGAGCGCGCACACGATGCTTGTCGTCCCCAAGCCCATCTCCTCCGCCACAATGCGCGCCACGGCAATCGGGTGGTAGATGTATGGTTCCCCGCTTTTGCGTCGAATGTCTTTGTGCGCGTCGAGCGCCACGTCAAAGGCCTTGCGAATGGCCTTGCGCTCCGACCGCTTCTTGGAATTTTTGGCTGCACGCAACAACCCCCGGTACCTCCGAAGGATCTCCTGCTTTTCCGCTTCCAAGTCGAATTCCATCACGCTGCAAGTTCGGCATTCTCGCCTCAAAACGCACGCCCCGTTGGTCACCTCATGAACCCTCCCGCGTGCACTACTTTCGCACCATGACCGACGCGAACCTGACCTCTTGGATCGACGTGCCAGCGGGGCACGATTTCCCGCTCGCCAACTTGCCGTTTGGGGTGTTTTCGACGGCCGACCGCGATGCCCGTCCCGGGATGCGGTTGGGCGATCACGTCATCGACCTCAGCGCCCTCCACGCCGCGGACCTTCTCGACGGCCTCGGCCTTTCCGTCGACGTCCTGTCCGCACCCGTCCTGAACCCGCTCATGAAGCTCGGCAAGCCGACCACGGTCGCCCTGCGCGAGCGCGTCCAAGCCTTGTTCGCTTCCGACTCGGCCGAGCTCCGGGACCGCCCCGACCTTCACGTGTCGTGCCTCGTTCCCGCCCCTTCCGTCACCATGCACATGCCGGTGGAAGTGGGCGACTACACGGATTTCTACTCCAGCGAGGACCATGCCCGAAACGTGGGAAAGATGTTCCGCGACCCGGAAAATGCCCTGCTCCCCAACTGGAAGCACATGCCGGTGGGGTACCACGGCCGGGCCTCCAGCATCGTCGTCAGCGGCACGCCCATCCGCCGCCCCATGGGCCAAACCCGCCCCAACGACGACCAACCCCCCGTCTTCGGCCCGTCCCGCCTCCTCGACTTCGAACTCGAGATGGCCTTTGTCACCTTCGACGGCAAACCGCTCGGCGAGCGGATCACGACGGCCGAGGCGGAGGACTACATCTTTGGCCTGGTCCTGTTCAACGACTGGTCCGCCCGCGACATCCAAAAGTGGGAATACGTCCCCCTCGGCCCCTTCCTCGGCAAGAATTTCGGCTCCTCCATCTCCCCTTGGATCGTCACCCTCGAAGCTCTTGATCACCTTCGCGTCGCGGGCCCACAGCAAGACCCCAAAGTTCTGGACTACTTGAAGTACGAAGGCAACAGCCACTACGACGTCCCTCTCGAAGTCGAAATCGTCCCGGAAGGCGCTGCGTCAGGCCAAATCGTCTGCCGCTCCAACTTCCGTCACATGTACTGGAACATGCGTCAGCAATTGGCTCACCATACGGTCAACGGATGCAACCTGCGCGCCGGCGACATGATGGCGAGCGGCACCATCAGCGGCCCCGAGAAGGGCTCTTTCGGCTCCATGCTCGAAATCTCATGGCGCGGCACCACTCCCGTCGCCATGCCCGACGGATCTGAACGCAAATTCATTCAAGACGGCGACAGCGTAGTCATGAGAGCGCCCTACTTTGGTGCTGTAACAACGACCGTGTTATCTGCCAAGAAATGAATTTCACGAACAAAAGCATCCTCATCACCGGGGGGACAGGCTCCCTCGGAAAGGCTCTGACAAGACACATCCTTGGTCTTCCTGAAAAGCCACGTAGACTCATCATCTTCTCCCGCGATGAACAGAAGCAATTTCAGATGGCCCAAGAATTCCCTGAATCGGAATATCCCATGCGGTATTTCATTGGGGACGTGAGGGATTACGATCGGATGTATCGTGCATTTCAAGGTGTGGACTATGTCATTCACGCTGCTGCCATGAAGCACGTACACATCGCAGAATACAACCCTGACGAGTGTGTCAAAACCAATGTTGGTGGAGCTGAAAATGTCATTCGGGCAGCTCTGGAGACGGGTGTTGAACGTGTTGTTGCGCTCTCCACAGACAAGGCATGTGCACCAATCAATTTGTACGGGGCCACCAAGCTCACGAGCGACAAGTTGTTTGTGGCAGCCAACAACATGCGCGGCAGTGCCCCCACCAAATTTTCTGTGGTTCGATACGGAAATGTCATGGGAAGCAACGGTTCGGTCATCCCCTTCTTCATCAAAAAGAAAGCTTCAGGGACATTGCCCATCACCGATGCCAACATGACTCGGTTCAACATCAGTTTGAGGGGAGGCGTAGACATGGTCATGCACGCTTTGGAACACGCATGGGGTGGAGAATTGTTCGTGCCAAAAATTCCGAGCTATCGAATCACGGACGTCGCCGAGGCCATTGGCCCCGAATGCGACAAACCGGTGGTTGGCATTCGTCCCGGCGAAAAAATCCACGAGGAAATGATCACGGCTTCCGATTCCTACAACACTTGGGATCTTGGCAAATACTACGCGATTCTTCCCCAGAACCCCAGGTTCAATTTGGATGAATTCGTCCAGTCCTTCAATGCCATAAAAGTTCAAGAGGGATTCAATTACAACTCCGGCCAAAACGACGACTGGGAAACGGTGGACAGCCTACGCGACTTGATTGTGGAGCACGTTGACCCTGATTTTTCCTGGCAATGAACGTCATCCCCTACGGCCGGCAAGACATCACCGAGGCTGACATCGATGCTGTCGTCAAGGTCCTCAAGAGTGATTATCTCACGCAAGGACCAGTCATAGAGCAATTTGAAACGTCCTTTGCTGAATATGTAGGAGCAAAATATGCCGTCGCAGTGTCGAATGGGACTGCAGCGCTTCACCTGTGCGCGATGGCCATGAATCTCAAGCCAGGTCAAAAAGTCATCACCTCACCAATCACCTTTGCCGCAACAGCGAACTGCATTCGCTACTGTGGTGGAGAGGTGGTCTTCGCGGACATCGACCCAAATACGTATTTGCTTGACCTTGAACAGGTAAAAAGACTGGTTGAATCCGAGCCTCGAGCCACGTTTGCAGGAATCATTCCAGTTGATTTCGCGGGCAGGGCTGTGGACCTAGAGTCCTTTAGAAAGCTTGCAAATGAGGACGAGCTATGGATCATTGAAGATGCTTGTCATGCTCCCGGAGGATTCTTCATTGACACCGTGGGAAGACGACAGAACTGTGGCAATGGAAATTTTGCCGATTGCGCCATTTTTTCATTTCATCCCGTAAAGCACATCGCTACGGGCGAAGGAGGCATGGTGACCACCAACAATGAAGAAACCTATCACCGTCTGCGCGCATTGAGGACGCATGGAATCACCAAAGATTCAAGCCGCTTTTTGAATTCGCCTACCGAGGCATTTGGTTTGTCAGTGGGGAAAGATGCCGAATACCCCGGATGGTACATGGAAATGCAAGAGCTGGGATACAACTACCGGCTTTCTGACATTCAAGCTGCACTGGGTCTGAGTCAACTCACTCGCGCTGCGGGCGGACTTCAACGCAGGCGGGAGATTGGCATCAAATACCGAAATGCTTTTCGCAACTTGAAAGGCATTCAAGATCGAAACACCGAGGCAATTGATCCCGAAACAAACGGACACGCGCATCATTTGTACGTGATTGAGTGTGACCAACGTGCAGAGCTCTATCAGTCACTTCGGTCGAAAGGCATCTACAGTCAAATCCATTACGTCCCCACCCATTTGATGCCTTACTATAGGAGTCAGGGCTGGAAACCAGGAGATCTGCCTGCTGCCGAGTCGTACTACAGCCGGTGCATCAGTCTACCCATGTTTCCTTCTATGACGGATGCAGATGTAGACAGAGTCATCAATGAGATTAGGTCATTCCTTCAATCATCATGAGTTCGAATCGGAACATCTGCGTCATTCCTGCTCGAGGTGGTTCGAAGCGGTTGCCCGGAAAAAACATCAAAGAATTCTTTGGAAAACCCGTGATGGCATACGCCATCAAATGTGCACAAGAATCTCAGCTTTTTGACCAAATTTTAGTTAGCACCGATAGCAGGGAAATTGCACAGGTCGCAAAAGTTTATGGTGCTGAAGTACCCTTCTTACGTAGTGCGAGGACTTCAGATGACCATGCCACCACAATGGATGTATTGGCTGAGGTGGCAGAAATGTTGGATGAGCGCGGCGACAAGTTTGACAACTTGCTTTGCCTTTATCCAGTTACACCACTGGTTCAGCCTGATAGCCTTATTCGCGGCTTCAGGATGCTTCAAGGCCACGTTGATGGAGTGGTGTTTCCTGTGTTGGAATACAAACACCCCATTTGGAGGGCTCTTCAGATTGAAAGTGGCAAGGGGCGGCATATTTGGGGTGACAAGGTCAATGACCGAACCCAAGACTCCGGTCCAGCCTATCATGATGCTGGTCAATGGTATTGGATGAGACGAAATAGCATTGGGCAAGGATTGTCGTTTTCGGCGCTCAACCTTGTGCCTATTCCAACCCTTGAGGCTTTGGCACAAGATGTAGATACTCCAGAAGACTGGGAGATGCTGAAAATCAAGTTTCAGCACATGCTTAGTGACAAATAATGCGGCGAGATAGGGTGATTTTTCGCGTGGAGGGCAATGACATCGTAGGGCACGGTCATTTCATGAGGTGTCTTACCATGGCGCAATACCTCGCTGCGCATTTTGAATGCCGGTTTGCGATGTCGAGTGCATCCCATTGGGTGCTGGCCCAGCTGGAGAAACACAGTTTTGGCATTGAGATTTTACCTGAAAACGAACAGTTCGCCCCTGATGACCCAAGGAGTAAAAAACCTTGGAGCTGGGATCTTGATGGAATTCTGTGCAATGGAGATTCTCTCATTCTTGACGGATATCGATTTGACTCAAGCTTTTACACGGAAGCGCAATCTCTGAAGGTCAAAACGATCCGTGTCATTGACAGTTTGCAACATGTGCCGCCTTGTGATGCCATCATCACTCAGCTTCTTTTTGACCACGAAGAGGTGCGCCGCGTTGTTGAGGTCAATCAAATGTGGACGGGGTTGGATGGATTCATTGTTCGTCCTGAGTTCACTGATTTGGTGGGTGCGCACTCGGAATTCGAGTACGACACCTTCATTTACGTCACCACCCAAGAATCGTGGGACTTCTACCAGACATTCATAGACGAGTTGAGTGACCAGTCTGTCCTAGCCGTGACCAACAGGCGGTTTGAGGCTTTGTGCAAGAATGTGGGATGGTTTCCGGTGAGGGATGTCCAAGCCGAGAAACTCGCAGCTCTCATGAATTCCAGCCGAATTGCCGTTCTTCCTGCAAGCACAATCGGGATTGAATTCCTCATTGCTACGGGAAGAAAGCCTTACGTGAGGCCATTGGCAACAAATCAGCAAGAGGCTTTTCTCCGCATGGTTGAAGCTGGGTTTTGGTTGGACGGAGCAACCGATGGAGCGCGCATTCCGACTGAAGTTCACACCGCACCTTCTTTAGAGGCCTTCCCTTTGCATCGATTCATATCTTGGTTCAATGATTGAGTTTGACTTCAAGGAGCTGTCCCCTGCAGATGTCTTGGAAGAGTGGCAAGATTGGTTCAATTCTGATCACACTCAGGAGTACACTCGAAGTGGGAGAAAAATCAAAATCGCTGAATTGAGAGAATCTGTTGAGCAAGGGAAGAAACAGGGAAACCAGGTTACACTTGGCATCAGAGATGTTCGGAAAAATCACATATTCGGCACTGCGAAACTTGGTCCGATCGATCATGTCCATGGCTTGGCTGACTTTGCCGTTTTCATCGGGGACAAAAATTACCTCGGAAAGGGACTGAGCAGCAGGCTCATCGAATCGGGGTGCGAAATGGCCTTTGAAAAGTATGCCGTGCGGAAGCTCCACGGTGGAATTCTTGAAAGAAACATTGCTTCGCTCAAGGCCTACACTCGCGCTGGATGGATTGCGGAAGGTGTGCTTCGAAGTCACTATAACAACAATGGAGTCTACCAAGATTGGATCATGATTTCCAAATACAATCCTCGTCTTTATTCTGGAGACGAATTCAGCACCCACGCCATTGATTTGGCCCAATACCTCGACAAATGAGTGTCTTTATCATTGCGGAGTTGTCAGCCAACCACAACGGCAGCATTGAACAGGCCATTGCCACGATTGAGGCTGCTGCTGATGCCGGTGCTGATGCAATCAAGCTCCAGACCTACACCGCAGACACAATCACCCTTGATCACGATGGTCCGGGATTTGTCATTGAGGAAGGATTGTGGAAAGGACGCAAATTGTACGACCTCTACAAGGAAGCGCACACCCCATGGGATTGGCATGAAATGTTGTTTCAAACAGCACGAGACTTGGGTTTGGTTTGTTTTTCAAGTCCTTTCGACCCTACCGCAGTGGACCTTCTCGAAAGTCTAGACAACCCCATCTACAAGGTCGCCTCTTTCGAAATCACGGACATCCCGCTCATCGAATACATTGCAAGCAAGGGCAAACCAGTCGTCATCAGCACGGGAATCGCGACCGAAGAGGACATTGAGTTGGCCCTGCATGCGTGCAAGCGAATGAACAACAACCAGGTCACCCTCCTCAAGTGCACCTCGGCCTATCCTGCACCTGTCGAAGAGGCCAACCTGCTGACGATGGTGGACATGAGGCGACGTTTCGGTGTTCCTACGGGTTTGTCAGACCACACAATGGGCCATGCTGTTGCAGCGGCGGCCGTGGCCCTTGGTGCGACCATGATTGAAAAGCACTTCATTTTAGATCGCTCTCTAGGTGGAGTCGACTCAGCGTTCAGCATGGAGCCCGCTGAATTTCGTGCCATGGTCGATCAAATCCGATTGACGGAATCTGCCCTTGGCAGCGTTACATACGAGATGACCGAGAAAAAGCTTAAGGCCCGGCAGTTCTCGCGATCCCTCTACGCAGTGAAAGACATTGCTCCGGGGGAACCATTCACAAACGAAAATGTGCGTTCGATTCGACCTGGTTTTGGTGATAAGCCTCAATCAATTGATACGTTGCTCAATAGCAGCGCAACCATGTATATTCAGCGCGGAACTCCCATTAAGAATGACAACTAACAGTGAATGGTCGGTCAGTCTGAAGGCCAGATTGCGAAATCAATTAGGGTTTGTCGATCCGTCTTTGTCCTTGAACTTCATAGAAAGCACGACAGTTTTTGAAACCGCAATTCAGCGCACTCACAAATGTCTGGATGGAACAAAAGACAAGTATTTTCATGCCGGAGTCATAAATGCAGGTCACACAGGACAGTATTGTACGTTCCTGTATTTCTTGTGCAACGAGTGCTACCAGTTGGGTTTGACACCTGAGGCAAGTGCTATTTATGCCTTAAACAAAGCGCTTCACGGCTGCGATCTATTTTATGAAATAGAGTTGCCAGATGTCTTTCACTTGGATCATCCCGTGGGCGCTGTAATGGGAAGAGCTTCGTTCGGAGAATTTTTCTCGTTTGGTCAAAATTGCACCGTAGGAAATAATCGAGGCATTTATCCAACAATAGGAAGTCGTGTAAAAATGTGTGCAGGATCAATGATCCTTGGGAATTCAACGGTGGGTGACAACGTCATAATCGGCGCGGGAGCAATTGTAAAAGACGATACAATTCCTGCGAATTCTCTTGTTTTTGGACAGTCTCCAGAGTTGATTATTCGGAAACGATAGGTTGCCGTTTTGTCATAACAAAACCTGAATTTTTTATCAAAAAGGAGGCTCATGAAAGTGTTGTTGATTGAAATGATGGCCGAGCATATCGACGAACTATGCAATTGGCCTGAAGTTTCTCGAGTGAATGTTGTTTATCCCGCGAACGATTCACGCAAACATCCAAGACGTGACCATGAAAAAATTGCATTCTGCCTCCAAAGTGAACTTGCAGAAAGAGCAGAGTATCCCTCCCACTCGTGGTTACCTACAAATGTGAAAATTGATTGGTTTGGTTACATGTTTAATCAAATCCGAATGGACAGTGGAATTTCTGGAATTGACAATGCTGAGAATTACTTTTTGGGACAAAGTCACCTCAAAGACATTTACTCGGAGTTAGAAGTTGGGGCGAAGCACTTTTCTTTTTGGCGGAAATTTTTGGAGGACGTAGACCTCATAATAACCTACCGACCTGTCCATATGCCTTATTCAATAGCAATTCGTGATGTCGCCGCGGAGCTCAATCTTCCGTTAATGTCATTTTCTCACACCAGTATTCCATATCGGAGTCATTTGGTCAAAAATGAAGAAGGCTATTCTTATTTGAGAGATAGATGGGAGCATTTGGTGGAAGCAAAAGCTGAGAATAATTTCAGTTTGGAAGTGTTGAAGGAGGTGGAACGGATTTCAGCCAAGGATGAGATAGTGTTCCAGCCTGGCTATATGAGTCGAATTCCACCACATGCTGTTCCCTATCACTACTTTACGAAAAATAATCTGATAAAAATCTTTAATCGTAACAAGTGGATCAAGCTAGTTGCGAATCTATTTCAAGCATTTCTCGAACGTTCTGTCAATCAATCGATTGAAGAGGATTTGAGAAAATTGACTGTTGAAGAGGGAGAGAACGATTCTGCATATCTCGTTGTGTTCCTTCACTATCAACCGGAAGAGACAAGCTCACCAAGAGGAGGGTTCTTTGCCAATCAACTAAACATAGTGAGATGGCTGAGATTGAAGCTTCCAGAAAAAAGAATTTTGATCAAGGAGCACCCTCACACGTCTTACCGAGGGTATCGACCACATTTCTTTTACAAAGAGCTTGCAGAGTTGGAAGATGTCTTTTTTACGAAAGCGACAACTACTGAACTTTTGGATAAGGCAGATGCGGTGGCTACAATTTGTGGTACGGTCGGTCTAGAGGCAGCTTATCGGGGGGTGCCGGTGTTGCTTTTTGGGTGGCACAGTCTTGCAGCCCATCCCTTTGCACTAAGAATTCTTCCTGAGATTGAAGCAAAAGAAGTTCAGTTACATTTTGAGAAGTGCATACTGTCCAAATCCAGAGCTCCACTTGCAACATTGGAATATCTACAGTTGATTTTCACTGAGACAATTGAGTGGGGAAGACCGGATAAGACAGCCCCGCCGAGCAATTTCAGAGAGCACGTGCGCCGTGCGTTGAAGCGGGAAGGTGTGATCTGACAGCACTACCCACAGCGAGCGAAACGATGGTCTACCTAGATTGCTTGGCGAGACATTTAGACATCCGCGTGAGGATTGAAATCCAAAATTCTTTGGCAGGCGTCTTCCCAGTGATAAGATTGTCTCTTGTATTGTCTCTTGACGCTTTCTAACAATCCAGACTCGAAAGCCCCGAGGGGAAAAATACCATTTTCTTCGCTTTGATCATTTGGTGCCCAAGTCATCAAAGGACCGCTGATTACAATAGGTTTATTTGTGTTCCAGAAGTCTCGAAATTTTAGAGAATCAAGGTAAAAATCTAGAACTTCATCTTGATCCCAATTGTAGGCCAAATAGAAGCCAAAAGCATTTCGAACCTCTTCATTGTATTGTAGGGGTGAAAGCGCTCCTTTCTGTATTTCAATATTTTCAGGCAATTCTGTCTCGTTTAAGGTGCCCGCGATGTCAATGACCTTTAATCCAATCTTCATGGATACCAATTTGCTCGCAAACGTCAAGAGATGAGCGCTAGTCTGCCATGGCCAGTGGGAATTATGAAGGAATAGAAAGTGATGAGATTTGAGATTGGCTCGACTTTCGAGGCGATTGAACTTTTTCCCTCCGTTTGCAACCGCGATGACATTGGGATTTAATGTGGAGAGATATTTGGCGAGAACAGCTGAAACGCAAATCACCTTGTATGCCTTTTTTACAGCCATTTCGTAGGTGGTCCGGTCAGAATTATCCTCGGTAAATGGCGCATTTACCTCTAAAATATATTTGGCTTTAAAGAAATGCAAAACCAAAAGTGCCAACTGAAAATTGTGAGAGCCTACGTTCATTCGAACATAAGCATGACGCCTCAACACGAGAACATCAAATAGAAACCGAACTAGATCTTTTCGTGAAAACTGATTTCGGCTGCGAACCGGTGTGTGGATGGCAGTGAAGCCTTCGATCAGACCCCGTCTATGGGATTCTGCCCCACTATGTGCTTCCAAATAGGGATAAAAAAGGGTAATCATTGCTCTTTGTATTGAAGAAAACGCTTTCTATCAATGTTCGTGCAAAACAGAGTCTTTCGGAGATCTGGGTTCTTTGTGGAGAAGAGCTTCAGACAATACCGAATTGAGAAATAGACAAAAAGTAGAAATTTACCTCGAGTTTTTGCGAGGTATCTGAGGTTATAAAGGTTCAGCAATTGCCGTCGAATGTCGAGATTACCTTCACTTTCATGATTCAGCGAATCTGAGGGCAAGAAGCCTACAGTGTAAAGGCACGATTGAAACTTGTGGTTTAGGTCGAATTCCTCACCATACATGAATAAATTCTCATCGAAGCCTTCAACGGATAGGAACTTGCCTACGTTCATTGCAAAACATGCACCATGAACAGCACCATGCCAGATTCCTGCTTTACCTGTGCTGCTCTTTTGCTCGAATTGTCGAGGCAATGAGGTGTAATCATACGCCACCATCCTCCACCCAAACGGAGGCAAAGGGCCAGCACAAGCCTGCCCAAATCGGTCTCTGATGGTAGTTCCAATTAAATCATATTCTTGAGTAGAGATGCAGTCAAACATCTTTTGAAAAGGCGGTACTCCGACAACGTCGAGGTCAGGATTACACATGAGTAGGGTGTCTTGGAGATTCAGAGTGCGGGCGATGGTGTTCACGCCTGCCCCAAATCCTCGATTTTCCTGTTGGATGTATATCCAATTACGCCTCTTGCAGAACGCTAAAATTGCATCTCTTGAGTCTATCAGGTCTGAGTGGTCGAGTATCACAAAGGTCCAATCGCCATCGAGCGCCTTGAAGCGTGCAACGCCTTCGGCCAGACGGTTGATTTCTTCAGGATTGTTAAAGGCTACTACGCCTATGTAATTTTTTCCAACCATGGTTCGCTAAAAACGAAAGCAATCAGTCTTCGTGTTTTTTGTTTTCTCCGAACTGCAGAATGCACAACCTTTATGATTCCAATAAACTCAAAAAGAACGTAGAAAAGGTTCCAAGCCACTCTACGAAGATTTTGCCCCGTTTTCTTGAAGTACAGTGCAAAGGCCTTTGCACTTTCAACTCGCAGGGCATCAGCCAAATCTGTGGAACTGGAAGTGCCTCCTTGTCCTCGAGCATGATAGAATTTCGCGGGCAACATCTCAATTGGAAGATGGCTCTTTTGAAAGATCTCCCAGCAGAACTGCAAATCACTACCGTAAACAAAGAAGTCTTCATCTAGACGATGGTTTCTGGAAACCACGAGACCTGCGCCTGGTGGTTGCTGAAACGCGGATTTTTTGTCTAATTCGCCAAAGTAGGTGTAGCGGCGATATGAAGAAAAATGGTTCTGTATCCTGGATGGCGCGAAAAACATCACAAGAAGTGCACGCACGCTGGGAAACCTTCTGTAGTAGTCTTGTCGACTGCCATCTTCGTTCAGGAGCTCAACACAGTAGACAGTATGTCTTCTCATTGAAAGGTGTGCTTTGAGCTGATCGAAAGCGCCTGCTTGAGGGACTGTATCAGGGTTAAGTAGAAGAACGCGGTCGTTGCCGGCAAGACTTAATCCTTGGTTGCATCCTGCTGTGTAGCCTTGATTTGTTGGATTAATCTTGATTGATACCCTACGGTCACGCACAAATGGCTCTTGCAGAAGCTGCTTGTCGCCACTGTTCTCAATGACAATCAATTCATCGAACTCCGACAACTGGGCCAAAACGGAGTCAGCACAATTCACAAGAATGGCTGATGATCGAAATGAAACGATGACAACGCTAATCATACTTTATTGGTGTGGCGAGTTTTCTTGTGTTAGCAGCGCAACGACTCCTTGACGAATCAAATAGAAAATTGCGCTCATCGTACCGGTAAGATGTACTGACCTACTAAAACAATTGATCACGTTCTTGTAAGGGGTTTTGGATCTGTAGCTATAAGTGAATGCAGTTTTTATCCAGGCATTTATTTGTTTTCTCGTTTGCAGATGTGTCATCCAGAATGAGCTATGTTCGGCCATCTCCCTTATAGAAATCTGCGCCATACAGGAGTACATAGCTCGTCTATCCCTGCTCATGGAGTTCTGATGCAAGCGAACACTTGCCAATTGTTTTGGTAGATGTTCAAAGCGATGATGACTTCGAAACAGCCGAATCCAGATATCCCAATCTTCCAGTGCAGGCAAACTTTCGTCGAAGCCATTTACTTCATGCAGCCATTCAGTTTTGCATACTACAGCATTTACATGAACACAATTGCCACAAATCATTTTTGCAATCATTTGTTGCTCCGTAGTGGAGTCGAAAGGCAGTCTGTGATGGTCGTCAAAGAATTCACTATCGCAATACAACAGTTCTGAATCTGAGGTTGTGATTGCGGTAGCCATGTTGGTGTAAAAATCTTTTGTAATGGTGTCATCATCATCTAGAAAATGACAGTAGGAACCATTGGCATGAGATATACCCGCATTTCTCGCAGAGGATAAGCCTCTGTTCGTTTTTCGAATAAAAAAAATAGGGATGTTAGTGGGCTGAATCCTATCCCGAATCCTATCCTCAATCGACACCTCACTTCCATCATCCACAAGGATGATTTCCCCTGACACATCACTTTTTTCCATAGAATCAATGACGGAATTGATGCTGTTTAGGAGCCATTCGATATTTGAGTTGAAGCACGGAATGATTGTGCTAAAGAAGCATGGAGAGTTATTCATATCCGATCACGGAAGCTCAGGTGAAGTCCCGCCTGTATGAGATTGACCCATTAACAGTTGGAAGAGGTTTTCTATCCAATTGTTGATCCCTAATTTGAGACTAAGTTGATGACTTTCTACACCCATTTTTTGTAGCTGTTGGCTTTTGGCTGAACAAACATATTTGATAGCCTCAACCAGACGAGTCGGATTCAATAGAATCCCGTTTAAGCCCTGTTGAAGACAAAGACTAACAGCGCCCACCTGCTCACTTGCCAACAGTGGTAGCCCTGCGATTGCCATTTCATGCAGTACCACGCCCCAAGGTTCCTTTTTGCTTGGCATGACGAAGCACGCGGCATCCAAAAGGTGTTGTTCCAATTCATGGGGTTGTATGAAACCATGGTGGATGATTTTGGGATGAATCGCCCGGCTGTCCCAAAGCTCGCCCGTGCCAACGCAATGCAGTTCCCAATCCGGGAATTCGTCAGAGAGTTCCATGAAAGCCTCCCACAATTCTCGAACGCCCTTGACATCTAGATATCGCCCGATGTAGAGGATTTTTTTGGAAGGCGATGTTGCTTGTCGCTTCTCGTAAATCGCTTGAAAAGGCTTGGGGTCAGCGCAATAGAATCCTGTGGCGAGGGAGTTGCCTGAGAATCCGAGTTTTTGCGCGAAGGGAATTTGTGGTTCTCCTGGCACCCAGGCTCGGTTGAACCGTCGGTGGATGAACCATGGGGCAGTGAGTGCCGCAAGGCGTTGTTTGAGACTGCCCGTCCACCAATTGTCGAGGGTGAGCACCACAGGGATGCGCTTTTGGTATGCCTTGGCTAAGACATTGTAATCCGAATCCATCCACCCTGAACACACGATGGCGGTGGGGTTGATTTGGGCCAAGAGTTGCTTCAAACTCTCCCGACTGTGCTTTTCCTTGGGGTGAAGCTTGTAGTGGTCGGTTGACTTGAATTGGAATGGAGCCTCAGGATGAATGGGCCAGTGCACGATGTCCACCGAAGCCACCTCAGGATGTTGCCCCAGGGCTTCAGCACAGGCCAAAAAATATCCGGCAAGCTCCGAGTACAGAAAGACGATGCGATGGCCTTGGGCACTCATGAGGTCAGGTCGTTGCTGAGTGTTCCAAGGTCCAAAACTTCGTCGCACCGTAGCGCCAATTCGTTGTCATGCGTGACAAGGATGACATTGCATCCCGCGGCTGCCCGTTCTTGAAGGAGGTCGAAAACGACATCTCGCAGTTCACTGTCCAAAGCGCTCGTGGCTTCATCCAAGATGAGAACTGGCCTTTGGACTTGAAGGGCCCGCAACAAGGCAAGCCGTTGCTGTTGGCCACCACTCAAGTTGCTTCCTCCTTCGTGAAGCACAAATTCGAGGGGTTGTGCGCCGAGGCAATCGTCCAAATGGAGCTTTTGAATCAAAGATGTCACGCGCTCTTCGTTCAGTGTAGCACCCGGCACGCGCAGCGTCAAATTGTCGCGTACTGTGCCTTGGAACAAGAACGGTTGCTGGCTGAGGTAGCCCACATGCAGAATCCAATCGTGCAAGTCAAGGTCGTTACCCAAAGTGATTGTTTCTTGACCATTGAGTTGGACTTCAATCGCTCCTCGCTTGGGCTTGTGAAGGCCCAACAACGCGTTGATGAGCGTGCTCTTGCCTGAGCCCGAGGGGCCGATCACTGCATGAACCTTGCCATGAGAAAACGAGTGCTGGAATTGCTCAAGAACAGGCTCGTCAAGCGCCTCGTACCACAAGGTCGCTTGGTTCACACGGAGACTGACCGTTCTGACAGAATCCGCGGCAGAGGACGTACGATTCTGATTTTTGGGTTGGTTCGCACCTCCAAGTTCCATGGTGTCAAGGACGTACTGCTGCCCGCGCATCTGCATCACAGCGCCATTGAGTCGGCTCATTGAAGGCATGATGCGGTACGCGCTGATGGCCATGAAGCTGAGGAGTTCCAAAAATCCAGATTCCGGCGTCCCTTGAAGAAGTGCAATGATGATGGAACCAGCCACCGCAACCACTGCGAGAACCTCGTAGAGCTTTGCCGGGGTAAGGGTCAGGACACTTGTGTTGCTTGCCAGTCTGAAGATGGTCCAGCGGTCTTTGAGGTAGGCTTCGCGCACCGCGTCGGAAGCCCTAAAGGTCATCACTTCGAGGAAACCTCTGACAGCGTTGGTGATGAGGGTGTTGGTGCGTGGCTCGATTTGGCGTCGAATGTCGCTGTAAGCCAAAAGCCTCCTTTTGGTGGCCCGACGAATGATGAGCGCTCCAAATCCGATGAGTACGGCAATGCTCGCGAATACCACCGGATTGTAGAGCAAGAGACCGATTGCGATCAGCGAAATGACGCTTATTTCATTCACAATCATGAGACCTCCGACCATGAATGCGTTGGCGAATTGGAGGGGCCAGCCGTTGATTTCGGAAAGGATGCGCCCGGAGTCGGTGCCGCGCATGCGCTCAAGGGACTGGGAAAAGTGGTAGGACCACATTTGGCCTGACAGACGGTGAGCCACGGAATAAGAAAACCTCGTCTGGAACAGATTGACCAAAAGCCCAAAAAAGGCTTTGAAGAGGAAGGCCCCAATCATGAGTCCGCAGAGCGCAATGAGAAAGCCAGAAGGGGTGTTGATTCCGAGGGGAGCCACGACATCAAACGCAGACTTCAATGTTGGGTTCGTTTGAATTGTCTCCGGTTGAACAACCAGACCTATGACAGGAACCACAACGGCAAGGCCCAAAATCTCGACAATGCTGTTGACGAAAATGCTCAGAAGCATCAGCGCAGACCTCTTTCGCTCACTTGAATTGAGCAACCGGTAGGTCCTTCGAAGGATGGAGAAAATGGAATTGGAGTCAGGCACGGTGGAGGTCAAGCGGGCGATGCTGGAAAGGTAAGTCTCAGGGTCCGGTTAGGTGTTGCGTTTTGATTTGACTTCTGCAGGGTTTCCGCGGCAAATCATCCAAGCTCCGAGGTTATGAGTTGCAACGCTCCCCATGGCAAGCACGCTGTGCGAGTGGCAAGTCACGCCAGGTCCCACGCTGGCGCGGGCGCCAATCCACACGCCGTCTTCAAGGGTGATGTCGCCCACGATTAAGTCGAATGTGGGTTTTTTGTAGTTGTGGTTGCCGCAAAGGAGGAGGGCGCCTTGGGAGAGGCAGCAGTGGTTGCCAAGGGTGACTTGGCCGAGGTTGTCGATCCACACGTTCTCGCCAATCCAGCAGTGGTCACCGACGGTCAGTTTCCAGGGGTACTTGATGGTGACGCGAGGTTTGAGGACCACGCCGCGCCCGACGCTTGCGCCGAAAAGGCGCAGGAGAATGCGCTTCAGGGCGCTGGGCCAGGGGAACCAAGTTTGGAAGAACAGGCCGGAGACCAGGACCCACAGGACACGCGCAAGCCAGGGGCCACGATGGTAGTCCGAGTTGTCGAATTGGTCGAGTCGCGTCGTGTTCATGAGACGCTGCCCAAATTACTTCAAACGGTCGATGAGCGACTCCACCGTCACGCCGTCGGCCTCGGCCTTGTAGTTGCGGACGATGCGGTGGCGCAGGATGGGGGTGGCGACGGCCTGGACGTCTTCGATGTCCGGGCTGTATTTGCCGTTGAGGGCGGCGTTGACCTTCGCGGCGACGATGAGGTACTGCGAGGCGCGCGGCCCTGCGCCCCAGCTCAGGTACTGGTTCACTTCTGCCGTCGCGCGGTCCCGGCCCGGGCGGGTGGAAGCGGCGAGGTTGACGGCGTAGTTGACGACGTTGTCGGATGACCGCCTGGTAGGCGAGGATCTCGTCGCCGCTGATGACCGGGCTGACGCTCGAGGCCGCGTCGGAGGTCGTTTGCTTCACGACGTTGACCTCTTCGTCAAACGAGGGGTAGTCCACCCACGTGTTGAACATGAAGCGGTCGAGCTGCGCCTCGGGGAGTGGGTAGGTGCCTTCCTGCTCGATGGGGTTCTGCGTGGCGAGCACGAAGAACGGGGCGGGCAGGGGGTAGCGCTGGCCCGCAGCCGTCACGGCGCGTTCCTGCATGGCCTCGAGAAGAGCCGCCTGCGTCTTGGGGGGCGTCCGGTTGATCTCGTCGGCGAGGACGATGTTGGCAAAGAGCGGTCCCTTCACGAACTTGAATTGGCGGGACTCGTCAAGGATTTCGGAGCCGACAATGTCGCTCGGCATCAAGTCCGGGGTGAACTGGATGCGGTTGAAGCTCAGACCGAGGGCCTGGGCGATGGTGTTGACGAGAAGGGTTTTGGCCAGGCCGGGAACGCCCACAAGCAAAATGTGCCCGCCTGCAAAAATCGCGGTGGTGACCTCGCGGATCACCTGATCTTGACCCACGATGACCTTGCCGACTTCGGCGAGAAGGTCGTTGTGCTGGGAGCGGAGCGCGTCAAGCGCGGATTTGTCGTCGGAGAAATTCGCCACGGTCAGGATGCTTGATTCAAGTTGCTTGAAGGATGAAGCCCGAAGATAACGCGCCCCGCCCGGACCGCCCTACCCGCGGGACAGGAATTGGGGGAGCTTGCGCAAGGGCTTGGCGAGCAGGGTCAGGGGAGACGGGTGGTAGCCGTTCATGCGCCACGCTTTCCAATCCTCGCGGTGGGCCCGGATGTGGTGGTTGAGAGACGCGTTGCTGACGCCCCCCGCGCGCATCAAGACGAGCGTCTCGGGCAAGTAAGCGAGAGACATGCCGTGCCGGTGGATGAAGCGGAGCATGAGTTCGTAGTCGGCGGCCGAGCGGAGGGAGAGGGTGAACAACCCCCACCGCTCGTAGCACGACCGCGTGACGAAAAGTGCGGGGTGCGGGGGCATCCAGCCCCGACGGAATGCACCGGGACGGTAGGCGCCCGAGCGCCAGCGGCGCAGCACCTGGGTGAGGTCGTCCGCGTCGACGTAGTGGAGGTCGCCGTAGACCGCTTCGGCGCCGGTTTCGTGGAAGGTGGCCGCGACGTGGGCAAGGACGTCGGTCGAGGCATACACGTCGTCGGCGTTGAGGATGGCCACGACGTCGCCAGTGGCAGCCTTGATGCCTTTGTTCATGGCGTCGTACAGGCCGTGGTCGGGCTCGGAGATGAGCGTAGCGATGCGGTCGCGGAACGGGGCGAGGGCGTCGAGGGTGCCGTCCGTGGACCCGCCGTCGACGACGATGTATTCGAGGTCAAAGGGGGCGTCAGGATGGGGAACTTGGCCGAGGACGGATTGAGCCGCGTCCGCCACCGTGGTGGCGGCGTTGTAGCAAACCGTGACGACCGAGATGCGCATCGGTCGGCGTCAGTTTCCAGAGCTGGAGCCGAAGGCGCCTGAAGCGTTGATGCTCTCCGTGAGCCAGGGCATGTCCAACGTGCACACGTCGTAGGGTGCGTCCACACGGATGAAGGTCTCGCCGATGCGTTTATCGATCCAGGTGGACAGGGCCTCCTCGCGGAGTTCGGCTTCGACCTGCTGTTGGAACAGTGCGTAGTCGTCTTGCGGGTTCGCGCGGTGGGCCGGGAAGCGCTCGTCGAGGCGGATGAGGGCCCAGTACGCTTGGTTGTCTTCGTCCAGGAGTTGGACGGGTGCCGAGACCTCGCCCGGGTCGAGGTCCTGAAGCAGGAAGAAGACGTTGGGGTCGAGTTCGTCTACCCCAAACCGCGTTCCGCCGTCCCGCACGTTGACGACCTGGCCTTTTTGGTTCCGGGTCTCGTCCCGCGTGCTGTACTGCAGCACCGCCGCTTCGAAGGGCAGGTCGCCGAGCGCGAGCTTCACGGAGACGGAGTCGATCTGGGACTGCATGCGGTCGAGCGCCTTGGGGTCGAAGGTGGGCTTCATCAGCACGTGGCACGCGCTGTATTGCTCGCCTCGGCGGTCGGTGACCCGAAGGAAGTGAAACCCAAAGTCCGACTCGAACACCGGCGAATAGCCGCCGACCTCCGTTTCGTAGACGGCGCCTTCAAATTCAGGGACGAACTGTCCGCGCGCGATGTTCTTGTAACAGCCGCCCTTGTACTTCGAGCCGGGGTCTTCGCTGTACCGCGTCGCGGCCAGGGTCATGCTCATCTTGCCCGTTTCGACGAGGTAGCGGATGGAGTCGAGCGTGTTGCGGGTGCGCATCTTTTGGGCCTCGCCGACCTCAGGCTGCATCACGAGCTCGCTGTAGCTGAGTTCCTCGGGGATGAGCGGCAAGCTGTCAACCGGGATGGCCGCGAAGTAATCCTGCACTTGAGCGGGGGTGGAGCGCACGGATTGGTCGATTTCGCCCTGCATTTTTTGGGCCAAAATCTGCTCCCTCACCGGATCGTTGAACTCAGCCTTCCACTCCGCAACGGACTTGCCGTACTCCGCCTCGAACGCTTCAATCGTCCCAAACATCTGCAAGTAGTACGCGAGACGGCGGTCGATTTCGCTCATCACTTCCGCGTCGGTGACCTCGAGGCTGTCGAGTCGCGCGTTGTGCAGGAGAAGCTTTTCGAAGAGGATGGATTCGAGCAGGCTGCATTCTTGGTCTTCGCTGACAGTGCGGCCTTCTAGCTTGGCCTGCAGCACGCGTTCACGGATGTCGCTGGCCAGCACGATTTCATCTCCGACCACGGCGATGATGCCGTCGAGGCGCTGGTACGATTCGGGGACACCCGGTTGGGCAAAGGCGGCGGCGGATGCCCCGCAGAGCGCGAGAACAAACAGGCTCGTCGCCAGGACAAATCGTGAGCGAATCATGCGTCGAAGGTACGGGCAGGGGCCCAAACGTGGAAGACCCCAAACGGGGAAGAACTCACAAATTTTCACGACGCAAATCGCCGTTGGCCCAGGCCTGTTGGAGCAGGGTGTCGCGCAGAGCATCGAGCAGCTGTTGGCGGCGACCTTGGAGCAGGAGCTCGGTGATTTGGTCGCGGGCGACGTCGAGGGGGGCGGTCTTGCCTTTCAGCCCGTGGTCGAGGAAGCGCACGAAGTACAGGCGGTCTTGGGCGGTGAAGGAAAGGGGGGAGGTGCGTTGGATTTGGTCTTCCACGCGGTACAGCGACAGCGGCACCTCGTCGAGCAGTTCGTTGACGGCCCACCACGCCTCGTGGTCTACGTGATGCACGGCGCCGCGTTCGATGCACCAACGCTCCAATTCTGGAATGCTCGTCGAGTCGGCACGTTCAAGCCAAGTCTCGACGTCGCGGACCTGCTTGTCCCAGTCCTTTTGGTCTTTCTTGGACCAATTGGCGCCACGCGCTTCGGCCGCCACCTTGGGGTCGGGCAGGTGGAGGTACAGCACCCGGACGGCGTGATCGTGCAGGGTGAACAACTCGGGGTGCGCCTCGTAGTACGCGGCCACCTCATCCTCGGAAACGTCGGTGTCCAAACGGCTGTCGACGTACCGCGTTTCGTAAGTGTTGATCAGGAGGCTCCGACGGTACGCATCGAGGGCTTTTTCGAGGCTCGAACGCTCCGTCTGAAGGTGCGTTCTCGCCTGCGCCAGCATCACCTGCTCCCGCATCCACCGGTCAATGACACGCTCGGCAAAGGCGGCGCTGTCTTCCAAGCTCAAGTCGTCGGGCACCCACGTTGCGAGGCTGTCCCAGGTGAGCACTTCGCCGTACGCTTCGGCGGCCACGTCGGTCCCAAAATCATCGCGGTTGGGCATGCCACGGTCAGCGCATCCTGCCACGACCAAGGCACTCACCAACGCGCTTCCCACAAGCGCGGCCGTCCAACGCCGGTTCATCAGCGCACCAAGCTGTACAAGGCCTCGCGGTTGATTTTGTGCGGGTACTTGCGCTTCAACTCCATGATCCATTCCTTTTCAAGGTGGTCTTGGTAGGAGGCAATGGCCGCTCCACGGCACTCGTCCAGCGTCTTGGGTGTGGGCTGCATGTGTTCACGAACGTGCACCAAGATGACTTGGTCTCCTCCTTCGGTGGTTTCCAAAACCAACAACCCGTTCTTGTCCGGCACGAGTTCCCCGTTCCGAAGAGCTTCGAAAGCGCGGTCCGCCCACGCATTTTCACCGTCTTCGAACTTCCCAAACTCGTTGCGGAGCGCCAACGGACGCTCGGCAATCAACTCGCGGCGCAACCCTTCGACGTCACCTGTCTTGCGCAATTCCTTGCGCACCTTCTTGGCAATCTTCGCGTCTTCGCACGTGTGGATGCCGGCGTCGAGTCGCTCGGGCCACATGAAGAGTTCGCGGTTGCGGCTGTGGAAGTCGGCGAGTCCCGCGGAATCGGAGACGGCGCGGCTCCAGACTTTTTGGTCGGTCAACTCGAAGAGCAGAATCCCGTCGTGGTACTCTTCCATGAGCAGGCGGAAGTCGTTGTGCTTGCCCTCGAGCTGCGTGTCCTCGTAGGCCAAAAGCTCCTCCTCGAGGTAGCGATCCACTTCCTGCACCACCATCACGTCCGCAGGTCGATTCAGGTCCCGGATTTTGCCGGCATTGGCCCACGTGACGAAGTCTTCGACGGTGCGCGGCTCGCCCGCCACGCTGAACAAGGTGCGGCCGAGCTCGCTCTTGCGCACCCCTTCCAGGGGATGACCTTTGTAGAACAGGCTGTCGACTTTCGCGGCGGCCAACTTCAACGCCTCCACGCGACGCTCGCTCACTTCAGCTCCGTATTCCTTCTTCAGCTTGTTGACGAACGACGTCTTGGTGATCTCTGCGCGGCTGTCGCGACGGACCTTCTTGGACAATTCGCGGCGGCTCTCCTCGAGCGTAGGCAGGACCTTCTTCTCGACCAACTTGATCAGGTGGAAGCCGTAGTCGGTTCGGACGGGGCCGGCGAGGTCTCCCGCCTCCTTCAATTCGAACGCCGCGTTCTCAAACTCCTCCACCATCTTTCCCGTCCCAAACCAAGGCAGCAACCCGCCTTTGTTGGCCGTCGAAGGATCTTCGCTGTACTTCATGGCCAGGGACTCAAACGATTCTCCGCTGAGCAAGAGGCGCTTGACTTCTTGGATTCGGCCTTCCGCATTCGCGACTTGGTCTTGCGGCGCATCCTTGGGCATGCGCACCATGATGTGAGCCACCTGCACTTCGCCACGCGCCTTGCGCTTGCCCGTCACTTGCAGGATGTGGTACCCAAACCGCGTCCGAACCACTTCGCTCAGCTCTCCTTCTGGGGTGTTGAACGCCGCGCACTCGAACGGATACACCATTTGGAAGGCCGTGAACCATCCGAGGTCGCCCCCGTTGCTCGTCACCGACGGGTCGTCGCTGCCGCTCTTGCTTCGGGCCACCGTCTCAAAGTCCTCGCCGTTCTCCACCCGTGTGCGCAGGCCTTGAATGCGGTTCCAAGCGCGGAGCGTGTCCGCGGCGGAGGCGTTTTCATCCACGCTCACCAAGATGTGGCTGGCGCGAACCTCCATGCCCTTGCGCTCGAAGGCTTCTTCCACCAACGCATCGAGCAACGCGCCGTCCACGAGGTAGGGGCGAGCGAGTTGGGTGCGGTAGCCCGCAAGTTCTTTTTTGAATGCGCTGACGGTGTCCATGCCCAACGCTTCCGCCTCGAGCACCTTGAGTTTGAAATTCACGAACAGCTCCATGTAGTCGTCAAGGGCCTCGACGGTGTACACGCTGTCGCGGTTGTTTTTGCCGTAGACGTGCTGAAAATCAGACAACGTCACAAGTTCGCCTCCCACTTCGAGCACGTGGCGTTCGTTGGGGTTGCCGTCCGCACCTGCGGCGCTTTGGCGTTGGGCAAAGGTGGGGGCGGCCGTTCCGAAGGCCAGGGCCGCGGCAGCGGCGATCCATGCAAATGGCTTCATGGGGTAGGAGTCGTGGTGATTCGTTGGGGCGCGGCGGCAAGTTTGCCGCTCAAACGCACCGAAAGTTCCGTCAATTTGCCTTAACGAGGCAAGTCGTGTTAGCGAATGCTGTAGTTGGGGGCTTCCCGCGTGATCATGACGTCGTGCGGGTGGCTCTCTTTGACCCCGGCGGAGGTGATGCGCACGAAGCGCCCTTTTTCCCGCAATTGGCCCAAATCCGCGGACCCGCAGTACCCCATCCCGGCCCGCAGACCGCCCATGACCTGGTGCATGACTTCCAGCACGCTGCCCTTGAAGGGCACGCGGCCGCTGATGCCCTCAGGCACCAATTTCTTCAGGTCGTCCTCGGCATCTTGAAAATACCGATCCTTCGACCCTTTCTGCATGGCTTCGACCGAACCCATGCCGCGGTACGCCTTGAAGCGACGTCCCTCGTAAATGATGGTTTCTCCGGGGCTTTCCTCCGTTCCAGCCAGCATCGACCCGATCATCACGGTGTGTCCACCTCCGGCCAAGGCCTTGACGATGTCGCCGGTGTAGCGAATTCCGCCGTCGGCAATCACCGGGACGCCCGTGCCTTCCAACGCAGCACTGACCTCCATGACGGCCCGCAATTGCGGTACGCCCACGCCGGCAATCACACGCGTCGTGCAAATCGAGCCCGGTCCGATGCCGACCTTGACGGCGTCCGCGCCGGCCTCGACCAGGGCCAGGGCCGCCTCAGCCGTGGCGACGTTTCCGGCCACGATGTCGATGCTGCCAAAGGCCTTCTTGACGTCGCGAACGGTGTCGATGACGCCACGGCTGTGGCCGTGGGCGGTGTCGACAATCACGGCATCGACTCCGGCGTCGACCAGGGCCGCAACGCGTTCGTGCGTGTCGGCGGTGACGCCCACGGCCGCCGCTACGCGGAGGCGGCCGTACTGGTCTTTGCAGGAGTTGGGGAATTCGCTCAGCTTGATGATGTCGCGGTACGTGATGAGGCCGACGAGTTTGCCGGCGCCGTCCACGACGGGGAGCTTTTCAATGCGGTGTTCGCGCAGGATTTGCTCGGCCTTCGACAAGTCGCTACCGTCTTCGGTGACGATGAGGTTGTCGCTTGTCATGAGCTCGGCGATGGGCCTGGAGCCCTGTTTTTCGAAGCGCAGGTCGCGGTTCGTGACGATGCCCACGAGCCTGCCCGCGTCGTCGGTGACGGGAATGCCTCCGATTTTGTGCTCACGCATGATGCCCAACGCGTCGCCTGCGGTGGCGTCCTTGCTCAAGGTGATGGGGTCCTGGATCATGCCGCTCTCGGAGCGCTTGACCTTGCGGACCTCGTTGGCTTGGGCGGCGATGCTCATGTTTTTGTGCACCACTCCAATGCCGCCAGCCTGGGCCATGGCGATGGCCATCTTGCTTTCAGTCACCGTGTCCATCGCCGCACTGACGATGGGGGTTTTGAGTTGGATGTTGCGGGAAAACGGAGCGTGAAGCTGAACGTCGCGGGGAAGCACTTCCGAATAGTTGGGAACGAGCAGGACGTCATCGTACGTCAATCCTTCGCCGAGAAATTTGCTGTCAGTGGAGGCCATGAGCTTGAGTTGAATCGCGTGTTCTCGCAGGCCTCACGAGGGAATCGCCGTCGCTCCAGAGAGCGAGGAGGGATGCCGAAGGTTCAGTCCGCGATTCGCGCAAATTTAGTGCAGAAGGAACACCCAACCCACGCGGGTGGGACAGATTCTCGCAAGCTGTAGCATGGCAGGGTGGCTTACTGGCCGGGCAGGACCGTCAAGTGCACGCTCTGGGTTCTCCACGATCCGGCGCCGTCGAGGTATTCGACGTGGACGACGTAGACGCCCGTTGCCACCAGTTGGCCGTCGACTCGGCCGTCCCACGGTTCGTCGATGGATTCCGTTTGAAAGATTTTGGTCCCCCAGCGAGACACGACAGTCAACCTGAAGTTGGGGTTGGTGCCTTGCGGTTCGCCGAGGAACCCCACGTTCGCTTCACCGGGTGCCCAAGGAAACCAGTCGTTCAAGTCGTCGTCGTTGGGCGTGAATGCCGTCGGAATCCAAACAATGGGGTCTTCCGTCAAACACACCCAATTCGAGGCAGCCCCTTGCAGGACCTCGTTGCTGTCCGGCACTTCGAGCGCAAGCACGCGGTAACAGAAGATGCCGGGCGAATCGAACTCCTCGCCGACTTCGTCTTCGTGGTTCTCACTCACCGCGCTGACCGTGGCCAGGGGTTGGCCCACCACATTTGGGTCGTTCGACGTTTTCCGAATCACCTCGTAGCGGTCCAGGCCGTTGGCAAACCCGTCGTATGGCGTCCAAATCAAGCTGTTCTCGTACAAGCCGGGTGTCGTGCTTCGGAAGCCGCGCAGGAGAATGGTCTCGGCCTCTTGGGATTCGGCCACCACCGCGTCGCACCCGTTGTACGCCACAGCACGGTAGCGGTAAGCGTATTCGTTGGTGTTGCGCTCCGCATCCACGTGGATGACGGGGAAACCAAGGTTGGCGGGTTGCTTCGGCACCAACGGGATCCAAGAACTGTCCGTCTCGTCCCAGCGCTGGAACTCATACAGGCTCACCTCCTGGGCCAACGGGTCGGTGGACAGCACCAATTCCACGCGCGACCGGTCCAGCACGGACACCCTGTCGAGGGTGGGCGGCTCGGGCGCGTCGGGATAGACGAACGACACCTCGACAAGGTTGGAGGTGGCGGTTTGGAATTCGCCGCCTTTGGCCAGCACGCGGTACTCCACGGTTGCGGTGAGCGAGGCGCCTTCGTGCACGACGGTTTGGGCGGATCCGGCCAACGTGTCTAAGCTGGTCCATGCCCCCCCGTTTTCCCGGTACTGCGGGATGTATTCCGCCACGCCTCCCGCGATGCCGAGGGGGTGGATCCACGCGAGTTGGGCGCGGTCGGTGCAGGGGATTTGGTCTGCCGTCAGGAAAACCGTCCGGACGCAATCGCCGGCCCCCGCAGGGTTGGGTGTGCCGTCGTCGTCGACGCAATCGTACGCGGCGACTTGATAGCTCTCAGGTTCCGCTCCGGCGTTGGACGTGGGAATCACCACGTCAAAATTCGCCAAACCCTCCACCTGGGCCACGATGGCGCCTCCGCCGGTGTCGAGGCATTTGTAGACGATGTACCCCAGGGTCGCAGGTTCAGGTTCAAAGTCCCAGTACACGTGGGCCAAGCCGTTTTCGATGTCCACATGCGTGACGTTGGGGGTCTCGCCTCCTGCCGTTCCGAAGATCAAATCCGCTTGGTTGCTCACGTGCACGCCTTCCGCGTAGGTTGAAAGTTGGCGGATCCGGTAGATGAGCACTTGCGCGCAGGGACCAGGGTTGTCGGTGTAAGCGCCGCCCGCGGGGTTGTCCGGCACGGTGGTCACGAGGTCCCACTCGCCGGTCAATTCGTTGATGCGTTCGATTTGATAGTCGCCGCCGGCGTTGGCACCCGTCAGTGCATACGGGCTGTTCCAAGTGAGGTCCACGGTTCCTGGGGAGATGCCTTCGGCAAGGCTCAGGTGGATTTGGCACAAGAAGGGTGAGGGGTCAGAGCCCGACTGCACTCCGCCTTCCACAGTCACCTGCACGCCGACGTAACAATGGGCGAGTTGGTTCGCGTCGTACAGGAACGACGGCATCACCCAGCCGGTGGGCAACACGAGGTTGCCGTCAATGATTTCCGACGAGATGACGTGCCACTGGTTGCCGAGGGCGTTTTGGTCCAAATCGAACACCTTGATCTCGTTCTGCACAAATTCCTCTCCCCCGACGGGACTGAACACCGTCCAACGCAAGGTCGCGTTGCCGGCGTTGTTCACGTTGTCAACGTAGGTCAGGTTGGGAGGCGGCAATTGCGCGGCACCTTCAGCCGGCACCCACATGGCAAGGGCCAGCATCACGGAGCTGAACAGCGCAGGAATGCGTTGCGACAGGGCAGGGAGGAGGCGTGGCGTCTTCATGGTCGGTTCAGGCTT
>JAQCBJ010000065.1 GCA_027621555.1 Bacteroidota bacterium | reverse complement strand
CAGTTCATCTTCCGCATGCGTGAATTCGAGCAAATGGAGATGCAATTCTTCATCAAGCCGGGCACGCAAGAGGAGTGGTACAACCACTGGAAGGACGCCCGTATGAAGTGGCACAAAGCCCTCGGCCTCGGCGAGGAGAACTACCGGTTCCACGACCACGTGAAGCTGGCCCACTACGCGGACGCCGCCTGCGACATCGAATTCAACTTCCCGATGGGCTTCAAAGAGCTTGAGGGGATTCACTCGCGCACGGATTTTGATTTGAAGCAGCACGAAGAATACAGCAGCAAGAAGCTGCGGTACTTCGACCCGGAGACCAACGAGAGCTACGTGCCGTACGTGCTTGAAACTTCCATTGGCCTCGACCGCATGTTCCTCGCCGTGCTCAGCAGCGCGCTCCGCGAGGAGACGCTCGAAGACGGCAGCGAGCGCACCGTGATGGCCATCCCGTTTGCCTTGGCGCCCGTCAAGGCCGCGGTGCTGCCGCTGATCAAGAAAGACGGCCTCCCCGAGAAAGCACGGGAAGTCCTCGCGCAGCTCCAGCTGCACCACAACGTCCAGTACGACGAGAAGGACGCCATCGGCCGCCGTTACCGTCGTCAAGACGCCATCGGCACGCCACTCTGCATCACTGTGGACCACGACACGCTCAACGACCACGCCGTCACGGTGCGCAACCGCGACACCATGCAACAGGAGCGCATCGCCATCGCCGAACTGAACGCAACCGTTGACGGCCTTGTCAGCATGACCAGCCTGTTCCAAGCTTGACCTTCACGCACCTCTGACATCCCAACCCGAACACCATGACCTTGAACGACCTCGACCTCACAGGAAAACGCGCCCTTGTACGCGTCGACTTCAATGTGCCCCTTGACGACGCCCAACACGTCACTGACGACACACGCATTCGACGCGCCATCCCGACCATCCAGGCCCTGCTCGACGGTGGAGCTTCCGTGGTGCTCATGAGCCACCTCGGGCGGCCCAAGGGACCCAGCGCTGACTTGTCTTTGAAGCACGTGGTGCCCACCTTGTCAAGCCTGCTTGGCCGTCCCGTCAAGTTTGCGGAGGACTGTGTGGGCGACAAAGCCCTCGACGTCACCCAAGCGTTGAAGCCAGGCGAGGTGGCTCTGCTCGAAAACTTGCGCTTTCACAGCGAGGAGAAGTCGGGCGACGAATTCTTTGCGGGCCAGCTCGCCGAGAGCGGCGACGTGTACGTGAACGACGCCTTTGGAACAGCCCACCGCGCCCACGCCAGCACGGCAGTCATTGCGAAGTTTTTTCCGGAGGACAAGGCGTTTGGGCTGTTGATGCAAAGCGAAATCGAAGCCCTCAACAAGGTGTTGGCCACCCCTGCCCAACCGCTGCTTGCCATCATCGGCGGCGCCAAGGTGAGCAGCAAGCTCAGCATTCTGGAGAACCTCGTGGACCGCGTCGACAAGCTGATTGTGGGCGGCGGGATGGCGTACACGTTTGTGAAGGCGCAAGGCGGAGAGGTCGGCACGAGCCTTGTCGAAGACGACATGCTCGACAAGGCTCGCGCGATCTTGGCCAAGGCCGAGGCTGCAGGCACCGAATTCCTGTTGCCCATCGATACATTGTGCGCGGATGCCTTTGCGGCAGACGCCAACACCGCCATTCACTCCACCGACGCCATCCCAGCTGAATGGATGGGCCTGGACATTGGGCCTGAGACCCGCACGCGGTTTGTGCAGGCCGTCATGGAAAGCCGCACCATTCTGTGGAACGGCCCGATGGGCGTGTTCGAAATGGACGCGTTCGCAGGTGGAACCAACGACGTGGCCGCAGCGCTCGCCAAGGTAACGGCTGACCACGGGGCCTTCACGTTGATTGGTGGTGGCGACTCTGTCGCAGCGATCAACAAGGCGGGCTTGGCCGACGACGTGAGTTACGTCAGCACTGGAGGTGGCGCCATGCTCGAAGTGTTGGAGGGAAGGATCCTTCCGGGCATTGCCGCCATCGAAGCATGATGGCCCCTCAAGTGGGTGTCAACGCTTGAACACATCGCTCATCACAAACATGCTCTGCACGGTGGCAATGTTGGGCATGGCGGCGAGTTTGCGCGTGATGAATCGGTGGTAGGCATCCATGTCGACAACCTCCACCTCCACCAAGTAATCAAAGGAACCGGCAAGGTGAAAACATGACCTCACCTCACGGTGGGATCCAATGGTGGCCTCAAACTCCTCGAGGAGCTCTCGTTCGTGAAGTTTGAGTGTGATGTTGCAGTAGGCTCGAATCGCCATCCCCAGTTTTTTTCGGTCAACCCGGACGGTGTAGCCCGAAATGATCCCCTGCTCCTCCATTCGCTTGACCCGCGTGAACACGGCCGAACGACTCAGTCCCGTCAATTCACTGAGGTCTTGCATGCTGCTTCTCCCATCAAACTCCAAATGTTCTAAAATCGTTTTGTCTAAGGCATCCATGACAAAACAAATGTAATGTTTATACCTAAAATAAACTTAATTGTTTTGTTCTGTGTGGAATTGGGTGTACATGTGATTAACATTGATTCATGAAGAAGAACCTTGAGACGCGCGCAATGTTCGCGGGTCACACGCCTTCGGCCGCCAATCAATTTGCGGTCAAGCCCCCCATGCATCCGGCCTCCACGTTTGTCTTTCCCGATGCGCGAACCGGTGCCGCTCACATGGAAACCGCCTACGGGGTGGAAGGTGCTGAAACACCCCCTGAAGGCTTCATCTACAGCAGGCTCGGCAACCCCACCCTCAACCTTGCTGAAACCCGTCTCGCTGCGTGGGATGAAAGTGATGACGCCGCCTTCTTTTCCAGCGGCATGGCTGCGATCTCAACGGCTCTGCTCGCATGGTCTGGAGCTGACCGGCCCGTGTGGTATGTGGGGCCTTTGTACGGAGGGACGCAACATTTTTTGGACGAGGTGATGCCTACCATGGGCCGAGACGTCCGGGCGATTGGAGATTTGGAACAGCTCAACGAGGCGTTGGAGGACGCGGAAGGACAGTTGCCAGGAATCATCTATTTGGAAACCCCCGCCAACCCCACCATGCAGGTTCGGCGCATTCGTTCTGCGGCAGACTGGGCTGCAACCCAATCCACCCCTGACCATCGCGTTGTGGTCATGGTTGACAACACCTACCTCGGCCCCATCCTGCAAAGGCCTCTAGAAGAAGGTGCAGACCTCATCCTGTACTCTGCGACCAAGTACCTCGGGGGACACAGCGATCTCATTGCCGGAGCGGCTTCTGGGCGGGCTGACATCGTGGCCAAAGTCAAGGAATTCAGAACCTTCCTCGGTGGAATGACGGACCCTTGGACCGCGTGGATGCTTGCCCGCTCCATGGAAACCCTCCACGTTCGTGTGGAACGTCAGCAAGCAACAACAAAGCGTGTGCTTTCTCACCTCAGAGACTTGTGTGGACCTCAAGCCGTGCGGTCTGCATGGGTTGAAGACCTGGCCACAGCAGGTCTCGATGTCAACGCGGCGATGGCCCAACAAAAGGGAGGCGGAGCCATGGTCGGCTTGGTTGTCCCGGGAGGGCGAGCGGGCGCCTTTGCATTTTTGGACAGCTTGAAGGTATTCAAACTGGCTGTGAGCTTGGGGTCGACTGAAAGTTTGGCCGAACATCCAGCCAGCATGACCCACGCAGGTGTCCCTGCCCACGTCAAAGAAGAGACGGGAATCACGGAAGGATTCGTGCGCCTCTCCGTTGGACTGGAGCACCCCGAAGATTTGGTGGAAGATTTGACGCAGGCTTGGAAAATCGCCTGCGACGTGGCGACCTTGGCTGTGTGAGTCATCCCGCGTCAAGCCATCGAATGTTTGCGCCCTGGCGCCTGGTCGTGCTGCTCTGCGGATTGGCTTGTTGCCTGCCATCTACTTCCCTGCTCGCACAACGCATTCACATGCACAGCGACGAATCGATGATGTGGTCCACCATGGTAGCTCACGTGGACGGCCAAACTGTCCGGTTGGGCCCAGACTGGCGAGGTGACGTCGTCTTCACCCTGCAGGGCGATGACAGAAGCGACGAAGCCACGTTGTTCCAAGGGTTTTCTACGAGCGCCTTGGATGTGCTTTACACCGTTCGGGAGGGCCATCTCATGGCTGGGGACTCCCATTTTACCCATGCCATTTTGTACACCGCACACCAAGACCAAATCTTCCAGGGCGACTCGACCTTTCCGCTCGACGTGGTGTACACCTTGCGCGAGGAGAATGCCGTGATGGGAGCATCCCGAGGCGCATCGGTGTGGGGCTTGTACAGAGAGGACAGCCGAAACTGGAGCGATCGGGTGGTGTTGTTTGAGGGCAAGCCCAATCCCGCGCAACTTTTCGCCTTGCTGTTGGCCACGGGCTGGCTCTGAAATCACCCCTTGACACGGACTCCTTCGAAGCGGGTCTGTAGCGGGTCACAATGGGATGTCGAGCCTGTGACAGTTCTTGTCATTTACCATAATTATTTTGTATCTTGACTTGCTCAAGCTGTTGACTTGAATCCAAGTGTCTGATGAATTTTGATCGCCCTCTCCGCTTCCTCAACACGACATGGACGCACACCGTCTTGTCCGTGACCATGCTTTGGGCAGCACTTCCAATGAATGTATCAGGTCAAGAGACCTTGGTTCGGGAGTGGAATGAAGTTCTTCTCGAGGCAATCCGACATGATTACGCCCGACCGACAATCCATGCGCGCAACCTGCACCACTGGTCACTCGCCGTGTATGACGCCTGGGCGGCATACGACAGCATCGCAGCGCCATACCTCGTCGATGCAGGCATGGCCGCCATCGAAGACAACGGGGCGAGGCGATTGGCACAAGAAACTGCCATCAACTACGCCTCGTACCGGTTGCTCTGGGCTCGGTTCCAAAACTCCCCCGGAGGCACCGCCACCTTGTCTTCCATCTACCAGCAATTCAACAGCTCGGGCGGCATCCACAACTTGACCAGCACGGACTATGCCTCGCACGGTCCAGCCGCGCTCGGAAACGCCATCGCTGCCGCTGTGTTGGCCTACGGATTGGGCGATGGAAGCAACGAAGCCAACGACTTCGCCAACCAGCATTACGCCCCTGTGAATCCTGATTTGTTCATCGAAACCGTGCCAGGAAACCCAACCTTGGTGGACATGAATCGCTGGCAGAGCATCAATTTGAGTACGTTTCAAGGACAAAGTGGCATTTCTGAGAATGAGACCCCGCCCTTTCTCAGCCCCGAGTGGGGGCTCGTCACCCCCTTCGCTTTGCCGGACAGCGTTCAAACCGTGCACTTCCGAGATGGCTGGCCTTACCCTGTATGGCTCGACCAAGGACCACCGCCCATGCTGACCTCCGACGGATTGGAAAGCCCCTACGGCTGGGGCCATTCCATGGTGTTGCGTTGGTCCGAACACCTTCACCACGAGGATGGGGTTTGGTGGGACATCAGTCCCGGAAACATCGGAAACGTCGACCCAACCATGTTGACTCTCGACCTCAGCCAATACGACCAATTCTACAATTGGCACAATGGTGGAGACCCGGGAGAAGGTCATGCCACCAATCCATCAACAGGCGAACCCTACGAGCCCCAGTGGGTGCCACGGGGAGACTACACCCGGGTTCTGGCTGAATTTTGGGCTGATGGGCCCGATTCAGAGACCCCGCCAGGTCATTGGTTCACCCTTCTCAATGGGGTCACTGACCACCCTCAATTCACGCCCACCTGGAAAGGAGAAGGAGAGCCTTGGGATTTGTTCGACTGGCAGGTTTGTGCGTACTTCACCCTGGGTGGCGCCTTGCACGACGCCGCCATTGCGGCCTGGAGCCACAAAGGGTGGTACGATTACATTCGTCCGGTCTCGGCCATTCGTTGGATGCAAGGTCAGGGCCAATGTACCGACCCATCCCTTCCCAATTTTGACCCGGTCGGATTGCCTCTGGTCGAAGGCATTTGCGAGATGGTTCTCGCCAATGATCCCGATTTCCCCGAGCCGGAACACCTGAACAAGATCAAGGTGCGCGCCTGGCGAGGCCCCGATTTTATTGACGATCCTGCCACGGATGAGGCAGGGGTGGGATGGATCTTGGCTGAACGGTGGTGGCCCTACCAACGCCCCTCCTTTGTGACGCCCCCCTTCGCTGGCTATGTCAGTGGTCATTCCACCTTTTCCCGGGCAGCAGCTGAAGTCTTGACCTTCATCACAGGCGATCCCTTTTTCCCGGGAGGCATGGGCGAATTCCATGCGCCTGCGCATGAATTTTTGGTCTTTGAAGAAGGCCCCTCCCACGATGTGGTTCTGCAATGGGCCACTTACCGCGACGCCTCCGACCAATGCAGCTTGTCTCGCATTTGGGGAGGAATCCACCCCCCTTGCGATGACCTCCCTGGTCGACGCATCGGCATTGCAGTTGCGGAACACGCCTTGAACAAGGCCTTGTCCCTCATCGAGGCGCACAAACCTTGCCCTGCCGATTTCGATGGCGACGGAACACGAAGTGTCGACGACTTGCTCGTGTTCCTGCTCCACTACAACTCAGGGTCAGCACCTCCTCAGAATGACCTCAACAGCGACGGTTCCATCGATGTCAATGACATGCTGATGTTCTTGATTTATTACAACACGGCCTGTTCTTGACAGGTCTCGAGGTCACAAGGCCTCCAACCGGAAGGAGAACCCTTCCATGATCTCATTCACCAGCAACTTCGTACACGCCTCATTCACCTGGGCTTCGGCCACCTCTTGACTTGAAGCCTCCACCTCCAATGTGATGTGCTTTCCAATCCGCACATTGGAAATGCTGCTCAGTCCAATGTTGGGCAAATTGTTTCCAACAGCCTTTCCTTGCGGGTCAAGCAGCGCTGGAAGTGGCATGATGTCGATGTCGGCGCGAAATTTCATGGTGCGTCTGGTGTGAATCTATGGGGTTTGCCTTTGTGGCGTCGTTGCCAAGGCCAAACCGAGGTACAAAAGTAAACACAGCGGCACAGCGAGAAACACGCTTCCCCATCCCAACCACGTCCCCACACCCACAACCGGAATCGCCCCCATCAATACCGCCCGCCAACGGTCCACCCCAGGCTCCTTGCCCCACCCCTTCAATCCCCACATCTTCCTGCGACTCACCATCGCCAGCGGCACCACCACCAGCCCAATCCACGCCAACCCAACCGCCATCAGCACATCAAACCCGCCCTTCAATTCACCCCACGCGAGCATCACGCCCATCCAAAACACCCCTGCCGCCGGCGCCGGAAGCCCCTCAAAGTGCGTCCCACCCTTCCCGCTTTCCGCAGCCACATTGAACCGCGCCAACCGATACGCCGCCGCCGCCGCCACGCCCAAGCCCGCCAACATTTCCCACGTCAGCCCCACCCCTCCGTCCTCCTGAAACAGGCGCATGGCCACCATCGCCGGCGCCACGCCTCCCGTCACAACATCCGCCAAGCTGTCGAGCTGCACCCCCATCGATCCGGCCACCCCCAACTTCCGGGCCGCCCATCCATCCAGCACATCGCACAACATCGCCAGCGTCCACACCACCGCAACCATCTGCACCCCTCGCGCTTCAGCCCCCGAAGGCCAAGCCTCTTGCCTCCACAACACCATTTGGTCTGTCCAATCGACCACCAGAGCCTCTCCCAAAAACGACCCCGACGCCGCCGCCCAGCACACCACAACCCCTCCAAGCAAATTGCCGAGGGTCAACGCATTGGGAATCCAACTCTGTGAAATCATGCGACAAAGCTAACCCACCACAGCCCCTGTTTTTTGCCCCATTGACAGGCGTTTGTCATGAAATTATACGCGCAAAACGAAACCCCACGGCGAGGATTTCCGTATATTCGCAAGCCCACGGCGTCCCCTCGCCTGGAAAAGGGTCCGATGGCCGAGTGGCTAGGCTCAGCTCTGCAAAAGCTGCTACAGCGGTTCGAATC
>JAQCBJ010000064.1 GCA_027621555.1 Bacteroidota bacterium | reverse complement strand
GGAATGGACCCGAAGTGGCCACGTGATGTGGCTGCTTCCTGAACGCGCGGTCTGGTGGCCCGAGCGGGCGATGCTCGTGGTCAGCGACCTTCATTTGGCCAAAGCCGAACATTTCCGATCCAAGGGACTGGCGGTTCCGCCCACGGTTGACATGCAGACGTTGGCGGTGCTGACCGACTTGATGCGTCGTCTGAAGCCGAACACCCTGGTGTTTCTCGGGGATTTGTTTCACAGCGCTCCCAACCGGGCGTGGGGAGATTTCCAACAGTGGGTCAAGGAGGAGTTGAAGCATGGATTGAAGGAGGCGCTGTTGGTGCGCGGCAACCACGACCGCGCGCATGACGAGACGTACCGAGCCATGGAGGTGGATGTGGTGGAGCTTTGGGAGGCTGACGGTGTGGTGTTGACGCACGAGCCGGACGACGAGATCCCCAAGGGTGCCCACATCCACCTCTGCGGCCACATCCACCCTGCGGTGCGGTTGAGAGGGGCGGGACGCCAGTCGGAGCGGGTGCCGTGTTTCGTGGAGGCCTCGACGGGGTGTGAGGCGGGGTGGCGCCTGACGCTTCCAGCATTTGGAGCGTTCACGGGCATGCACGTGGTGGAGCCCAAGCGTGGTCGCGAGGTCTACGTGGTCACAGGAACGGAAGTGATGGGGCCGTGGCGGGCGGAGACGCGATCCGGGATCAGTCGACGAGGTCGAAGATGAATTCGCCGCTTGCGTTCACCGTGTTGCCACCACGCGTGGCGCTCAAAGACGTCAAGGTGATGACGTGCGTTTCAGGGGTCGCCGTGATCGAAAGTTCCGCGCCGTCCATGCTCCAATCGATGCCCGTACCCGGAGAATCCACCTCCTGAAGGTCGAGGGTGGCGTCGCCTGCCGCGAGCGACAAGGAGGTCGTGCCGCCGTTGAGTTCTGTGGTCAACGTCAACACGATGTCACGAGGCTCTTCGCGGTTTTCTTGCTCTTCGAGGTTGCGCAAATCGGCAATGACGTGGTAGCGGTACGTGGTTTCGTTGAGCGATTCCACTTCCGCCATGCGCATGCCCAAATCCCGGCCACTCCACGTCAAGTTCCCGCATTCGCAGTCGAACGTCTCCCCGTCGTAGGGAGCAAATTTGGTGCACCCAGACAAAGTTATCAGGGCCAATCCGGTCATCGAAAGCAAGGCGGCGGGGGAAAAGCGGAACACGTTCATGGGCGTCATTACTTGGGTGCAAGATAGGGATGAGGTCAACGACCCGGCAACGGGGCGTTCCAGGAATACAAGAAGTACGTTTGAGCGGATTCGAAAAAGGTGAGGTGGTCTTCACGCCACTGCGTCTCTAGTGACTCCAGAGGCTCTTGGCGCTCCAAGGCCAAGCGAATGCGATCGGTTCCTGCGAGTTTGTCGAAGAAGGAAGGCGACGTGATGAACCCCTCCAAGCTTCCGCCGTGCCCGTTGCGCCACCATTCGGCCCAGGCCCCAAGGGCGGTCAAGTCAAATCCAGGAAGTCCTTCGCTTTCAGCGAAGCGCTGGCCGGTGCAAGGAAGTCCTTCGTGTTTGGGATGAGGCGCGGCGCCGGGCACGGGCACAGGGGTAAACGCGTACGAGCCCAAGTTGCCTTCAGGATGCCCGAGCACCTCAAAGGGCGTCGGCGTGCCCCGGCCCACGCTCACCACGGTGGGTTCGAAGAGGCACAGGCTTGGGTACAGGTCAATGGAGGCCACCGTGGGCAGGTTGGGGCTGGGGCGAATCGCGAGTTCGTAGTCGTCCCCATGGGCCCATCCTTCGCAAGGAATGACCGTGGGGCGCCAGGTGGTTGGAAGGCCACCCCAACCCTCTGCTGCGCCCATGAAGGCCAACTCCCCGAGCGTCATGCCGTGCACCATCGGAGTCGGGATGTAGCCGACAAACGATTGGAATGCGGGGTCGAGCATCGGGCCTTGCATGTGGTGGCCGTGGGGATTGGGGCGGTCGAGGACCACCACCTCAATGCCTTGCGCGGCGCAGGCCTCCATCACGAGCATGAGCGAACTGACGTACGTGTAGAACCGTGCTCCGACGTCTTGGATGTCGAACACCACGACGTCAATCCCTTCGAGCTGGTCGGGTTGGGGTTTGCGGTGCTTGCCGTGCAACGAATACACCTTCAGGCCCGTCAGGTTGTCGACGCCGTCGTGGATGTCTGCGCCGTTGGCGGCTTCCCCCCTGAAGCCGTGTTCCGGGGCGAAGACGTGCCGGACGTTCACGCCTCGGGAGAGCAACGTGTCCACGAGGTGGGTCGCCACGCCCTGGGCGTGCAACACGCTCGTGTGGTTTCCGACGATGGCGACACGTTTGCCTTCGAGAAGGGGGAGGTACACTTCGGTGCGTTCGTTGCCCAAACGCACTTCGTGGGGCTGGGAGGCCGGTGGGGTTTGAGGTTGGGCGCACCCGGAAAGGGAGGAGCCGATCGCGGCCCCGAGAAGCAGGGAAAGCCCGAGGTCGGTCATCAGCTTGGCGATGCTTTTGGCCACAGTGGCTTCGGTTTTGGCGCTTGCGATGTGGTGGATTTGGCCGCGTCGCTTGCCGGGAAGCATTGCGTCGAACCGCTTCAAAAATTCCGGGTCGTCGTCGAGGCAGTCCTGCAAATCCTCAGGCACGGCCATGCCGTACTTGCTGTGATCGGGAGCGAGGTCGACGTGGACCCAGCCGCCGAGCTTGGTTTGCGCGGCGGCGATTTTTTCTTGCGAGACGGCCACAAACCAGCGTTGGTCGCCCGTGGGGAGCAGTCCGCAATGCCACGTGACGGCATCGTTCACCGTGATGATGTACCGGCCCGCTTGGTGCGCGCGAACGGCGTCCGTGATGTCGGCGGGCACGGCGATAAAGTGCCAGGCCGCTTCCATTTCGAACCGCTCAATTTGCGCGGAAAAACTCCAAGTGGTGTCCAGTTGGCTCATGTCATGTTGAGTTCGTCCATCAAGGCGGCGATGCGCTTGGCGACCGTGGCGGGAGATTTGGCCTTGTTAATCTGCAGCAAATGGCCCCTGCGTTTGCCGGGGAGCATGGCGTCGAATTGGGCCAAAAAGGCGGCGTCCCCGTCCAACATTTCTTGCAACTCGGGGTGGACATCCATGCCGTATTTGCTCACGTCCGGCGCGAGCGTGACGTGGACTTTGGCGCCCGGTTCGAGACCGGCAGATTTCAGGTGCTGCTTGGCGACGTAGAGGAAGGAGATTCCGGCTTCTTGGTGGTCCGCCTCGCACGTGACGTTGACGGCGCAATGCCACGAGGTGGTTCCGTTGAGCGTCACCACAAACCGCGAGTGCCCTGACGCGTGCACTTGTTTGGCGAGCCCGGGCGGGACCACGATGTGCTGCCAAGCGGCGTCGTTGTCGCCGACTTCGAAGCGTTCGAGGTGGGTGGTGAAGGTCCAATTCATGGCGGGGCAATTCAGGTCATGCGCATCGTCAGTGCAGGTCGAATTCGGGTGGACCAAAGCGCGGGAAGCACCATGGCCACCACGCAGAGTCCAAACGCCACGAACTCCAACCCCACGAGTTTCGGCACGTCCACGAGGATGGGCACGGCATTCACGTAGTACGCTTCGGGGTTCAGCGGCACCACGTGCCAGGTGGCTTGAATCCAGACGAGGGCCAGTCCTGCCACGTTTCCCCAAACAAATCCCGTGCCCAAGATGCGCGCGGCGTGCCACAGAAACGCCCGAATGACGGCACCGTCGTTCATGCCAAGGGCTTTGAGGAGGCCGATTTGGGACCGACGCTCGAGGATGATGATGAGCAGCGCGCTGGTCATGTTGATGATGGAAATGAGCACCATCAAGCCCACAATCACGTCGACGTTGAGGTCGAGCATGCCAAGCCAGCTGAACATCTCGGGGTGTTGTTGATCCAAGCGCGTTGCCTGCCAATCGTAGGGGATGTGGGGAAAGATGCGTTCCTGCAATTCCGCCATGCCGTCGAGGGACTCCGCCCAAACGTCGTACCCGTCAATCACCTTCCGGTGCGAGCCCTGCGACACGTCGGCTTGCCAGCCCTCGACCGCGTCCCAGGAAACGCGTGCGGTGTCGGCGAGGGCGCCCTGCCCCACGATCCAAAGGGGCGTCACGTCCGTGGGGAGGTCCTGGAGGGCAATCGTGCGGCGGCCGCGAGAAGGGCGGTCGGCGGGCAGGCCTTCCCAGCGTCCGGTCCAGGGCGCGCCGCGCTCGTCACGCCCAAACGACTGGCCCACCGCCCGGAGCCCGTCCGTCCCGGCGGCTTCGAGGACAACCTGGCCTTCGGCGCCGCGCGCCGCGGCGTCTTGGAGAAGGCTGGCCGGCACCCACACGTGCCGCGTGTCGAATTCGAGCAGGCCCGTCTCGTACACGCCCGACACACGCAAAGGGCGTGGCCGAATGTCGTCGGGACCGACCACGACGTACAGCGTGAGTCGGGCGGACGTGTCGAGGTTGAGTTTGGCGGCGAGCGGCGCCCCAACGGCGATCCCCTCGCCGGATTCGAAGTCCGGGAGCTGGCCCCGGAGAAGCCCCCCTTCGATGCGGGAAAGCATGGAGGTCGAGTCAATGCCCCGAATCACAACGCCCTGAAGGGCTTCAGACGTTTCAACGATGCCGGCTCGCTCGTGCCGCATCGCTACGTGCGCAACACCCTCCACGTTTCGAAGCGTGTCGATCAGGCCGGCGGAGGCCACAACGCCTCGGGCGCCCGGGTCAGAGGCCGCGATTTGGACGTGGCTGTCAAACCCGACCACGAGGTTCTTGACCTCGTGTTGGAATCCTTGAACGACGGCCGAGGCGAGGATCATGAGGGCGACCCCCAAAGCCACGCCCGACGTGGCGATGCGCACCACCGGCCGGGAGTTCAATTCCCGGTTGCTGCGCGCCATGCGTCGGGCCACCAACCTTTCCACGTTCATGGAGTGAAAGGTAAGGGCCGAGGGAGGTGGCGCGCAGGGAGGCGGGCGCTACTTTTGGACGCATGAACGTGCACGAAAACATTCTTGGAACGATTGGCAACACGCCGATGATTCGGTTGAACGCGATTGCGGAAGACTTCCCGTGTCCGATTTGGGCCAAAGTGGAATACTTCAACCCCGGCCACAGCGTCAAGGACCGCATGGCGCTGTCCATGATTGAAGCGGCAGAGGCGAGCGGCAAGCTCAAGCCAGGGGGCACGGTCATCGAGTGCACGTCCGGCAACACCGGAATGGGCCTCGCGCTCGCGTGCATTGTCAAGGGCTACAACCTCATTTGCACTACCAACTGCAAGCAGAGCAAGGAGAAGGTGGACGTGTTGCGCGCGATGGGGGCAGAGGTGCACGTTTGTCCCACGGCCGTGGCACCCGACCACCCGGACAGCTACTACAGCGTGGCGGAAAAACTGCACAACGAAATCCCCAACAGCGTGTGGTGCAACCAATACGACAACCTCGCCAACAGAGAGGCGCACTACCGAACGACGGGGCCTGAGATTTGGAAGCAGACGGAGGGCAAAATCACCCACTTCATTGTCGGCGTGGGCACGGGCGGCACGATCAGCGGCACAGCCAAGTACCTCAAGGAGCAAAACCCAGACATCCAGATTTGGGGCATTGACACGTACGGCTCGGTGTTCAAGAAATACCACGAGACGGGTGAATTCGACGAGAACGAAATCCACTCGTACATCACAGAAGGCATCGGTGAAGACATCCTGCCTGCCAACGTCGACTTCAGCCTCATCGACCACTTCGAAAAGGTGACGGACGAGGCGGGTGCTCACACAGCCCGAGAGCTCGCGAAGAAAGAGGGGTTGTTGCTCGGTTACAGCTGCGGCAGCGCCTTCCAGGGGTTGCGTCAGCTCAAGGACCGTCTCAAGCCAACCGACGTGCCTGTCGTGCTCTTCCACGACCACGGGTCACGTTACACCGGCAAGGTCTACAACGACGACTGGATGAGGGAGCAGGGTTGGTTGAAGTAAATCCTCGGTTGAACCAAGTCTGGGATGGTGGAACCAAGTTGAGATCAGCGCTCCGAAGACTTCGACAAGTCCAATCGATGGATGTACATCCAATTGAGGGTGTGGTTGCTCGTGGCATTCCAACCCCCTCCTGACACAATGAATTGGTTCAAGTACTCCAAGCTGAGCGCTGAGGAGGGCGAGAACAGATGAACCACTCCCAGTCCCAGCCAATTCTGCTGATAGAACACGTTGGTTGTTCGGTCGAACAGCGCAATCAGCGATTCGTTGTGGGCCCGAACCGTCCACGTTCCTGACTCGTTCAACGCTCGGCTGGCGCTGAAATCAATTCGGTACCTGTGCCTGGCGGCGAAATCCTTTTCCTCCAGCCAGCGGTGTTCGACGCGGTGGCGGTGGCCTATGGACCATTTTCCCGCAGGAAAACTGTACACCAGCTGTTCAAACAACCGATGCTCTTGTTTTGCTTCTCCACCCGGGAAGTTCACGATGTTTCCGTAAGCCGCGGACCACGCCAATGAAGACGGGCGATGCCATTCCGCCCCGAGAAAAAGCAAACTTTGCTGCCAGTCTGAACCGACATCCGTGCGTCGAAAATGGTACTGCCCCACAACATCCACTTCGGGGGACACCTTGGCGATGAAGGTGCTGGCGTACCAGCTGTTGAAGCCCTGTTCGACGGTGCGTTCGAGGGGTTCAGTTTGGGCTGAAATGCTGGGCACAGCCACCACCCAGGTTGCAACCAACATCGCACGTGAAAACCAGGCTCGACGGGACAGACCTTGAATCATGGTGCGAACGTACAGCATTCGAGAAGCGTGGCTTTCCATCATGCCTTGAATTCCCGGACGGTCTTGCCGATGATGGCGATGCAGTCTTCGAGTTGCGCAACGGTCATGACGAGGGGAGGCGCGAAGCGAATGATGTTGCCGTGGGTGGGCTTGGCGAGCAGGCCGTTGTCCTTCAGGGCCACGCACAAATCCCAGGCCGTGCTGCTGTCGGGCGTGTCGTTGATCAGGACCGCATTGAGCAGGCCGCGTCCACGCACCGACTTCAGAAGCGGGCTTTCGTCCACGAGCGCTTGCATGGCTTCGCGGAAACGGGCACCGAGGGTGCGGGCGTTTTGGGCCAGCTTCTCATCGGCCACGACGGCGAGGGCTTCGGTGGCGACCACGCCGGCGACGGGGTTGCCCCCAAACGTCGACCCGTGCTGCCCCGGGTGAATCACGCCCATCACCGCGTCGTCCGCAAGCACGGCCGAGACGGGGTAGGCGCCGCCGCTGATGGCCTTGCCGAGGATGAGCAGGTCGGCCTTCACGTACGTCGATTGGCGCTCGCACTTGGCCTCGCAGGTGCAGTTGCCGCAGGTGGCGAGCAAGGCGCCGGTGCGCGCAATGCCGGTTTGGACTTCGTCGGCCATGAACAGCACGTTCGCTGCCTTGCAGAGCGCGTGAGCCTCGCGGATGTAATTGTCCGCAGGGACGTTCACGCCGGCCTCACCCTGGATGGGCTCCACGAGGAACCCAGCCACGTTGGGGTCTTTGAGGGCGGCCGCGAGGGCGTCCAGGTCGTTGTAGGGAATGACCTCAAAGCCCGGGGTGTAGGGCCCAAACCCTCCCGTGCTGTCCGGATCCGTCGAGAACGACACGATGGTCGTCGTGCGGCCGTGGAAGTTCTCGGAACACGTGATGATCTTGGCGGCGCCGGACGGCACACCCTTCACGTCGTACGCCCATTTGCGCGCGATTTTGATGGCGGTCTCGACGGCTTCCGCGCCTGTATTCATCGGCAGGACCTTGTTGTAGCCGAAGTACTCGGTCACGAACTTCTCGTAGGGACCGAGGATGCTGTTGTAGAAGGCGCGGGAGGTGAGGGTGAGCTTGGCGGTTTGGTCTTGCATCACCTTCACGATGCGCGGGTGACAATGCCCTTGGTTCACGGCGCTGTAGGCGCTCAGGAAGTCGAAGTACTGCTTGCCTTCCACGTCCCAA
>JAQCBJ010000063.1 GCA_027621555.1 Bacteroidota bacterium | reverse complement strand
ATGTTTCCAACCTGGCCGGTTGTCGAGATTCGTACACAAGCGATCCACAGGGAGATGTGGCGGTGATGCGGTCGACGGGTTGGGGCACCGCCCAATGCACTTCATCGGAGGCGGGATTGGGGTTCACCAGGCCAGACACCAGGGAACTTGCGGGTTGCGTGGGCACGGAGGACGGGACGCTTTCCAACGCAAAGCGGTGAATGTGGTAGGTGGAGGAGTCCGCCCAAAGCGCGTACGGCAACGGCGCGGTGGCCAAGGAATCGGAATGCATGCGGGCGCTGACGTGCAAGGCGCTGTCACCGGCCCACGCCACGTCGTACCCCGTGAGAAGGAAGGGGCTGTTGGAGGTGCCATAGGCGTGCCACTGGGCAGCTTCTCCGTCCCAAGAGGCGACGCCAATTTGGCGAGGCCCAAACAACGACACCACGTCACCCACCGTGCCGACCACGGCCACGTCGTTGCCGCGAGCGTCGAGGTGCCCCGGGGTGAAGGCGCTCGCCCATTCCAGGACGTGAACATCCGGCTCGCCCCCGTCCACAGCCCATTCCAAAAGATGCAACTCCGAGGCGCCCAAATCTTCCCCGGCCCCTGACTTCAACAGCCCAGCAATTCGGCCGTCGTCGAGGACGGCCAGGGAGACCAGCCAATGGTTTTGGATGGAAGACAAGGCGGGGGTGGACAGCCCTCCTTCGCCAAACGAGGCGTCGAGTGTCCCGTCGAGGTTGAATTTGGCGAGCAAGGGCTGAAAAGCGTTGCCATTGAGCATGGCACCTGCCGCAAACAGCGCCTGCCCATCCGCTGACCAGGCGACGTCTTCAAACCACCCCCCAGACTCATGCACAGGGAGGCCTCCGATGGAATCGTTCACGGTGCCTGACGGCAAGTCGAGCGCCACCGTGCCGGAAACCCCAAACCCCGGCCACCCGGTTCCATCGCCGGCGTCCACCACCCGAAGAACCGGCACCTCTTTGTGGGCGCAGCACGAGTCCAACCCCCAGCCCGCCAAGGCCAGACGCTGGTCGAAGGAGGCACACGCCTCCAAGCTTTGGTCTGGTCCCATAAACGTCAGAGTGTCGATGCCGTTGGCCCCAAATGCCTCATCTCCCATGAACCCGCCGAACGAGAGCTTCATGGCAAAGGCTGCGGACGAGCTGTCGCTGGTGTTCACTTCGCCCACCACAACAAATCCCTCGCCGCAGGCGCACCCCCCGCGCGAGCGCATGCGCAGGGTGTCGGCGTCGGCGCTCCATTCGAGTCCTTCTTGGTACACGCCCGCTTCGTTCACGCCGCCGGTGTTGTCCCCCCAAAAGAAAAACGGGGAGTGCGTTTGGCTTTCCCACAGCACGTCCCCCAAAACGGTCCACGACTCGAGGGTGTCACCCGACAGGGCCAATTCGGTTTCGAGGTGGAGCAGGGTGTGTGGGGTCTCCCACATGAAGTTGTCCCCACCAGGCACATTGAAGCCACTGGGGTTCATGGGAAAACCCGGCGCGAACAGGCCAGGGCCCCACTCCGACGAAAACGCGGTGTCAGACACCCAAAGTCCCTGACCCCACCCGCACCCCACGGCGCACCCCAAGAGCGCCATCGTGAGGGAGGCGGCACGAAGGGTCACTGGCGGACGATTCGGGCGCTAGAGCCGTCGTCACCGCGCAGAATGTATACGCCCGGACCAGGGAGTTCGAGCGTCCACGCCGTTGTGTTTCCGGGCAACGCGCCCGTCCGAACGGCGCGGCCTTGGGCGTCGAACAGGGTGTACGTCTCGGGCAACCTGCCGCGCCACGTCACGGCGTTTTCGGAGGTCGGGTTGGGGAACACGTCCCAGCCCCGTGGCGCCGGAGTGGAAGCCACCCGCGACAACGGGTCGTACGTCATGACGTCCTCGTCAATGGTGACGTTGGTGCCTCCCGTGCCACCTCCCGGTCCGCCCCCGCCAAAGTTGTCGGTGACGACGACGCCACGGTATTTGGGGAAGAAGTACGGGTAGGCGCCGTTCCAGTCCTCGTCGACCGTGGCGTAGTACGCGTACGTTCCTTCAGGGTATTCCGGCGTCACCGCGAAGCGCCCATTGAACTCATCGAGGTGGCCGAGGCCTTCCACAAACTCATAGTCTTCGACATACGCGCCGAGGATGGCGACGGTGGGCTGGGCGCCGGGAAGCGGTGGCGTGACCAGTTCGTCAAACGCCGGACCGTATTGGTTTGGCGCGAGGACCGTGCCGTCCGGAAGGGTGGTGCGTTCGGCGATGTCGCGAAGGCGGTAGCTCGTTTCAATCCGGACAATGCCGCCCGTGCCGTCCTCGCCGTCGTACCCATACGGCCCGTAGATCGGATACCCGTCAAACGCCCACCCAATGAGCGGGCTGTGCACGTCAGGATCGATCGTGAACAGGGCCTCGCTCGGGTAGGTGTCGCAGATGTCGCTGGTCGGCGCCAAGCTGTTGCTGAAAGCCGTCGGCACCTGGTGGTGGTGGTACGCGCCCATCGCAGGATGACCTTTGGCGCAGTCGAACCCGGCGTTCTCGAAGTAGATCGCGTTTTGGTTCCACACCCCCTGGTTTTGGTAGCTGAAGGCGTCCAGCGCATTGAACGTAGGCACGCCGTTGATGAGCACCGCCGTATGGCCCAAACCCGTGGCCGTCCCGCCCGTCGGCCCCACTTCAGGCACCCGAGGAATTTGGAACAGGTAATCCTGCATAGACGCTTGGGACGGGTTCCCGTCCGGGAAGGGCGCCGTCGCGTACCTCGGAATCCCAAACGACGTCACGTACACGTTCGCGTCGGAATACTGCACGAGCTGGACGTCGGCCGCGTTGTACGACGGCGTCAACTGGCCGTTGATCCACGACTCGCCGGTGGCGCCGTCGGTGTTGATCAACCACGAAGTCAATTCAGGGCCTTGGGCCAGGAAGGACGCGGGCGAAAGGCCGATGCCGGCCACGAGAAACAGGGGGATGAGTCGAAGATGCATGGGGGTTGGACGACGGTTTGGGTCGAAAGTTGAAGAAAAAAAGCGCGGGCTTCCAACGGTGCGGAAAAAAGCTGCGTACATCCAGCAAATCGAATCACCGATGAAACAACTGAGCACCTTGGTCGCAGCGATCGCCACGTTCTGCTGTTCGACCCTTCTTCAAGCCCAAACCCTCGACGACCTCGTCAACCTCGACGCGCTCTTGGCGTGCGAGTGCGAACTTGTCCTTGAACCCGTTTGCGTCGATCTCGGCGTCGGCGTGACCTTCCCTGCTCCCAACGCTTGCGTGGCCGAGTGCCTCGCGCTTCCCATTGTGGAGGGCGGAGACTGCATGACGCCTGAAGCGCTGAGCTTTTGGTTGGCGTACTTCGGGGTGGACCCCGAGGACTTTGGGGATTTCGAGGACATCGAAGAGCTCCTCGAAGACTTGTTGGACGACTACCTCGACGAGGACGACGACCATGACCATCACGGCAATGGCCACCACGACGATGACGACGAGGACGAGGACGACGACGACGATGACGATGAGGATGATGAAGACGATGACGACCACGACGAGTGGGACGGCGACTGGGACGGCACCGAAGACGAGGATGACGACCACCACGGCGATCACGACGGTGACTGGGACGGCGACTGCGACTGCGACGGCGACACGACCAGCACCGACAGCGTGAGCACGGGCGGTGCCTTGATCCACGTCTTTGACTTGCAGGAGCTCCTCGACGAGCGACGCAACAGCGAAAGCATCCAAGGGTTCACCACCCGCGACCTGCAGGAATTCCAAATCGACGCCTTCCCCAATCCCGCCACGGACTTCGTGGTGGCCACGTTGCCGGAATGGGCGGAGGAAATCCGTTTGGTCTCCATGACAGGACAAGCGACTTCGATTCAACGCATCTCAGAGGAAATCCGCACGCAATTTGACGTGAGCGGCTTGACCCCTGGAACCTACCTGGTGGTGGTGCTCGGCGAAGGCCTAAAGGCATCCACCCCCATCGTCATCCAACGCTGACCCTAGGGAGAGTCACGTTTTGGAGTGCGAGGGAGTGTGGCCACAAGCTGCACTCCCTTTGTACCTTTAAGAAGCGACTGGAGCCCAAACCCCACCCATGCACCACCCCACGGCGGACCCGGAATTGCTCAAGCGCTGCATGAAGCGCGACCGGCGGGCTCAAAACGAGTTCCACCGGCAGCATTTCGCGTACCTGATGCACGTGGCTTTGGGGTACACCAACAACCGGGATCAGGCGGCGGAGTGGGTGAATTCGGCCTTTGTCAAGGTGTTCTTGAACCTCAAGGCCTACGACACGTCGCGCCACCTCGGGACGTGGATGGGCAGCGTGCTCAGGAACGTCATCATTGACGACTTGCGGAAGCAGGCTCGGGTGCTCAGCCGGCACGACGACGTGGACGTGGAGCGCGCGGGACGCGGTTTGCAGGATGTCGATCCACACGCCTTCCCGGAACTCATGGAGCTCGTTGGAAAGGAATTGGACACGTTGTCGGAGACCACCAAGCGCGTCTTTGTGATGTACGTGGTGGAAGGCTACAACCACCGCGAAATCAGCGAGCAACTGGCCATCGCCGAGGGCACCTCGCGTTGGCACTTCTCGCAAGCACGGCAGGCGTTGCGCGAATTGCTCACCTCAAACTGGATGCGACATGGACTTTGATCCAAGGACAGAATGGCGCCCCGAAGATTGGGAGGCGACCTCGAAAGCGCTGCGAAGGGCAGAATGGGCCATCACTGCCCGCAAAGCGGGTGGCGTGGCGGCTTCAGTCCTGGCCATGGTCGGTTCAGGTTGGGCGATGAGCGTGGTGGCTCCCGAGCAGTGGGAAGCCGTGAAATCCGTTGTGGTGGAGGTGGTCGAGCCGGCGCTGAAGGCGGTTCGGGGCGGTGAAGCGGTGGCGGAAGCCGTCGACCTCGATCGCGTCGAATCGGAGGCGGTGGCACCCATCGAGCCGTCGACGGAATCACGGCAGACTGCACCTGAATTGCTCAAGTCAGTTCCTGTCGAAGCCGTGGCTGTGGAGGGCGAAGACCAAGCCCTTCAGGGTGAGGTCGTGACGTGGGAACAGGCGGTGCTCGAAGCACCCGATGCGGAGCGAGTCGACCCTCCATTCCAGGAACGCGTTTCGAACGATGTGGTCGCGCCAAAGCCGAAACTCGAGGAAACCGCGCCGCGTGAAATCGAAGTGGACGATCCTGAGGCGGAGCCCGTCGTTCTCGAAGTTGCGGTGAGGCCTTTGGATTTGGAGCCGCTGACGCTCCGGAGTTTGGACCGCGGGAATGCTGCGGAAGCTCCTGGATTGAAAGGGGCGGCAGTGGCGTTGTCGGTTCTGAACCGGACGGGATTGCGGTGGTCGGCGACGGTGGAACCCGTGCATGGGTCGGCCACGTTGGCGGCCCTTCGAACCTGGAACGTCACGCATCGACAGTCCCTCGAGGCCTCGATGGGTCTGGGTTGGGACGGCGCGCCGGTGCACTGGTCGGCGTGGCACCCCACCGACGCGTTTGGGGCCCAGGAATGGCGTGTGGCGCGCAGCGACCGTGCGGTGGTTTCGTGGGCGGCGCTGTCCGCCATGCATCACGTGAGCCCGACGGTTCGTGTGGGCGCCACGGCGCGCGTGGGGGTGGAGCTGTCACGGGAATTGCAGGTCGGCGTTCAGGACCCCGCCACGTTGACGTGGGTGGAGGGCTCGGAGCCGGAGGTGAGCTGGGGTCGCGTGACGGAAGCGACGCCTTGGCGTCTGCAGCCCGGTGTGCGCGGCGACGTGGCTGTGGCGGAGGGCTGGTGGCTGACGACGCAGGTCGTGTACGAAGCGAATTGGAGGGGGGCTCGGGATTTGGGCCCCATTGAAGTGGAACAGCACCCGATCTGGGTCCAAATCGGCCTCCTCAAGTGGTGACCCCCCGCACACTCCTGGCGTGGGTTGTGGCGGCTGTGGTGGTCGCGACGGGATGCAACCGCGTGCCGTTGACCCCGCCGTCGGTGCCTGCGCCCACGTGGCAAGGGACATTCAACGGCTTGGCGGTGGGTGCCGATTCGACGTGGAGCGTTGCAATGGGCGTGGACACGCTGGCCGACGAACGGCAGCACTGGGGACAGTGGGTGTCGGAGGGAGGCGAGGTTTGGGAAGTGCGCATGCACGTGGAAACGCCTGGGACGATGGCGTGGAGCGAGGGCGAATGGCCTTGGGTGCAAGGCGAGGGTGCAGGGCTTTGGGAGGGCGGGGCGCACGTCTCGAACGACGGGTCGTGGACGGTGCAGGGTGAGGCGGTGGACGAAGGCGAGAACGAAGTGGGTTTTGAGTGGTTGGCGAGCGATACGCTGACCGTGGAGGGCGTGGACGACGACGGGTGCGAGCAGTCGCTGAACGTGAAGCTCCACCCTCGGTCGGCATGCCAAACCGAGTGGCTGGCTGAGCCGTTTGGGTTGACGTGGGACGACGGAAACGCGCGGGCCATTCCGCCGGGCGATGCGGATGCGGGCTGGGTGTGGACGGTCAATGGCGCAATCGCCGACACGACGTTCACTCAAGGTGGCCAAGGCTCGCAAGACGGCCACTACCACTTGCCCGACGGCTGGGAAGAGGGGTCCGTTGTGTTGACGCCGCTCGACCCTGCAGGGGTGTACGGCGGGTTTTGGATGGAGCGGGTTGTGGACCTTGGCGGCGGCGGTTCGGGTTGGGGGTGCGACGCGTTGATGTTCGAGTTGGAACGGGAAGAGGTGACGGGCGTGTGGGTGGAGGTGCGGCACCGGGACAAGGACGGGACGTGGTGGAGTTCAGCACGGGAGTGCGACGACGTGCCGGAGGGGCCGTGGCTTTTTGACGTGACGGACGTGCAGGACCTCGGCACGGTGCAGGGCTGGGATGCGGTGGAACTGTCCTGCGATTTGGCGTTGCCGATGGCGCGGTCCGATGAAGGTCAGGACTGGGTGTCGTTGGAGGTGACGGGCCTCACCGTCGCGGTGCCGCGCTGAGCGCTGAGACGCCCGAGATCAGGGCCCGGTATGGCGCATTATGGTCGTTGAATTGCGTATCTTGCCATTCAACCAACCAAAGCCATGAAACACTTCGCTTTGATCCTTTTGGCCGCTTTGACGTGGAGCGTCAACGCCCAAATCACCTACCCCTACAACCCTGACGGCAACGGCGACCAGTTCATTGCCATGTACGATTTGCAAGACTTGTTGTCCACGTTTGGCCAAGAATGGATTCCGGGGGAAATCATGGTGGACAGCATTCCGTTGTCGGCCTACCTCGAGGCGATGGAGGCCTTGATTTTGGCCAATGCGATGCGGGGCAGTTTTTGCGCTGGAACGGGGACGGTTGGGAGCTTGTGATGCCCAAAGTGGGGTGCACGCTGCCTGGGGCCTGCAACTACGACGAGACATCCCATGTGCTGTTCGAAGCAATTTGCGTGATGCCGGATGCGTGCGGGGTATGTGACGGACCAGGAGCCATTTATTCATGCGGGTGCTATGAGTTAGAGGCGTGGGCATGCGACTGCGACGGGAACGTCGTGGATGCGCTCGGTGTGTGCGGCGGGACGTGCGAGGCGGATGAAGACGGCGACGGGATTTGCGACGACGGGGATTCCTGTGTGGGGCAGGCCGACGAGTGCGGGGTCTGCAACGGTCCGGGCGCGATTTACGAATGCGGGTGCACGGAGCCGGTTGAAGGGACGTGCGACTGTGACGGGAACGTCGCGGACGTCTTGGGTGTGTGCGGGGGTTCTTGCACGGCCGACGAGGACTTCGATGGGATTTGCGACGATGTGGACGACTGCGTTGGGGAATACGATGGGTGCGGGGTGTGCAACGGCCCGGGGCCGGTGTTGGGTTGCGGGTGCAACGAGGTGCCAGAGGGGTTTTGCGACTGCAACGGCAACGTGCTGGACGCGGTTGGGACGTGCGGAGGTGCATGCCAAAACGACGTCAACGGTGACGGCATTTGCGACGACGGGAGCATTCCTGGTTGTACGTACGAATTGGCGTGCAACTACGACCCAAGTGCAAGC
>JAQCBJ010000062.1 GCA_027621555.1 Bacteroidota bacterium | reverse complement strand
TTCCGCCTTGAAGGTCACTTCGTCGCCTTTGGCCGAGTCGGCCTTGACCGTGACGCTCCGTCCCGTGGCGGTGACTTCCTTCACGCCGTGCTTGAGGTGGAATTTCACCCCGAGCTTTTTCATGGAGCGCATGAGCTCCTTGCCCATCGCGCGGTCCATGGTGGGAATGATGCTGTCGGCGTATTCCACCACGTTGACTTCGGTGCCGAGGCGAGCGTACACCGAGCCGAGTTCGAGTCCGATCACGCCGCCCCCGATGACGATCATTGACTTGGGCAGCTTGGGCAAGCTCAACGCTTCGGTGCTCGTGATGACCCGCTTCTTGTCAACTTCAATGAACGGCAACGTGCTGGGTTTGGAGCCGGTGGCGACGATGACGTGCTTGGCGCCGAGGTTCGTGGCCTTGCCCTTGGCGGGAGTGACGGCGACGGTGTGCGCGTCGACGAACGAACCGACCCCCTGGTGGACGTCGATGTTGTTCTTCTTCATGAGGAAGTTGATGCCCTCGGTGGTTTGGGACACCACTTCGCCTTTGCGGGCAATCATTTGGGGAAAATCGATGCCGAGGGAACCCACTTCAATGCCGTGCGCGCTGAATTGCTCCTTCGCTTGGTGGTAGTGTTCCGAGCTGTCCAATAGCGCTTTGGACGGGATGCATCCCACGTTCAAACACGTGCCTCCGAGCGTGGAATATTTCTCCACCAAAGCCGTGCGCAAACCGAGTTGCGCCGCGCGGATGGCCGCCACGTAGCCCCCTGGGCCACTTCCGATGACGACAACGTCGTAGTTTTCCATGGGCACAAAGGTAGTTCGGCCGTTGGGGTCTACGCCCCTGCTTGTTGTTTCTTTGCACCTCTCCATGTGGCTTCGCATTGCATCCTATTTGATTCGGCACCGCCTTCCGACGGTGGTGGCCCTGTTTGCGGTCACCCTCTTCATGGGGGTCCAAATCCCCGACCTCAAGATGCAGTACAAGTACGGCGGCATCTTGCCCGAGGACGATCCTTCGGAATTGGCGCACGCACGGTTCCTTGAGTCTTTTGGCGCGGAAGGAAACGTGTTGGTCATTGGGGTGGACGATCCGCGGCTTCGGACGGCCGAGGGCTTGCAAGCGTGGCATGAACTGGCCGAGGAGATTCGCGCCCTTCGGGTCACGGTGGACGGCAGGCCGACCGTCATCATCGATTCGGTCTTCGCCATCACCAACGCGTTTGAGGTCGTCAAGCATCCCACGGAAAAGCAATTCTTGCTCCAAGCCGTGGCTCCCGACGTGGTCAACCGCCACCCCAACGCCCCGCCCCTGACCGACGAGCGCGCCAATGAAATTGTCGACGAGGTGCGGTCGCTGCCGTTCTACGACGGGCTGCTCTACAACCCCGACAACGAGGCGACGCTGATGATGGTGGTGTTCAACCACGACATGCTGAACTCCGCCAAGCGCGGGCGCATCGTCGAGGACATCATCGACGTGTCGGACCGTTGGGCCGAGGACACGGGCATCGAAACGCACCTCAGCGGCCTCCCGTTCATTCGCATCTCCATCACCAACAAGGTGAAGGGGGAGCTGGGGTACTTCATCGGCGCGGCCATCGCTGTGACCGCGCTTTTGCTGTTCCTGTTTTTCCGGAACCTTGCCGTCGTGGGCGTGTGCCTGACCGTGGTGGCGGTGGGGGTGGTGTGGTCGTTGGGGATGATGTCCCTTTTGGACTACCGCTTGACGCTGCTCATGTCGCTCATCCCTCCGCTGATGATTGTCATCGGGGTGCCCAACTGCATTTATCTGGTCAACAAATACCAAGCGGAATTCAAGAGGCACGGCAACAAGATGCTCGCGCTTCAGCGCATGGTGACCAAGGTGGGGAATGCGACGCTGCTGACCAACGCCACGACCGCGCTTGGGTTTGCGACCTTCATCTTCACGCACAGCCCGGTGCTGGTGGAGTTTGGGGTGGTGTCTTCGCTGAACATCATGGTGGCGTTTGGCATCAGCATCATCTTGATCCCGGCCCTGTTCACGTGGTTGCCCGAGCCTCGCGAGCGCCACTTGACCCACCTTGACCGGGTTTGGGTGGACAAGGTGGTGGGGACCTTTGTGCGGACCGTCCAAGCCGGCCGAACGCGCGTGTACCTCGCGGCGTTTGCCGTGGCGGTGCTGAGCGCGTGGGGCATGACGAAGATGGTCACCACAGGCAACATTGTGGACGACTTGCCCGAGGAGGACCGCGTGCTGGTGGACCTCGATTGGCTCGAGTCGCGCTTCCGCGGCGTGATGCCCTTTGAGGTGCTCATCGACGGCCAAAAGCCCGGCCAAATCCTCAGCCCCGCCAACCTCAAGCGCATTGAGGAATTCCAGGAATTGCTTCGGGAATACCCGGAGTTTTCTCGGAGTTTGAGTGCCGTGGACGCGGTGAAGTTTGGGGTGCAGGCGTTCTACGGCGGCGACCCGGAGCGGTACCGCCTCCCGACCCGTCAGGAGCGTTCGTTCATGGGTCCGTACTTCCGGGGCAGCGAAAACGCCGCGTCGGACATCGACGACGCGAACGCCGTGACCTCCAACTTCGTGGACTCCACCCGAACCGTGACCCGCGTTTCCGCCAACATGGCCGACGTCGGAACCCTGGAAATGGAAGAGCTGATGGCGTCGCTTCGCCCGCGCATCGACAGCATTTTCCCGCCGGAGAAGTTTGACCTGACCATCACCGGCACGAGCATCGTGTTCCTCGAAGGCACCAACTATTTGGTGAAGAACCTGGCCATTTCCATGACGCTCGCCATCCTCGTGATTGCCCTGGTCATGGCCCTGCTCTTCAAGAGCGCCCGAATGGTGGGCATCGCCCTCATTCCCAACCTGCTCCCGCTGCTGTTCACCGCCGGCATCATGGGGTGGACCGGCATTCCGATCAAGCCCTCGACCATCTTGGTGTTCTCGGTGGCGTTTGGAATTTCGGTGGACGACACCATCCACTTCTTGGCCAAATACCGCCAAGAACTCCAAACCAACGGCTGGAACATCCGCGCCGCGGTGCTGGCTGCCGTGCGCGAAACCGGGGTGAGCATGATGTACACGTCGATCGTGTTGTTTTTTGGGTTCTTGATGTTCGCCATGAGCGAATTTGACGGCACGCGCTCGCTCGGCGTCCTCGTCTCCGTCACGCTCCTCGTGGCCATGTTCACCAACCTGATGTTGTTGCCTTCGCTCCTCATGAGCTTCGCGCAGTTCGTGACCACCCGAACGTTCAGCGAGCCCTTCATCGACCTGTTGGATGAGGAAGAGGATTTGTCGCTCGCCGAGCTTCAAGTCCAAAGAGGCATGAGCCCCGGAAAAGGCGAGGAGCAGCACGAAGACCTCCGCAACCGGAATTGACTTCCGGACGTGTGTATCTTCCACCCATGAAAGGAATTGTTCTTGCGGGAGGGAGCGGCACCCGGCTTTGGCCTTTGACCAAGGCGGTGAGCAAGCAATTGATGCCGATCTACGACAAGCCGATGATTTACCATCCGCTGTCGACGTTGATGATTGCCGGCATTCGGGACATCCTCATCATCACGACTCCGGAGGATTCGTCGGCGTTTCAACGCTTGCTCGGCGACGGCTCCGACCTCGGCTGCTCCTTCACCTACACGGTGCAGGAGGTTCCCAACGGCCTCGCCCAAGCGTTCGTGCTCGGCAAAGAATTCATTGGCGACGACAAGGTGGCCTTGGTGCTTGGCGACAACATCTTCTACGGGAAGAGCTTTGGCCGAACCCTTCGAGCCCACACCGACCCGGACGGCGCCATTGTCTTCGCGTATTACGTCAGCGACCCCGAGCGTTACGGCGTGGTGGATTTTGACGACGACGGCAAGGTCTTGAGCATCGAAGAAAAGCCCGCCCAGCCCAAGTCCAACTTCGCGGTTCCCGGTCTCTACTTCTACGACAACGACGTGGTCGACATCGCGGCGAACCTCCAGCCGAGCGCCCGAGGCGAGTACGAAATCACCGACGTCAACAAAGCCTACCTCGAAGCGGGGAAGCTCCACGTGGGCGTTCTGGACCGCGGCATGGCCTGGCTGGACACCGGCACGCACGCCTCACTGATGCAAGCCTCGCAGTTTGTGCAGGTCATCGAAGACCGGCAGGGATTGAAGATCGGTTGCCTCGAAGAGATCGCATGGCGCATGGGTTTCATCGACGACGCCCAGCTCGAAGCCCTGGCCCAGCCGCTCGTCAAGAGCGGGTACGGCACGTACCTCCTTGACCAATTGCGTCGCGGACGCTGAGACCCTCGAACAATTTTTGAGCGCAAGGACTTTCCTCCACATGACTTCCATTTCACACGAAGCCCGATGGCGCGAGGCGTTGGAACAGGCCATGGCTACGTTCCTCAAGGCTTACCCCGCTTCGGCTTCGGACGGCTTGTACGCACCCGTCCACTACTTGCTCTCCCTTGGAGGCAAGCGGATTCGTCCGGTGCTGGCGCTTGCGGCTTGTGAAGCCGAGGGTGGCACGCTGGACGCGGCGATGCCGTCGGCCCTCGCGGTGGAGTTGTTTCACAATTTCACCTTGATGCACGACGACATCATGGACGCTGCTCCGCTTCGTCGCGGCCGTCCTACAGTGCACACGAAGTGGTCGGAAAACGCCGCGATTTTGTCTGGTGACGTGATGTACACGCTGGCGCTGACGGCGCTTGAAGGGACCCCCGCGGAGGCCCTTCCCGACGTGTTGCGTCTGTTCAACGTGACGTCGCGCGAAGTGTGCGAAGGGCAGCAAAGCGACATGGCCTTCGAGGCTCGTGTCGACGTGTCGGTGGAAGAATATGTGGCCATGATTCGACTCAAAACGTCCGTGCTTTTGGCGGCGTCCGCGGCCATGGGCGCGCGTGCTGCGGGGGCTTCTCCCGAGCGCGTGGACGCCTGGTACCGCTACGGCGTCAACGTCGGTTTGGCGTTCCAAATCCAGGACGATTACCTCGACACGTTTGGGGAAAGTGGAGCCACGGGCAAGCAGGTGGGAGGCGACATCCTTTCGGACAAAAAAACCTTGCTCTGGTTGACCACCGAGGCCCATGCTGAAGGTCGCAACGCGTTGGAGGCTTGGGCGGGAAAACACCCTGCCACGGGCACGGAACAGGCGGAGGCCAAGGTGCGGGCTGTGCGTGAGGCGATGGTCCAGGCCGGAGCCGACCTCGAGGCACGCCGCCGCATGGAAGCGCACGTCGCAGAAGCCACACGGGCACTCGCGGAGCTGCATCTGCCTGAAGACGTGGGTTCGTGGTTCGAGGGACTTGCCCAGCACGTGACCTCGCGAACCCACTGATTCCCCGAGAATCCTTGGGGCAGTCCAACCTGAGCGGCTTATCTTTGCAAGTGCTAAATGCCCCCTGTCCTCATGGACCCACTTTCATTTCTGAGCAACGCTGAACCTGGCGCGCTCGAAGCCCTGTACGCTCGCTACTTGAAGGACCCCGATTCGGTGGACCGCACGTGGCGTCTTTTTTTTGCCGGTTTTGACCTGAGTCGCGCCCAGTACGGGGAGGACGCAGCGTCCCCAGCTACGCTGAAGGAATTCAAGGTGTTGGACTTGATTCACGGGTACCGTACCCGGGGTCACCTCTTCACTCAAACCAATCCGGTTCGTGCGCGCCGCACCTACACGCCGACGTTGGCCTTGGAGAACTTTGAATTGTCGGAAGCGGATCTGGACACGGTTTTCCAAGCAGGGAACGAGGTGGGCATCGGCCCCGCCACCCTCCGAAACATCGTGGCGCACCTTGAGGAGACGTACTGCCACTCGATCGGCATTGAGTACATGTACATCCGCGAGACCGACCGTTTGAAGTGGATCCGGGAGCACATCGAACTTGTGAACCGGCCCCGCCTCGACGCGGCAGGACGCAAGCACGCCCTGAAGAAAATCAGCCAAGCCACGTTGTTTGAGGAGTTTCTTCAGAAGAAGTTCGTCGGCCAAAAGCGCTTCTCCCTCGAAGGGGGCGAAAGCCTCATTCCCGCACTCGATGCGTTGATTGAGACCGGCACGACACGCGGCGTTCGCGAGGTCGTCATCGGCATGGCCCACCGCGGCCGCCTCAGCACGTTGGCCCACATCCTCGGCAAGCCGTATGCGAACATCCTCTGCGAATTCGAAGGCAAGGCCTACGACGGCGACGGCCTGTTTGACGGCGACGTGAAGTACCACCTTGGCTACTCGAACAAGCAAGTGGCTGACACAGGCGAGGAAGTCACCATCACCTTGGCCCCCAACCCTTCTCACCTCGAGGCGGTGGATCCGGTGGTGGAGGGCATCGCACGTGCCCGCATCGACGCCCGCGGAGGCGACGAATCGAGCGTGTTGCCGATTTTGATCCACGGTGACGCGGCCATTGCCGGTCAGGGCGTGGTGTACGAGATCGCCCAAATGGCTGGACTCGACGGCTACCGCACGGGCGGCACCGTGCACATCGTCGTGAACAACCAAGTGGGCTTCACGACCAACTACCTCGACGCTCGTACCTCGACGTACTGCACCGACGTGGCCAAAGTCACCCAGTCCTTGGTGTTCCATGTGAACGCGGACGATGTGGAGGCTGTCGTTCAGGTGATGAACATTGCGTTGGACTACCGCCAAACCTTCCACCGCGACGTTTACATTGACTTGCTGGGCTACCGGAAGTATGGCCACAACGAAGGCGACGAGCCCAAATTCACCCAGCCCAAGCTCTACAAAGCCATTGCTTCACACCCGTCTCCCCGTGAGACCTACCTCCAGAAGTTGCTGACCGACGGCACGGTGACGGCGGAGGAGGCTGAAGCCATGAAGGAGGAGCTCCTCGCGCGGATGGAGGCCGGATTCGACGAATCGAAGACCATGGCTTGCTCCGTGGTGGACGATTTTCTCAGCGAATTGTGGGAGGGCTACCGCCCCGCGAAGGCGGAAGAATTGACCACTTCTCCCAAGACGGGAGTGGCCAAGAAAAAACTGCTCGAGCTCGGTGCCAAATTCAACACCCTTCCGGAAGGCCCCAAGTTCTTCCGCAAGGTGAAGAAGCTGATGGCCGACCGCTTGAGCATGATCGAGAACGACCAGTTTGACTGGGCGATGGGGGAGATGTTTGCCTACGCGACGTTGCTCGACGAAGGACACCCCGTTCGTTTGAGTGGCCAAGATGTGGAGCGCGGCACCTTCTCTCACCGCCACGCCGTGGTGAAGACGGAAGACAGCGAAGACGAGTTGATCCTCCTCAACCACATGCGCGAGGGCCAGGCGAAGTTTGACGTCTACAACAGCTTGCTTTCGGAGTACGCGGTGAGCGGGTTTGAATACGGCTACGCGTTTGCCAATCCGAATGGGTTGACCATTTGGGAGGCGCAGTTTGGGGACTTCAACAACGGAGCCCAAATCATGTGGGACCAGTTTGTCACCTCGGGCGAGGACAAGTGGCGCACGATGAATGGCCTCACGCTGCTCCTGCCTCACGGCTACGAAGGCATGGGTTCGGAACACAGCAGCGGCCGGATGGAGCGTTTCTTGCAGCTCGGCTCAGGAGACAACATCGTCGTGGCGAACTGCACCACGCCGGCGAACATGTTCCACCTGTTGCGACGTCAAGTGCACCGTCCGTTCCGCAAGCCCCTCGTGGTGTTTACCCCCAAGAAGTTGCTGCGTTACCCCAAGGCGGTTTCGACGTTGGCAGACTTCAGCACGGGTGGGTTCCAAGAAGTCATCAACGACCCCAACGCCTCGAAAAAGGCCGACACGGTGATCTTCTGTTCCGGCAAGGTCTACTACGACTTGCTCGAGAAGTTTGAGGACCGCGTGCCGAAAAACCTCGCCGTGGTTCGTGTGGAACAGCTTCATCCCTTCCCCGCCGAGGCGATGGCGAAGGTGTTGGCCGGCTACGCCAAAAACGCCAAGGTGGTGTGGCTCCAAGAGGAGCCGCGCAACATGGGTGCTTGGACCTTTGTGAACGAACAAATGCATCTCCACGGCATGGGTCAAGCCCAGTACGTGGGACGCAGCGCGAGCGCGAGCCCAGCTTCTGGATCTCCCGCCG
>JAQCBJ010000061.1 GCA_027621555.1 Bacteroidota bacterium | reverse complement strand
GTGGCCATGGCGAAATTTTGACCTGAATCAGACGAACCAACGACACGATCATGCCGATTCTTGAAATGAAAGTCCCCAGCCCCGGAGAGAGCATCTCCGAAGTGGAAATCGCCACGTGGCTGGTGTCGGACGGCGATTACGTTGAAAAAGACCAAGCCATTGCCGAGGTGGACTCGGACAAGGCCACTCTGGAGCTTCCTGCGGAAGCGGCCGGGGTCATCACGCTGAAGGCCGAGGAAGGCGACGTGGTTCCCGTGGGGGACGTGTGTTGCTTGATCGACACGGACGCAGAGCGCCCGGAAGGTGCGGCTGCACCGGCTCCCAAGCCGGAAGCAGCTCCTGCACCGGCGGCGGCTCCAACGCCAGCCCCCGCTCCAGCGGCCCCTGCGGCACCAGCTCCCTCTGCCCCCGCTGCGTCAGGTGCGAGCCACGCGACGGGGCATGCCTCTCCGGCAGCCCGCAAGGCGATGGCAGACGCGGGCCTTCCAGCGGGCTCCATTCAGGGAACGGGCCGAGACGGCCGCGTCCTGAAACAGGACGTGCTGGCAGCATTGGCTGCGGGCTTTGACGCGAGCAACGTCCGCTCAGGCTGGAGCGGAAGCCGCGACACGCGCAGGGAAAAGATGAGCATGCTGCGCAGGAAGGTGGCGGAGCGTTTGGTCTCGGTGAAGAACGAGACGGCCATGCTGACCACCTTCAACGAGGTGGACATGAAGCCGGTGATGGACTTGCGCGCCAAGCACAAGGACGCGTTCCGCGAGCAGTTTGGCGTGGGCCTCGGGTTCATGGGCTTCTTCACCAAAGCGGTGACGACGGCCCTTGCTGAATTCCCCGCCATCAATGCCCAAATCGACGGCAAAGAGCTCATCTACCACGACTACGCCGACGTGTGCATCGCGGTCAGCTCGCCCAAGGGACTCATGGTTCCCGTCGTGCGCAACGCGGAGACGTTGAGCTTGGCGGAGATTGAGGCGGAAATCAAGCGACTCGCCATCCGAGCCCGTGACGGGGAATTGACGGTGGATGAGATGCAAGGGGGCACGTTTACGATCACGAACGGGGGGGTGTTTGGGTCCATGCTTTCGACGCCCATCATCACCCCGCCGCAGAGCGCCATCCTTGGCATGCACAACATTGTGGAGCGTCCAGTGGCCATCAATGGCAAGGTGGAGATTCGCCCCATCATGTACGTGGCCCTCAGCTACGACCACCGCATTGTCGACGGCAAGGAAAGCGTCGGTTTCTTGTACATGATCAAGGAGATGATTGAGAACCCCGAGCGCATGCTCTTTGGCGGGAAGACCCCGACGGAGGTGTTGCTCGGGCTTTGACCCCAAGCTTGTATTCAACGAAAAACGGGGCTCCCAAGTGGGAGCCCCGTTTGCTTCAACCTATCCACGTCGGCCAACCAAAACCCTCAAGGAGCCGACGCTTCTCTCTTCAATTCACATACCGTGCCAAACTCGGTCAATACCGAGCCAGCGACGAATCAATGTGTTCTTGCCACGCCAAGATGCCTCCCGTGAGGTTCACCAGGTTGGTGTACCCGTGGGCGTCCTCGAGTTGACGAATGGCTTTGGCGCTTCGCGCTCCAGAGCGGCATTGGACCACGACTGGTACATCCTTGGGGATGCGAGCCGTACTCTCCACCACGGTGGCGAGCGGGATGAGGTCTCCGCCCATTTCAGCGATGCCGAATTCGTAAGGTTCGCGCACGTCGATGAGGACGTGTTCCTTGCCGCTGTCTCGCCATGCTTTGAGTTCGTGCACGTCAATGGCTTCCACCGCACGTTCTTGGGCAGCAGGGACCCCAATGCCGCAGAACTGATCGTAGTCGATGAGTTCGGTTTGGGTGGGGTTCTCGCCGTTGAGCGGATTGCGCGGGTCTTTGCGAACCTTCATGGTACGTGTGGTGAAGCCCGTGGCGTCAAACAAGAACAAACGTCCACTCAGCGTGTCGCCGACGCCAGTGATCACCTTGATGACCTCGAGCGCCTGGAGTGAGCCCAGGATGCCTGGAAGCACACCAATGACCCCACCTTCTGCGCAGCTCGGCACGAGTCCGGGAGGCGGAGGGGAGGGGAACAAATCCCGGTAGTTGGGCCCGCGCGTGCCGTCTGGCAGGAGCTCGTTGAAGACTGAGGCTTGCCCTTCGAAACGGTAAATGCTGGCGTACACGTTGACTTTGTCTTCCAACACGCAGGCGTCGTTGACGAGGTAGCGCGTGGGGAAGTTGTCCGTGCCGTCGGCCACCACGTCGTATTGGCGCACGAGCTCGCGGGCGTTGGCGCTCGTGAACTTGGTGTTGTGCACCTCGAGGGTGATGTGCGGGTTGAGGGAAGCAAGGCGGTCACGGGCGGCTTCCGCCTTCGGCGCGCCTACCGATTGAATGCCAAACAGCACTTGGCGCTGCAAATTGCTCGCGTCCACTGTGTCAAAGTCGACAATCCCAATCCGACCCACGCCTGCAGCGGCGAGGTACAGGAGGAGCGGGGAGCCAAGGCCTCCTGACCCAATCACGAGGACGCTCGAGCCTTTGAGCTTGCGCTGGCCCTCGATGTTGAATTCCGGGATGATGAGGTGCCGGCTGTAGCGCTCGAGCTCCTCTTTGTTGAACTGAATCTGTTCCATGGTTTCCAAGTCTCAGGAAGCTCAGACGCCTCCTGCAATCGCGGGAATGATGCTTACTTCGTCGTTCGCCTGAAGGGCCGTGTCTTCGCCTTGAAGCGCATGAATGTCTTCGTCGCCGACGTACACCCGAATGAAGCTGCGAAGGCTTCCGGAGTCCTCAAACAAGTGAGGCTTGAGGCCGGGGTGTTGCGAGGCGAGTGCCGCGAGAAGGTCTTTCACGGTGGCAGCTTCTTCGGTGAAGATGCCTTGGCCGTCGGTGAATTTGCGCAACGGCGTGGGGATGATCAATTGAGCCATGTCAAGAATGTTGTGATGTTGTCGTTTTTGTTTCGAGGTCAGGAGACGCGCCAGTTGTCGGGAAGCGCCACGATGGCCTCTTCGGCGAACTGCCGGCTTTCGTCCAGTTGCCAACTCCTTACGTGAGCGGTGCCTTCAGGTTGCACACTCACGATGATGTAGCTGAAATAAGGAAGGGCTACGGCCAAATCGTGTTCACTCGGAATCGCCGGGTGAAGCGGGTGGCTGTGGTACACGCCGAGCAAGGTCAACCCCTCGCGCGCGGCATGCCGCTCCGCATTGAGGTAGTCTTTGTCCGAGATTGCAAAGCGACGGCGTTGGTCGCCCTCTTTGCTGTTGGTCACTTCGGTGGAGACGTTGACGGCGCGGATTTGGCCGTCTTCGGAACCGTAGAAGAACCCGCAGCATTCGTTGGGAAAAGCGGCTTCAGCGTGGTCGGTCATGGCCTTCAGGGCCTGGGGGTCAATGTCAAGTGGAAGAAAACTCATGGCAACAGGCGTTCAATGACTTCACTGTACTTGGTGGCGTCGTCTGCGAGTACCGTCACGATGACCCCTTCTTCGAGTTCTTCGGCAAGTTGCACGGCTCCGGCAAGGTTGGCCGCGGCGGACGGGCTGATCAAAAGGCCCTCTTCCTTGGCCGCGCGACGAAGCATGGTGTAGCTCGCCTCCGTGGTGACCAAGCGCGTTTCGTCGGGCACGGTGGCGTCAAAAATCTTGGGCACACGTGCCGTCTCGAGGTGCTTCCATCCTTCCAAGCCGTGCAGGGCCGTCTCGGGCTGAAGCGCCACGAGTTGGATGTCCTTGTTGAATTCCTTCAGGCGTCGACCCGTTCCGGTGAAGGTTCCCGTGGTGCCAAGTCCCGCGACAAAATGCGTGATGCGGTGGTGCGTTTCTTCCCACAACTCAACCCCGGTGTGGTGGTAATGCGCCATCCAATTCGCGTCGTTGCTGTATTGGTCGACGTAGTGGTACTTGTCGGGCTGGGACTGCGCCAGCTCACGTGCCACATCTTGCGAACCGTCCGTGCTTTCAAACGGGCTGGTCAAAATGAGGTCGACCCCCAAGGATTTCAAAATGTGCTTGCGCTCTTTGGAGGCGTTCTCGGGAATGCACAACGTCACAGGAATGCCAGCCGCAGCCGCGAAAATGGCGTAGGCAATGCCGGTGTTTCCCGAGGAGGCGTCGAGCAAGCGACGGCCTCGAAGGGCGCCTGAAGCGACCGCGTTGCGCAGGATGTTGAAAGCGGGTCGCGCCTTCACACTGCCGCCAAATTGCTGCCATTCGAGCTTGGCGTAAATCTCCACACCGGGCTTGGGGCTCAGGTGAAGCATGGGGTGCAACGGGGTGTTGCCGACGTGCCAACGGAGTTCGTCGAGCGTCGCGAGTCTGGGGTCGAGGATGGGTGCAGTCATCTCAATTGGGGTCAAAAAAAGAAGCCCCCGTTACGAACGGAGGCTTCTTGAGGTTACGTGATTAGTCTTAGTTCTTATCCACGCACGCGCAATTGGCCCCTGTCCTGAGGACAGCAGCAGCAACAACAGCACGCCGTGGTGAAAAATTTCATAACCCTAAGATGGCGACGATTGTGGATAAATCCAAACGAACAATAAAAAAAGTTCGACGAATGCCTACCTGAGCACGAAGAACCGCTCTGCATCCAGTCGGAGCAGGATGCCCAACAGAAGGGTGAAGCCCATCAAGGAAGATCCTCCGTAACTGAAAAAGGGCAACGGAATGCCGATGACCGGGGCAAGGCCGATGACCATGCCAACGTTGACCAAGAAGTGCATGAACAGAATGCTGGCCACTGCGTACGCGTATATCCGCGTGAATTGGGATCGCTGTCTTTCGGCCAAGTGCAGCACGCGCAGGATCAGGAACACGAAGAGCAACACCACCCCCGCACTTCCAAGGAATCCCCACTCTTCACCGACCGTGCAAAAGATGAAGTCCGTCTCCTGCTCGGGCACAAACCCGTAGGCCGTCATGGGTCCTTGGGCCCAGCCTTTCCCCGCCCAACCGCCTGAACCGATGGCGGCCTTGGCGTGACGAATGTTGTAGTCGGCGTCGGGGTTGTCCACGTCAATGCCAAACAACACGTGGATGCGTTCGCGCTGGTGGCGCTGGAGGATGTGCTCCATGCCGAGGTGCAGGCCCGTGGAGAACAGCATGCTTCCCACGAGCAGGATGCTGCCCCAGATCGTGGTTTGCTTGCGGAAGCGGGGAAGGGTGGCTGCACGGGTGAGGAGCAAGGCCCCGAGCCCTAGAACGCCCAGCGCGACGAGGAACCACCAAAACCCGGAGCTCGTCCCGACAAAGGGGTACCAGCTCTCGGAGGCGCCTAACAGGATGGTCAGGACGGCGAGGACGAGCGCCGTGACGCCGAGGAGCAGCACGTTGCCGCTGAGTCCCTCGCGGTACAGCACAAACACGAAGCCCCCAAAGACCAGCACCGTGCCTGCGTCGGGCTGCAACAGGATCAGACCGGCCGGAACGGCAATCAGGGCCATGGATTGCAGCCGGGTCGCCAAGGTGCGCCAGGGTCGGCCATCTCGGCTGAGGAACCAAGCGACCATGAGGGCGGTGGCGGTTTTGGCAAATTCGCTCGGCTGAATGCCAAAACTGCCCACCCCAAACCACGAACGCGCCCCGCCCACCTTTTTTCCGATCACGAGAACCGCAGCCAGCAGGGCGAGCACAACGAGGTAGTGGATGACCGAAGTGCGGATGTAGAATTCGCCCTCAATCGCCAAGAGGCCCACCATGAGGATGCTGCATACGCCCATCCAAATGAGCTGTTTGCCTGCTTTTCCACCAAGATCCCACACGACTTCGGCCTCGGCCGTGGCGCTGACGATGTTGAGCCAACCAAGCACCACCAAGAACGCCACCGTCAGGAGCGTGACCCAGTCGAGTCGGGAAGTCAGTTGCAGCCGCCGAGAGCTCATGGGGCCGGAGTGGGGTTGGTAGGTGGAACGGGCATGTCCGTTTCGGCAAATTCGGGATCGAGAGGGTAGGTGGCGTCGAGGATGCGTGCCTCACGTTCTGAACTCGCGACCTCGCCGTGGATGTATTTCTCAACGAGCAATCCGGCTATGGGCGCCGCCCAATCGCCACCCGCGCCAGCGTTCTCCACGTACACGCTCAAGGCGATGCGTGGATTCTCACGCGGGGCAAGCGCCATGAACACACTGTGGTCGGCCTTGTTCCGGTTTTGGACGGTGCCGGTTTTGCCGCAGGTGGTGATGCCTCGGGTGTAGGCCTTCCTGCCGGTGCCGGTTCGGTCTTCAATCACCAGTTGCATGGCGTCGAGAATGGGCTCAAAATGCTCGGCATCCACGCCCACTTCTTGGCGTTGCTGCAGCGCATCCGGTTTCCCCTTTCCCCCAATGTCCCGGACCAAATGCGGTTCCATGTACCAGCCGCGGTTCGCCATGATGGCAGCGAGGTTGGCCATGTGAAGTGGAGTGGCAAGAAGCTCACCTTCGCCGATGCTGATGGAGTAAATGGTGCGGTAGGTCCAGTGACGTTTGCCGTAAATGTTGTCGTAGTAGGTGGTGTCAGGAACGAGGCCGGGTCGGGTGCCTGGGATGTGACCACCCAACGTGGTCCCCAAGCCGAAGTCCTTGATGCGCTCGGTCCACCACCCTAAGCCCAAGCGCGCGTTGTCAAACTTGTCGAGGTCGGGATGGCGACTGACTCCGCGGCGCATGACGTCGTAGAAATACGGGTTGCAACTGTGGACGATGGCGCGCCTCAGGTCGTCTTGGGTGTGTGCGCCGTGGCAACCGATGATGTCGCGGTTGCACACAATGTGGGTGCGTTCTGAAATGACCCCTTCTTGCATGGCCACCAACCCTTGGACCATCTTGAAGATGGATCCTGGCCGGTACGTGCCGCGGACGGCGCGGTTGTACAACGGTTTCCAGGGGTGCTTGGAGAGGCTGTCGTACGCGGCTCCGCGACTCGTTCCTGTCAACAAGTTCCCGTCGTACGACGGCGCGGAGACAAAGGCCAGGATTTCCCCCGTGGCCGGTTCGATGGCGACCACGGCCCCGCGCTTGCCCCGCATCAACGCTTCGGCATATTGCTGCAATTCCAAATCGAGGGTCAGCGTGACGTCGTTCCCCGAGACGGGCAACGAGTCGAGTTCGGTCAACGTGTTGCGCACGTTGTTTCGGACGTCCACGAGGTGATGCCGAATCCCAGGCGTTCCGCGCAATTCCAATTCAAACTGGGATTCAATCCCCGACTTTCCCTTGTAATCCCCAAGGCGGTACCGGGAATCGCGGTTCATGTCTTCGCGGTCCACTTCTCGGTACTCACCCACAATTTGGCTGGCGACACCGTGGACGTTTTGACGCACCGGCTTGGTCCGAATGGACAACCCCGGATAGCGCCACAGTTCGGGGGAGAGTTTGGCGTATTCCTCGGCGTTCAGTTGACGCAAAAGCGGCGACGCCTTGTAGCGGGAATAGCGGCGTGCCTTGGACAACCGGGTGTCCAAATCTTCGCGCTCGAGACCGAGCAAGGCCGCGAGCGCTGAGGTGTCCACCTCAGCCATGAACCTCGGCACCACCATCAAATCGTAGCTCGGGGCATTCGTGACCAAAAGCTCACCGTGCCGGTCCAGGCAAAGCCCGCGTGAAGGATGCAGCACTTCCTGCTCTTCCGTCAATCGCTCGGCCCGGTTCTTCCACTCGTCGGTGGTCACCTGCATCTGGAACAGCCGAAAGACAAACACGAGACCCACACCGAGCACAATCGCACCGACGATGCGCTGCCGTGCTGCAAGTTCCGTGCGATTCAGCTCCATGGGTAGGCGCTTACGTTTCGTTGGTCCCCGCGCTGAGGTCGGTTCAGCAGGCCCTGAATGAGGAGAAAGACGAAGACGTTGAGCAGGGTGGAGGTGAGGGTTTGGCCTAAGGTGCGTCCCATGAGAGGCCACCCGTTTTGAAGCCCAAACAACACGGCCCAGTACAGCCCCACGCCCATGGCCACAAAGGCGGCGTACAGGCCCCATCCATCTTGGTACGGGTCCATGACGTGTCCCTGTCGCAGCCCTTCGCGCGACTCCAACGACGACGTGAGCGCGGGGTAGGCCATGCCCAGCGTCACGGAGGCCGCGAGGTGCATGCCGCCCGTGAAACACACGAGGTCCATCACCGCCCCAGACACCGCGGCCAGCATGAGGTAGGTCGTGGGAGGCCATCCAACCGGCATTTTCAATAGGCCATAGAGGTGCACCGCCAACAGCCCGTACCCTCCCCAGAACACCCCAAACCGGAACAACAGGACCTGCGTGATCACGGCCCAGCCCAATGTCCAAAGGAAGGGAATGAGGGCGTTCATGGCGCAAGTGTTGAGGGGGTGGACAAGCTGTCGATGCGGGCGGCGCGTTTGTGTTC
>JAQCBJ010000012.1 GCA_027621555.1 Bacteroidota bacterium | reverse complement strand
ATGATTGCGGCCACCTCGTCGGGGGTGTCGGTCCGGTGGGCCACCGGCAGCCCGCTGTCCGGGGTGAAAAAGGCCGGAAACCGGTCGGTGCCGTAACCGAGGACGGTCACGCCCTTGGTTTCAAGCACTTCCAAGGTCTTCGGAAGGTCGAGGATGGACTTGGCCCCCGCGCTGACGACAGCCACGTTTTGCAAGGCCAGTTCGTCGAGGTCGGCGCTGACGTCCCAGGTTTGGTCCACCCCGCGGTGACCCCTGCCAACCCCGCGCCGATGAGCGTGCCGCTCACGGTCGTGGCCCCCAAGGCCCGGCGCGCAAGCACCACCGGCATGTCTCGACGGGACACTTTGGCGACGTCCGGTTCCGACGCCAAACGCTCCAGCGTTTCGCGGTCGCACCCCACGTGAACGGCCCCGTCCACCACGGCGACGGTCGCCGGCACGGCGCCTTCCTCCTTGACGAGGGCTTCGACGTCGAGGGCGGTTTGAAGGTTGTCCGGCCACGGCATGCCGTGCGCCACAATGGTCGACTCCAACGCCACCACCGGGCGTCCCTCGACCAAGGCGCGCTGAACCTTGGTGGACAAGTGCAAGTGCGTTCCGTGTTTCATGCGCCGAGCAAGGGGTTGGCCCGAAGGATGGCACGCCACACCGCGTCCTTGAGCGGCTGCAACCCCTGCTGGGCCACGCTGCTGAAAAACAGCGGCGGCGTGTCGAGTTCCGCGTCAAGTTCCGCGCGCAACTCTGCCTCCAATTCGGCGTCGAGCAAGTCGCTTTTGCTCACCGCAAGGATGTGCTGCTTGTCCATCAACTCGGGGTTGTATTTCTCAAGTTCGTTCCGCAGGGTGCGGTATTCGGCCGGGATGTCGTCGGCGTCCGCAGGGACCAAAAACAACAGCACCGGGTTCCGCTCGATGTGTCGCAAAAAGCGAAGCCCCAACCCCTTTCCTTCGGCCGCACCTTCAATGATGCCGGGGATGTCCGCCATGACAAAGCTCTTTTCGTCGCGGTAGGACACCATGCCCAGGTTGGGGCGAAGGGTGGTGAACGGGTAGTCGGCAATTTCGGGTTTGGCCGCGCTGACCACGCTCAGGAGGGTCGACTTGCCCGCGTTGGGAAAGCCGACGAGGCCCACATCGGCCAGGAGTTTCAGCTCGAGAATCTTCCACTCCTCCAAGCCGTCTTCTCCTGGCTGGGCATAGCGCGGCGCCTGGTTGGTGGACGACTTGAAGTGGTCGTTTCCGAGGCCGCCACGTCCGCCCGGGGTGGCGATGAGTTGCTGGCCATGGGCCGTGATTTCCGCCTGCACCTCGCCCGTCTCGGCGTCCTTGATCAACGTGCCAAGGGGCACCTCGATGACGGCGTCCTTGCCGTCGGCGCCGTGCTTCCGGTTGCCCGAACCCGCCTCCCCGTGCTCGGCGATGATGTGCCGCTGGTACTTCAAGTGAAGGAGCGTCCACAACTGGTCGTTGCCGCGGATGATCACGTGCCCCCCGCGCCCGCCGTCGCCGCCGTCAGGCCCGCCTTTGGCCGTGGTTTTGTCGCGGTGCATGTGCGTCGAACCCTGCCCGCCCTTTCCCGAGCGGCAGCACACTTTGACGTAGTCAACGAAGTTTTGGCTGGCCATGAATCCGAAGTACGGCCTGGGTTACGCCCCGATGGCGTTGGTCAGGCGTGCCGTGATGTCGGCAATGGACCCCACGCCGTCAATGCCTTGGTATTTTCCGGCTGCCCGGTAGTGGTCGGCCACCGGAGCGGTCTCGGCGTTGTAGACGTCAATGCGTTTTTGGATGACGGCGGGGTCGGCGTCGTCGGGGCGCCCCGAGGTCTCGGCACGTGCCAGCAAGCGCGTTTTCAGTTCATCCTCAGGCACCTCGAGGGCAAGCATGGCGGCGATGGTTTGGCCTTTGCCTTCCAAGAACGCGTCCAGCGCCGCCGCTTGGGCGGTGGTGCGCGGGAACCCGTCAAAAATGAACCCGGCCGCCTCTGGGTGCTTGTCCACCTCCGACTCCAGCATGCGAATCGTCACGTCGTCCGGCACGAGTTGGCCTTGGTTCATGTAGCTCTGGGCAAGGGTTCCCAACTCGGTTTGCCCCTTGATGTTGGCGCGAAAAATGTCGCCCGTGCTCAAGTGCACCAAGTTGTAATGTTCCACCAGGAAGGCGCTTTGGGTGCCTTTCCCTGCACCCGGAGGGCCAAACAAAATCAAGTTGCGCATCGCGTTGAACCTTTCGTGAATTCTTTCGTGAAAACGCGAAGATAGTTCAACGCCTCGGGGCAGTACCTTCGCGGCATGAAGTACGACGTGATTGTTCTTGGAAGCGGACCTGGCGGCTACGTGACGGCCATCCGCGCATCGCAATTGGGGCTGAAAACAGCCGTGGTGGAGCGCGAGGCGCTCGGAGGGATTTGCCTGAACTGGGGGTGCATCCCCACCAAGGCCCTCTTGAAGAGCGCCAACGTGTTTGAGTACATCGAGCACGCCGGCGATTACGGCATCGAGGTGGCTTCGCCCAAAGCCGATTTCGGAGGCATGGTTGAGCGCAGCCGCGGCGTGGCCGACGGCATGAGCAAAGGCGTGACCTTCCTCATGAAGAAGAACAACATTGACGTGATCATGGGCACGGGCAAATTGATGCCTGGCAAAAAGCTCGAGGTGACGGCCGCCGACGGCGCCACGTCCACCCTTGAAGCCAACCACATCATCATCGCCACAGGTGCACGCTCCCGCCACCTTCCTTCGATGCCTCAAGACGGCAAGAAGGTCATTGGATATCGGGAGGCGATGACCCTCAAGTCGCAGCCCAAGAAAATGGTGGTGGTCGGCTCCGGCGCCATCGGCGTGGAGTTCGCCTACTTCTACAACGCCATCGGCACCGAGGTCACTGTCGTGGAATACGTGGACCGCATCGTCCCTGTGGAGGACAAGGAGGTCTCCAAGCAACTGGAACGCACCTTCAAGAAGGCCGGCATCAACATCATGACGAGCTCTGAAGTCACCGGCGTGGACACCTCAGGCAAGGGCTGCAAAGTGTCGGTGAAAACCAAGAAGGGAGAAGAAATCCTGGAGTGCGACGTGGTGCTCAGCGCCGCGGGTGTCGTTTCCAACATTGAAAACATCGGCCTTGAAGAGTGCGGCATCGTGCACGACCGCGGCAAGATTGTGGTGGACGATTTTTACGCCACCAACATCCCCGGTTACTACGCCATCGGCGATTGCGTGCCTGGTCCTGCCCTCGCCCACGTGGCCTCCGCGGAGGGAATCACCTGCGTCGAGAAAATCGCAGGCCACAGCCCCGAGCCCATCGACTACGGCAACATCCCCGGCTGCACGTACTGCTTCCCTGAAGTGGCGAGCGTTGGCATGACGGAGGATGCCGCGAAGGAAGCTGGCCACGACATCAAAGTCGGCAAGTTTCCCTTCTCCGCGTCAGGAAAGGCGAGCGCTTCCGGCCACAAGGACGGCTTCGTGAAGCTCATCTTCGACGCCAAGTACGGCGAACTCCTCGGCGGCCACATGATTGGCGCCAACGTCACGGAGATGATTGCGGAAATCGTTGCCTTGCGTAAGCTCGAGACGACAGGCCACGAACTCATCAAAACCATCCACCCGCACCCGACCCTGAGCGAGGCGGTGATGGAAGCGGCCGCTGCCGCGTACGATGAGGTCATCCACCTCTGAACCCACACACGCACCTCGCCTCGAGGTGCTCGTTCGAACAAGGCACGCCCCACGGTGTGCCTTGTTTGCGTTTGGGCCCCTACCTTAGGCCACCTCGAAACCGATTCACATGACAACCAAATTCACCTTCACTTTGGCATTAGGCTGCGTCCTTCATTTCGCTGGCCTCGCCCAAACCGCAGAACTGCAAACCACGATCACCCAAGGCCAGCTTGCGGCGACCGCGGCGGTGTTTGGCATTCCCAGCGAGTCGTTCTCCGCGGACTACGACGTCAACATGTACCGCGTCACCTACGACATGCCGTACCTCGAGGACACGGTTGAAGTCAGTGGCGCGCTGTTCGTGCCCCAAGGGTTTGACGACCCATGCGGACTCCCCATCCACGTGTACATGCACGGAACCATCTTCAAGCGCACAGACGCCCCGTCCTTCATGAGCATCGAAGGCACCTTTGGAGGCTTGATGTCCACCCTCGGCCAGCTCGTCTTGATGCCGGATTACGTCGGTCTCGGCACCAGCGAACTGATGCACCCGTACGTGCACGCGCGCTCGGAGTCGGACGCCGGCTACTTCTTGATGAAGGCGGCTTCCACGTTGAGCGACGAGCTTGGCTACTCCTTGAATGGCCAAAACTTCATCTCCGGCTATTCCCAAGGCGGCCACGCCGCCATGGCCTTGGCCCGGGACCTCGCCACCACGTCGTACGGCGACGACTTTCCTTTGACGGCGGCCGTGCCCGGAAGTGGTCCGTACGACATCAGCGGGACACAATTCCCTTTGACGTTCGAGTCTACGACGTATTCGAATCCGGCGTATTTGGCCTACAACGTCATTGGCTGGAACAGCTACTACGGCACGCTCTACACAGAGCTCTCGGAGGTTTTCCAGGAGCCTTACGCCACGACCTTGCCGCCGCTGTTTGACGGCACCAACGACGCGGCTACCATCAACACCGCGTGCCCAGCCACGCTCGAAGAACTGATGCAGCCCGGGCTCGTCGACGACATCCTCGGCGACCCCACGCACCCGTTCATTGTCGCGGCCCAAGACAACGACGTGTACCAGTGGATCCCCGAGGTGCCCGTGGAGATGTACTACTGCACGCAAGACGAGCAGGTGTTTTACCAAAACGCCCTCACCGCGGACACCTGGATGACCGAGAACGGCAGCACGATGCACACCACAACCAACCTCGGGGCCTACGACCACGGACAATGCGCTGGCTTCGCCATTTTTGGCGGAACGCTGTGGATTCAAGACCAAGTGGAGGAATGCGCCACCGCCGTGCGTGAGCCAGGCCTGGCCGAATTCACGGCCTTTCCTAACCCCGCTTCGGATGTGGTGACGCTACACGGGCTCAACCCGGCCGCAACGTGGTCGGTGCGCAGCATGACTGGCGCCGTGGCCAAGCAAGGTCAGGGGTCACGCCTCGACGTGCAGGACCTGCCTGCAGGAATGTGGTTGATGGTGGCGGACGGATTTGCCCCTCAGGTGCTTTCCGTCACGCACTAAGCTCAAGGCTTGCGCAGCGTGATGTGCATGCAATTCCCCTCGGGGATGACGTAGATGATGCCTGCTTTTTGGTAGCGGTTCAAAAGACGCTCCATCTCACGGGTGGGTGTTCCGCAATTGGCAGAATCGTCAAAGCGATCGATGAACGCAACGTCAAACGACGCGCCGTAACTGTGCGTGCTCTGGCTGTTGGTCGCGTTGGCGTTGCGGCGGCGCAGCCTGCGCTGTTGCTTGTCCGTTCGGGTGACAGACGTGACGCGAAACACGGCGCCCTCGCTCTTGGTGCCTTCCATGGCGTCGGCGAAATCGTTGCCCATGTCCTTCAGCAACTGGTACGTCTCGGGGAGCAGCCACGGGTGGCTGTGCGTCAACCGGTCCACGCGGTACCCGCGACCGTCCGTGATCTCCACAAGCTTTCCGTTTCGCTTTCCAGCATTGAGCTCGACGTCGTTCTTGACGAAGAAGCTGTTGGGCAACGCGCGGGCTGCAGATTGGTGGGCCGTGTAGGGATTCTTGGGGACGCGCATCGTCTTGCGGCAACAACTGCAGGGCAAGATGGTCTTGTCGCGCTCTGTCGCTTGAGGCGTCTCCTCGGGAGCGGCAGGCGGTTCAGCGGCCGGGGAAGGAACGACCTCAGGCTCCGGCGCTGCCGCAGGAGCTGCATTCCGGTCCAAGACCGCCGCTTGGGATTCGTGGTGTTCCGCCTCTTCCTGGGCCGACGGGTTGCTTCTTCGGCGCAACAACACGGGGTGAGCTTCCTTCTTCTGGAGGGCGACCACGGGTTTGGGGTGAGTCAGGCGTGTGAACGCTTCTTCCTCGGCGTCCGTTCCCCCGACCAAGGCCACCATGCCGCTCGAGCAGCCGACCAAAATGAGGGCCACAAGGCCAATGCGGTCCCAGCGCGCAAGTCGGCTGGAGGAAGGGAGTTTGGTCGGAGTTTCGCTCATGGGGTGTGAAGTTCAGAGGAGAAGTCGGGCGCACGCGACACCCCAGCGTCCAAATTCCCACGACGAAATGTTGAAACGCCTTTCATCCCTTACGTTCTACACCCCCCTTCAGGTTGCACTTTGCGTGGCATGGCACAACTCGGCGCAACGGTTGAACATCCCACTCACGGTGAGGGGGTGATTTTCAACCAAGACGGAGACTTTTGGCGCGTCTACTTCAAAGACGTTGGCGAAAAGGAAATCGGAAAATCCTACGACGGGTGGACCGTGACGGAAGAGGGCATGGAAGGCGCAGGCGCCGACCTCTCCGACATCACCGCCGCGGTCGAACAAGTCTTTGAAGAGCACATGTACCGCATCGAGCAGTACATCGAACCCGCCCCCATCGAACTGGGCGAGCGCTGGGAAGGCGGAACCCTGATCCTTCAACCGGAGGACAGTTCACTGCAATCGAAAGAGGTCCCCATGGAGACCTTCTTCCACAAGATTGTGATGGTGCGCGACCGCTTGCGGGTCATGGAGCAGCAGATCAACGCCCAGGAAAAACTCAGCGACGAAGACAAGGTCAACTTGCAGCAGTACATCACCCGCATCTACGGCAGCTTGACCACGTTCAACGTCTTGTTCAAATACAAGGAAGACCAGTTCAAGGGCTCCTCCAAAGGTGGGGACGAATGAGCGTTTGGGGACTTCTTTCGCGCCTGAACAAGGTGCTGTTGCCGTCCATTCACAAGGTGCCCGATCTGACGCGTTTGAATGGAATCCAAAAAGCCGTCGTCGGCTGGAAGATGTACGTCACGTACCGCCACCTCGACGAGCTGAAGAAACGCCAAGACACCCCCCTTGACGGAGACCCCCTCGCCCACTGAGCGCGGTCTGAGCCGCTGGATGCGCGTCTTGGGGCCAGGCATCTTGTTCGCCTCGACGTGCATCGGCGTGTCGCACCTTGTGCAATCGACGCGCGCTGGGGCCATGGCGGGGTTTGGGTTGGTGTGGGCCGTCGTGGCAGCCAACGCGGCCAAATACCCGTTTTTCGAATTCGGATCGCGCTACGCTTCCATCACAGGCGAATCGCTGATTGAGGGATACCGGTCCTTGGGCAAGGGCGCGTCCTGGATGTATTTGGTGCTCAGTTTGGCGACGTGCTTCTTCGTCGCCGCGGCCGTCGGGTTGGTCACAGCCGCGTTCCTCGATCACCTCCTCGGCATTTCCGCTTGGGCCGGACAGCCCTCCACTCCGTGGGTGGCAGCCGTCCTGTTTGTGGCCTCCACCCTGCTCTTGCTTTGGGGAAAGTTCGACACCCTCGACAAACTCATCAAGGTGCTCGCCGCCCTGCTCGTCGTGAGCACTGTGGCGGCCGTTTCCATGGCCGTGGCATCTCCTCCCGAGCCCAATCCCGAAGTGCTCGCCGCAAGGCTCGACGAATGGCGCACGTTCACGCCCAGCCTCGGGTTTTTGATCGCCCTGATGGGGTGGATGCCGACCGCGGTGGACTTGAGCACGTGGAACAGCATTTGGACGTTGGAACGGATCAAAAGCTCGGGCTACCGCCCCACCCTTCGAGAGACGTTGCGAGAATTCAACTTTGGATTTCTGGTCTCGGCGGTGCTGGCCCTTGGGTTCTTAACCCTCGGAGCGCTCTTGATGCATCGCACCGGCGAAACGCTCCCGGACAGCAGCGCGGGGTTTGCAGCGGGGATTGTCGGCCTGTACGCCAAGCAGTTCGGAGCGTGGAGTGGCCCGGTGATGGGGCTCGCCGCCTTCAGTGCGATGCTCGGAACCTGCCTCGCGGTGCTCGACGGGTACGGCCGGAGCCTGAGCCGTGCCTGGGCAGCCGCTCGCCACACGGAAGCTACACGTCGAACGGAATCGTGGGCGTTGATCCTCGTCGCCGCGGGCGGCCTTGGCATCGTGCTTCAGTTCGCAGGCCAAATCAAACTCCTCGTCGACATCGCCACCACCCTGTCCTTCGTGGTCGCCCCTGTCATCGCATGGTGGAACCTGCGACTGGTCACGAGAAATGCGTTTGACGAGGCGGGGCGTCCAGGTCCGGTCTTGCGGGCTTGGGCTTGGGCCGGGTTGGCGTTCCTGACCCTGTTTACAGGAGTGTACCTGGTGTGGCTCGCAACCGGGTGACGCCCGCTTATTTCCCTTCGACCACTCGGCCCATGACATAGAGCATTTCCGCGCCGATTTGGCGCAGGCGGGCGTCGTAGGTGCTGTCCTCTTCCGCCGTCCCGTCGCTGATTTTGGGGTCGAGGTAGGGCGTGGAGAAACGTGCGGCTGAGCCGTACACGACGGGGCAACCGCGGTCTGCGCTGCTGCACGTCATCACCGCACCGAAGCCCTCGCCCGGATTCGACTCGTGGCCGTAGGTCTTGCTGAAACAACGCATGGACGCGAGGGCGGGACCGGCCGTGACTTCGTAGGTCGGGTTCGTGGCACCGTGCAGGGTGTCGGCGACAACCACGTCAAACCCCGCGCGCTGCATCGCCGCCACGGTCCGTGGGTTGCACGCCGTCGCCTCCGTGCCTCCGCTGAACGTGCGCACGCCTTCGAGTCCCGCCATGTCCGCCGCGACTTGAGCCCAAACCTGCGCCAAATGGCTCCGTCGGCTGTTGTGGGTGCAGATGAAGGTCAGGTCCACGTGGCCATGAGCGGAAAGCTCTTCACCTACCCACGCCGCGAGTTCATTCAACTCCGCGACACGCTCGGCATCCATGGCCTGGTTGCCTGGCAAAAGTTCATTCGCCGCTTCGGCGAGTCGAGGGTGCAACAACGAGGAATCCATGGAAACGGGAGAAGTGCAGGAAAACATGGCAGAGGCCACCAACATGGCAAGCCCACCGCGGGTCAAGGGCGAAGACATGGTGCAAAATTCACCCCCCTGTTCGAGCCACGAGCCTCCCAACGCGTCAAGAAATCGTGAAGAATGTCAAGGCGTGAGTCGAGCGTGATCCAACCGGACCTCGCCAAACAAATCGTCGAACCCCACCACGCGCCCTTTGATGGAAACCTGTCCTGAAGGGGCTTGGTCCGGAGCCGCTCCCGTTTCCCAGGTCACGACCACACCCGGAGCGAGAATGACCCCGCGGTCGTCGGCCGAGGTCACTTCTCCGGTGACGGCAATGACTTTTTCTTGCCATTGCGCATGGTCCTCTGCGGGATGGGACGTGTACCACGCGACGAGTTCGTCGGCGGTCCACGATTTGGCCACTTCCTCAGAAGCGTAATCCTTGTGCGGCTTGTTGTACATGGACACCGCGACGTAACCCGCAATCAAACAGCCGGCCACGAAAACCCACTTGAATCGTCTCATTCGCCCAAAGTCGGGATTTGGAACGAAATCAGCAACTGGTCGTCCGTCGAAGCCGACTCACCTTGCCACGACGTGAGCCACGTTTTGATGAACTCGTGCTGGTCGGCGGGCGGCAATTCGGAAAGCATCAGCACCAAGGTTCGTAGGCCTTTGAGCTTGAGCTTTTGGTCCTTGGGGCCGCCAAACTGGTCCGAAACACCGTCCGAGAACATGAAGATGCTGTCGCCTGGACGGACTTGAAGGGTGGTTTCGACGAACGGGATTTGGCGCCAATAGGCTCCACCAATCGACCGAGAGGTTCCCTTGAATTCCAGAAGCTTTCCGTTCCGAACGATCCACAGCGGACGCTTGGCCCCGGCAAACCGGATGCGGCTGAGCTTGGGCTCGTACGCCAGCACAGCAAGATCCAATCCCATGCCAATGGCGCGCATGCGGTGCACGTCGCCATTCATCATTGCCGCCCTGAACTTCTCGTCCAAACGCGTGAGCAAGTGAGCTGGCCCGGAGGCGCGGTGCATCGCTTGCCACATCTTCTCCCGCGCCAACACCGTCATCAACGCCGCGCTCATCCCGTGCCCCGTGCAGTCGCACACCGCCAGGTAGGAAAGTTCCTCCCGTTCGGCCACGAAGACGAAGTCGCCGCTGAGCTGGTCCATCGGCCGGTCATAGACCATGCACTCGGGGAACAGGGCGTTCAATTGCTCGTGGGTCGGAGCCATCATCGACTGGATGGAACGCGCGTACTGCATGTCCTCCAGCGACTGTTGATACCGTTCCTCGAGCGTGGATTCTTGAAAGAGAGGCGAAGTGTCCACGTAAAGTCGTTCGTTATGGAAAGATACAGCTTTTTCAAAAGCCCAAAACGCAGTAGCTTCCCACACATGAAACATTCGTCCCTCCTCGCCCCCCTTTTTCTCGCCGGTTTGGTCGGCGTGATTGCATCGTCCATCGGTGTTGCGGAAGAACAAAACCGCGACCGCACAGGCGCTCCTGGCTCCGACCCGGTGTGCAAGAGCTGCCACAACAACACAGGTGCGTCGGTGACGGCGGCGACGCGAGCATGACCTACGGGGTTCAAGGGACGTCGGTCCTGGCGGACGGATCCAATGCGGGGTCAGGTGATGCGGACTTCTACATGAGCGCCCTCGCCGCGAACGGAAACGGCGGCAACAGCGGCGACACCTACGTCGGCGCCACGTTCACGCTGCCGGAAGCGGGCGGCACAGCCGTCGGCGAGACCTTGAACTCCTCGTGGGATCGTCCCTCGCTCTTGGCGGGCAACACCTGGACGTGGACCGCTCCAGTGCATGGACGCTTGGTGGTCTCTGATCTCGCAGGCCGCGTGACCCATTCGTCCCATGTCGCAGCGCAGCAACGCACGGAATGGACCACCACGGGCATTCAGGTCGTGAGCTTTGTCTCTGAGAACGGGGTTCGGGAGTCTTGAAAGTTGGCAGCACGTTGAGCGCAGAGACAGAAGAACGCAAGATTTACACGCTCTCCCAGCTTGGGGAGAGTCTAAAGCGCACCCTCGAACAGGTGACGCAGGGCCGTGCCCTGTGGTTCAAGGCGGAAATCGCCAAGATTTCCAAGAGCCCCTCCGGCCACGTGTACCTCGAATTGGTTGAGGAAGTGAACGGTTCTCGGATGGCCGTCATGCGCGGAACGATCTGGAAATCGCAACACGCGGCGGTTCGCGAGTCGCTCGGGGAGGCCACCGATCAAGTCCTGTCCGCTGGCACGGAAATCGTATTCAGCGGCCGGGTCAATTACCATCCCGTGTACGGGGTCAGCCTCGTCATAGAGGAAATTGACCTGTCGGCCATGATTGGGGAGGCGGAGCGTCGCAAGCAAGCGACGATTGCCGAGCTCAAGGCCCGCGGCGCCTTTGAATGGAACCGTGGCCTCCCCCTGCCCCGACTCGTGCAACGGGTCGCGCTTGTGGGGTCGCTGGGGACGTCGGGGTTCCGGGATTTTGGGATGCACCTGCTGCGGAACGAATGGGGGGTCGGGTTTGACGTCGAGGTCTTTCCCGCCACCGTGCAGGGAAAGGAAGCCCCGCCCACGCTCATCGCCGCCATCCAACGAGCCCAGGATTGGGCGCCCGACGCCGTGGTGGTGGTTCGCGGTGGCGGTTCCGCGCTGGACTTGGACGCCTTCAACGACCTCGAGCTTTGCATGGCCATCGCTCAATGCCCGCACCCCGTCCTGACCGGCATTGGCCACGAAACGGACCTCAGCGTGGCTGACCTCGTGGCGCACCGGGATTTCAAAACCCCCACCGCCGTGGCCGATTTCCTCGTCGACCGCATGGTCACGGAACGATCTCGCTTGGCCGAATGGAGCCTCGCCATGGGCCAGCGTGTGCAACAGCGATTGACCTGGGAACGGGAACGGTTCGCGCAAGACATGCAGACGCTTCGCCTGCAACCGCGCCAAATGTTGGCCGCGGAAGCGCTGAGGTTGTCGCACGCGCGCGTACAGGTGTCGAGTTGGGCGAAGCAGGCGCTGGAAAAGCACGTCCAGCGCATGGCCCACTTGGCCAGCACCGTCGATGCCTTGAATCCCGACAAGATGTTGCAGCGCGGGTTTGCGGTGGCAAGGAAGGACGGCAAGGCGGTGCGGGATGCGGCGGATTTGGCCTTGGGCGACACACTCGCACTTCGCTTTCACAAAGGCCATGCGGACGTCACCGTGACCCGCGTAACTTCGGACCCTGATGAGTGAAGCCCTCGACCCCAATCTGACCTACGACGACGCCGTCCGCGAATTGCAAGAAATCCTTAGTGCATTGCAGTCGGGGGAACTGGGCATCGACGAATTGACCTCCAAGCTGCAGCGCGCCGGCCTCCTCCTTGACTTCTGCCAAGGAAAGCTCACAAAAACCGAGGCCGAGGTTCAAGCAGTGCTCAAACGACTCGGCCTCGAAGGTTCCGAATGACCGCCTCGCGGTCGCGGCGCGGAAATTGTCAGTTCCCTTTCAACTTGTCCAACACCTCGCTGGCGCCCTTGGCTCCGTCCAAATTGCGTGCCTGATCGCTTGCTGCTTCTTCCTCCACGCGCCCTTGAACTTCGGTCTTAACTTCGCTCATCACGTCGGTGAGCTCGGTGAATTTGTCGCATTGACCCATGGCCCGAGAGTACTCACGGTCAGACTCCATGTTGCCCGTGGGCTTCATGCAAGGCAGCATCATTTGGGCAATTTGGATGTTGATTTCTTGCGCCGAAATTTTCTCCGTGCTCTTCAACGACTCCAACAAGCCGGACATGGCTTCAAGGTTTTCCACGACGCATGCGCAAGGCTCTCCGCGTTCGGCGATTGCTTGCTCCAAGCTGGACGCGGTGTTCGTTTCAGCCGGAGCCTCTCCCGCCACTTCAGGACCACCGCAGCTCGCCAAAACCAAGGCGCAAGCCGCCAAACTCATTTGCCACCAGGTTGCTCGATTCAATTTCATGAGATTCATGTAAAGGGTTAGGTTATTCTTCTTCTTTCACAACAATGACGCGCTTCTCCACGCGCATCTCGCCGTCCTGCCCGCGTTCGCGACGCACGCGGACGGTCTTTTCAACGTCCTCCATCCTTTCGTCCACCTCGACTTCCACTTCGTATTCGTCGCCATTCCGGACCACATTGACCGTACCTCCGCCAGGCAATTCGAAGACGGTATCGCCTTCAAACTCTTCGTCCGTCAACATCATCACTTGCACCTCGGCGTCGTCCGCACCGACCCAGTGAAAATCGTGATGACCTCCGCGCGGACCGTGATGTCCAGTGACGCGACCAAGAACAAAACCAAGCACCAAAAACGCGGCGCTGAACAGAATGAGGTGGGTGTTTTTGGAATCCATGTTCGCAGTTGTTTGCCGCACGAAAATCGCAATTTTGACCAAACAAAGATGCGGCACCCGGAGATGCCGCATCACCAAGACGATCGAAGTTGTTCCGTCAGTTTTGTTCAAGACGGCTTGCCTGAAACCGCCGAGAAACTCTCCCTTGTCACTGAGGACAAACCTCGTTGAAGCGGGTCAAGAAGACCAGCAAGTCTTGGGTGTCTACCGTGGCGCTGTTGTCCAAGTCATATGCACCCGTCCAGCCCAATCCGTAAGCCGTCAAAAACAAGATCAAGTCGCCGGAACCGCATACCCCGTCGGCGTTGAAGTCGCCTTCGCATTCGTCCGAAGGCAAGAAACCGTCGCCCCCAAATTCCATGGCCCACTGTGGGAACACGATGGTCTCAGCGTAGTGGAAAGCGTTGCGCCCCACGTGCTTTCCAATCGCGCGTCCGGGCGCGTCGTCCATCGGGGGGTGAATGCCTCCCCACATGCGACTCAACGCACTCTCGTTTGACGCGTCCATGAACGTCGCCCACTGCAGGTTGAAGCTCATGCTCGGACCGTCCTCAAACACGAGGAACTGGTTCATCGGCGCAGGCCACTCGGCCAACCCGCCGGGCCAGTAAGGCGACCCCGTCAAGAGCTCAAGCAATTCTGCCGCGGCACGTGAGTACGTGCTGTGTCCGCTGACGTAACCCGCAAACGGAGGGGTCACGAAGCTTGGGCGCTGGTAGGGCCACCAGCGGTCGGCCAAAATCCAATCCACACCCGCCTCGTCAATCAAAGGCACTTCGATGTAGTCCGGCCCTTTCCAGCAACGCACCTTGATCTTTCCAACCTGGTCCTCGCCGTCGAAGAACGCCAGCGGATCGGTGTCGTCCACCATCTCAATCCAACCAGGAACGAGCGGCAATCCGGCCGGGTGGTAGTTGGGAAGGCCGGGGTCGGTACTTTGGCCGCGTTCTGCCATGTAGCGAATGGCCGATACGGGGCGAGCATAATCGTAGTAGCCCTTGATGCTCCATGCTGAGATGGCGCAGTCGTGCATGGCTCCGCCCAGCGCGAGGTAGGACTTGACGTCGAATTCGAGGTCCTCGATGATGGGACCCTGTCCGCGCCAGCGGTGCTCTCCCTCCTGTCCGTCAAGGATGAATTCGTTGAGCAACGTGAACCAGTGTCCTGGAGGCGTTTCCGAATCCGGACCGTCCGCCCAAAACTCCGCGATCACCCGCCCGTAATCTCCGCGAGGTACCATTTCAGGTTCGTACGGCAAGCCCGTGAACGGGTTCACGTCGTAGCCCTGCCCTCCGAAGTTGCCGTTCTCGTCGTACCAGGACACCAATCCTCCTTCGTCCCACGCGTAGAACTGGTCAAAGTTCTCGGTCGCGGGAATGCTGCCGTCGTACTTCAGCGACGCGGGGCTGATGTCCCACATCACCCCGTCCGACGGGTCGAGGTGTTCCGACCAGCGCAAGACCATGCCGTGATTCCATTTCCACGGATCGCTGAAGTCGGTGTATTCGTTCGTGTCAATGTAGACAGGTGCTCCCGGATCCATCCAAACGCGGTACGTGCAACCGTCACGCTCAAGTTCCGTCAAATTCGAATCGCGCAACGCAAATCCCGTCACCTCGCCCCACTCGGGACCGAGAAACGGCGGTGTTTCCGTGAGGAGCTCGCCGCTTTGATCGATGGCGAAGCTCAATTCCACCGCCTGCCAACGGTTGGGGTCGACTTGGCCGCTCGTGCCTGGAACCTCAGGCAGGATGTTGGGCTCCGATTGCACGTAGCACGTGCTCGCGTAGTCGTTCGCCTCGTTCGAACCGTCCGTCATGCCGTAAGCGATGAGCTGCTCCGCGAGGTAGTTGCCCAACGCGGGCGCCCCGTACGTCGCGTAATCGGTGGACTCAAACAACGTGTCCAACTCTTGAAGCACCATCTGAAAGTAGATGTTGTCCATGGTGGCCTCCGCTTGCGGGCTGTCCACGTAGCGGTGCTTGATCAAGCGGTACGTGGCGTAGCTCATGGCGACTTCTTGAGCCGCGCGTCGCTCGCCGAGGTCAGCAGGAATCTCCAGCGACGCCTCGTCAAACGGGCACGTGTACCCGTCGAAGGTCTTGCCGAGAAACACGGTCTCTGCCGACGTGGTGTCGTACGCCGCCCAGCAGTCGTACATCAAAATGCTCGCGTGGTAGAGGTTGCGTGCGTGGACCGTCGGACGTGCAAAGTCGTTCCGGACGGCTTCGAGCACTTGCTCGTTCCATTGGTGGGCGACGGTGTGGTTTTGGGCAAGGCCTGCAAACGCGGAAAGCCACGTGGCGCTGCCCACCACCAACAGGCGCAATGCGTGAGAGAAGAAGGGGTTCATGTCAGTCGTAATGCGAGATTCTTCAAGGAGAATTGCCTCTTTGAATCCCAAAAATGCAAGGTGAAGCCCCAATTTACGGCCTTTTCGCGCGCATGTTTTCTGACCTAGGTCACAAAAGGGCAGCGCGAGACACATTTAAACCCGTTCCAAATCGTCAAAACCCTGCTGCGAGGTAGGATTATGACTCGCACTCTTCCTACCTTGGGGTCATGCTGTCCAAAAAAGCGCAATACGCCTTCCGCGCCCTCGGCTCGCTCGTTCGGACTGACCTCGCGCGCCGCGCGGACGGGTCCGACGTCGACGCTGCCGCGTCCGACACGCCGACGTCCATCACGGAAATCGTCCAGACGCACCCGATGAGCACCAAGTTCCTGGAGACCATCCTCCTCGACCTCAAGCGAGGCGGCATCCTTGGCTCCAAGAAGGGCAAAGGCGGCGGCTACTACCTCCTCAAGCACCCCGAGGACACCCCCCTCGCCCAAGTGATCCGCATCCTCGACGGCCCCATTGCCCCCCTCCCCTGCGTGAGCCTGAACTTCTACGAGCGCTGCACGGATTGCAACGAAGCGGTGTGCGGCCTCAACCGACTCATGTCGGAAGTGCGCGACGCCAACCTAGCTGTCCTGGAAAAACGCACCCTCGCCGACTTGGCCGTCACCCCGGACGACCCCGTAAAACGGGACTGAACGCCCTCCCGCGAGTTACGTCCCCTTTTCGAAAAAATCTTTTTCCTATCGGATTAGTGGGATTTAACGGGTTTCGATGTATCTTCGAGATATGTCGACCCTGCCCCTCCTTGTCAGCACCGACGCCGTCACGGCGCTTCGCGAGCTGTGTGACCAGTTCCCGGAACAAGTCGTGTTCACGACGTCCCTGGGCCTCGAGGACCAGGCGTTGACTGACCTCATCGCACGGCACGACCTGCCTGTGAAGCTCGTCACGCTCGACACGGGCCGTCTCTTTCCCGAGACGTACGACTTGATCGACCGCACGCGCAGCAAGTACCGCAACCTCGACCTCACCTCCTATTTTCCTGACACTGCGTCGTTGGAGGAGTTTGTGAACGAGCAAGGCATGTCGGCCATCTTCCGCAGCCTTGAAGCCCGAAAAACCTGCTGCCGCATCCGCAAAATCGACCCGCTCAAGCGCGCGCTGGACGGAGCTGCCGTTTGGGTGACGGGGCTGCGTGCGGCCCAAAGCGACAACCGCGCTACCCTCCCCCGCCTCGAACGGGACGGCATGACCGGCCTGATCAAGTTCAACCCGCTCGTCGACTGGACGGACGCGGAGCTCGACACGTACGTGAACTCCCACAGCGTCCCCACGAATCCCCTGCACCGCAAGGGCTTCCCGTCGATCGGTTGCGCCCCCTGCACCCGTGCCGTTCTCGAAGGCGAGAACCCCCGCGCCGGCCGCTGGTGGTGGGAGCAGTCCTCCCGCGAGTGCGGCCTGCACAAGGGCTAACCCATGTCAAGCAAATGTAAAGATTGGTGACGCGATGCAACTTTCAGGCCTTGCTGGGGTTTGAATGTTGAACCTCGCATTCAATGAAACCATCTCGCTCGCTTTTCACAGCGCTCACGCTGTCTCTTTTGGTCCTTTCCTCCTCCGCCCAACAGAACACGGTGGGTGTTCTTCTCCAAACGGAGAGTTCCTACGACGGGTACACCTTGATGCCGGTTTCCGCGTCAAGCAACACCTACCTCCTCAACAACTGCGGTGAGGTGGTGAACACATGGGCCAGCCAGTACAAAGCGGGGATGATGGCGTACTTGTTGCCCGACGGCGGGTTGATGCGCGCCGGGAAGACCAACAACCAAGCGTTTGGTGCTGGTGGGGCGGGCGGGATCATCGAGAAGTTCGACTGGAATGGGAATTTGGAGTGGAGCTACTTGATTTCGTCGCAGACCCAATGCCAGCACCACGACATCGCGGTGCTTCCGAACGGCAACGTGCTCGCGTTGGTGTGGAAGGCCTACCCTGCAGAGGACTGGATCGCACGCGGACGAAATCCAGAACTGACCACGGACGTGGTGTGGGGAACCTGCGTGGTCGAGGTGATGCCCATCGGGGCAACGGGAGGGCAGGTGGTTTGGAAATGGGAAGCCATCAACCACGTGATGCAGGATTTCGATCCGGAATTGCCCAACTACGGGAACCCCAGCGATTACCCTCGTCAACTCAACGTCAACTACCAGGCATCGGCGAACGACCGCGACTGGCTGCACACCAACTCGATCGCCTACAACGAAGAGCTCGACCAAATCATGATCAGCTCGCGGGACTTCAACGAGCTTTGGATTTTGGATCACAGCGTTCCTAACCAAGAGACCGCAGGACCGAACGGCCATTTGATGTACCGTTGGGGCAACCCTGAAGCTTACGGAAGGGGAACAGCCACGGACCGCGTTCTGCACAGCCAACACGACGCGCGTTGGATCCAAGACGGGCAAATCATGGTGTTCTCCAACGGCAACGAGCGACCTGCAGGTTACTACAGCACGGTGGAAGTCCTGACCCCACCACTCAACGAAGACGGGAGCTACAACCTCAACCCAAGCGCTCCTTGGGGCCCAGAAGGAACGGAATGGCGCTACCCATCCATCCTCGATGCGGACTTCTTTTCCCAAAACACCTCCGGCGCCCAACAACTGCCCAACGGCAACATCCTCATCACGGAGGGAGCAAGTGGCGAAATGCGAGAAGTCACGTTGGACCAAGAGATCGTGTGGACCTACGTCAACCCCGTGGGGTCGTTTGGCGCCACCGAACAAGGCGGCAACCCCATCCTCAATGGCGTGTTCCGTGCCGAGCGCTACCCCGCAGCTCACCCTGCCTTGGCGGGCCGCAACTTGACACCCAGCGGGGTGCTCGAAATCACCGACCAGCCGTTGCAATGCGCCCTTTACCCCGAGCCCTCCTGCAAGGGGGACTTCGACCAAGATTACCTGATTGAGGTGGACGACCTGCTGGCCCTCCTTACTGGATTTGGGTGCCAAGCGGCGTGCGAGGCCGACCTCGACTCCGACGGCGCGGTCGGCATCGGCGATTTGTTGGTGCTCCTCTCAGGCTTGGGCACGCCCTGCCCCTACTGACAGCCTGCCCAGCCTGGAGGCTGTTGTCGTATCTTGGTGTGATGACCAAGTCGGCGATGTTCTTGGGAGCGGCGGTAGCTGGAACCCTTCTTTTTACTGCGTTTCCCGCTTTTGCTCAGGTGCACACGACGTACCTGTGGCACATGCAGCAGCCGATCTATTGGCCGGAACAAAGCGAGGCGAATCCGCACAGGTACCAAACCGCGTGGGAGTCCCACCAACTGAAGTTCTCTGGTGGCAACACCTACAGCGACGGCCTCGCGCACCCCTTGAACGACTTGGCGAGCATCTTTGGCAACGACGACCGCAAAGCTGCTTACCAGTTCCGACCGAAAGACGCGGTGCAATCCTTGCTCGCCCACCCGGAAGCAGGGGCATGCCTGAACTACGGAGGGTGCCTGATTGAAAACGTCAACAGCCTCGCCGCCGCTGGACAATGGGGCTACAACAACGGCTGGAACAACGACTTCACCACCGCCCGAAACTGGACGACCAGCGGGGGCAACCGGCGGATGGACATCACGGCGTTTGGGTTTCACCACGTCATGGCGCCTCTTGTCAGCAAGGAGGTGCTTCGCAAGGAGATCCAGATGCACCGCCACATCTACGAACAGACCTTTGGGCCCGGCTACAGCAAGGGCTTCTGGCCGGCCGAGTGCGGGTTCAGCGAGCGCATCATCCCCGTCCTGGTGGAGGAAGGCCTCGAGTGGAGCGTGGTCGCCAACAGCCACCTCGCGCGGACCCTGAGCGACTACCCGGTCATCTTAGGCACCAACGGGTGCAACATCGACCCACCCAACCCCGCGGACGTCGTGCCCACGGCTGGCAGCAACTGGTGGAGCGGGCAACTCGACGGCCGCGGCGGGCAATTCGCCGCCCCCTACTGCTACCAGGCGCACCGTGCTCAGCACATCGATCCAGAAACGGGCGAAGCCGCCCAACTCGTGGTCGTGCCGATGGCCGACCTCCTCTCCTACCAAAACGGCTTCTCCACCATGGGCACCGGCGACATTGATGCCCACATCGCGCCGTACGACAACCCCGCGCATCCGAGCCTGGTGCTCATGGCGCACGACGGCGACAACGCGTGGGGCGGCGGGTACGACTACTACGCGAATTCGGTGCCCGGCTTCGCGAATGCGGCGGCCGCGGCGGGCCACGTTCCCACGACCGTGCAGCAGTTCTTGGACGACCACCCTGTACCGGCGGACGACCTCGTGCACGTCGAGGACGGCGCGTGGTTCAACGCCGCGAACGACTGGGGCCACCCGCAGTTCATCAATTGGTTTTGGCCTTTGTACGACAACAGCACCTACACGTTTGACCCCAACGGATGGACGGAGGACGCGCGCAATTGGGCGGTGTTGACCGCTGCCGAGAACCACGTCCAAATGGCCGAGGACCTCGAAGGCCCCGTGGACATCGCCGACCTCGTCAGCCCTTCCGCCTCGAGCTCACTCGCCGAGAAAGCGTGGCATTTCCTGCTGCCGGGCTTCACAAGCGGGTACATGTACTACGGCACCGCCATCGACATGGAGGTCAAACAAACCTTGGCCGCCAACAACGCCCTGGGCTATGCCAACCAAGTCCTCGACGCGGCGCCCGGGATCGACAACACGGCTCCCTCCGTCCTCGTGCCGCAACGCTACCCGTGGAATCCCGGGGGCGTGGGGTTTGGGCCGCATTACGGTTACCAACAGCACGCCAACTCGAGCGACTTCGCCGTATGGACGTTTGCGTACGACGTGAGCGGCGTGGCCTCCGCGCAAGTCAAGTACCGCCTCGACCTCGACGGTGTGAACCCGCTCGCGGACTCGGACAACGACACCTACGCGGGAGGCCCCGGCGTGGGCGACTGGATGGCCGTCGACATGGATGTGGCGAACGTGCCCACGGGCAACGTGACCGGCAACGGCGACATCGATTTCTTCATCTTGCCGGACGCCATTGCCGACCTGTACCACGCCACCCTCACCGGCTTCGAAGAACAGCTCGTCGACTACTACGTGGAAATCACGGACGTGCACGGCAACGTCCACAAATCGGACATCCAGCACGTGTACGTCGGGGCCTGCAACGGCTGCGCCGTCGAAGGCGGAGGCTGCACGGATCCGGCGGCCAACAATTTTGACGAAGCCTCCACCGTGGACGATGCTACGTGCGTGTACGACTTCGTCGTGGCCGTGGACATGTCCAACGCAGGCAGCATCTCTCCCGCAGGCGTGCACATCGCCGGCGAATTCCAAGGGTGGAACGCCAGCGGCACTCCCCTGACGTCGCAAGGCGACGGTGTGTGGTCCGCCACGGTCGAAGTGCCCAGCGGTCCCTTCCTTTGCAAGTTCCTGAATGGAAACGCTTGGGGCAGCGAGGAAGTGGTGCCCTTCGACTGCGGGCTGGACGACGGTGTGGGTGGCTACAATCGGATCATCAGCTGGAATCCCACCTCAGGCAACGCGATGGACCCGGTGTGTTTTGGCGCGTGCTCGTCCTGCATTCCCGACACGACTGGCGGTGGCGGCGGACCTCTGGAATACAGCCTGACGATTCAGGTCAACATGGAAGGATTGAACGTGTCGACGGCTGGAATGCACATCGCGGGCACGTGGCAAGGCTGGGATGCCGGGGCGACGCCAATGACTCAAGTGGCAGGAACGGACGTTTGGGCATACACCACCACCTTCCTCCCAGGTACGTACATCAAGTACAAGTTCATCAACGGCAACGCGTGGGGCCAAGACGAGAGCGTACCCGTGGGATGTGCAGACGGCATCGACCGATTCCACACCACAGGGATGATTGACGCAGCGCTGGATCCCGTCTGCTACGGCACCTGCGCCACGTGCTTGGGACCGGATCCCGATCCGACGTGCCTGGGCGACTTGAACGGCGACGGGCTGCTCAACGTGCCGGACATGTTGACGTTGCTGGCGGATTTCGGCTGCAACGTCACGTGCGCCTCCGACCTCGACGACGACGGCTCGGTGACCGTCTCGGACATCTTGGAGCTGCTCACCCTCTTTGGGGAGACGTGCCCTTGAGGACTTAGCGCGCTGCGGCTTTGACCACGGGCTGAGCACAGGCATCTCCTGCGGGCGACTCCATTCGGAGCACATACATCCCTGCGGGCCATGAGCTCATCTCCCACACTAGGCGTGACTCACGAATTGTCCCAGACGTCATGAGCTGACCCGACGCCGACCAAACGGACCACGCGCTGCCCAGCCACTCTGGGCCCACCTGAGCCTCGCCACGACCCACAAAAGGATGCTGGCGCAACGTCGCGCATGGCGCAGAGCCGGTCAACTCTGCCACGCCAATGGACGTCGTGTCCTTGGGTTCAGTGACAACGGGGGCTGGAACGAGGCTGTCAAGCGGGAAGGTCTGGATGCTTCGTGCGAAGGTGGCCGCCACCAATTGCGATCCAGCCGTGTCCACGTCCAGTTCAAACACCGGAATGAACGGCATGTCGCCAACTCGCTCCCAGTGCGCTCCCCAATTTTCCGTGTGGTAGACCCCAAAATCCGTCGCAATCACCCACGTGCTGTCATTCAACGCACGCCAATCGTTGGCAGGATGATCGGGCAAGTCGCCCGTCGCGTCGTGCCACTCCCCTCCCAAGGCCGCTCGGAAGACGTGCGGCGTGTACACCGCATCCTTGTAGCCATTCAACGTCACCGTGATGGAGTCCGGATGGAATGGGTCGAAAGCCACATCGGTGACTTGGCGCTGCGGCAGGCCCTCGCTCATCGACACCCACGTCGACCCGCTGTTGGCACTGTACCAAACCTGCCCGTCCGACGTGCCCGCCGCGATCAAGTCCCCATTGAATGGACTTCCTGACAGCGTCGTCACCACACGGAAGCCCAAGCCAGGGTCCAAACCGAGCGTCAGGTCCTCGCTGCGTGGCTCCCACACACCAAACGGCGCATCCACCATGCGGTACACTCGTTCCGTTGCACACCACGCCACGTCAGGATCCGCAGGGTGGAACAGAATGGGGGAATTCCACCCCTTCCGATCTTCTGAATCGATCCCATCCGTCATTCCATTCCAGTTGGGCTCCTCGCCCCAAGCCGTCAGGCTATACGCGAAGTTGCCGTATTGCACCGTGGCCACGCGAAGGGCTTCGTTCTCCGGATGGTACAAGGCCGTGAACCCGTCGCCTCCACGATCCCGAGACCAGTTGTAGGCCACGGAAGCGTTGCCCGTCGTGGTGCCGTTGTCTTGGGCGCCCGCGGTGTACCAACCGGGTGCTCCCGGGATGTGCGTCACGCGGTAAAACTGCCCCACAGAGAGGAATTCGATGTCTTCCCAGGTCGCACCGTGGTCCGTGCTGCGGTATGCTCCGCCGTCGGTGGCAAGCAAAAGTTCGTTGGGCCCTACCCATTGCAAATCGTGCTTGTCCGCATGCACTTCATACGTCCACCATTCAGGCCCCATGCGTTCCCAAGTCTGTCCACCGTTCAGCGTGTTCCACAGTTCCACTCCTAACACTGAAATGTCATCTGAATTCCAAGGGTTGACGCGAACCTTGGAGAAATACCAGCCAAACCCACCGAGCACGCCTTCAGGCATTGCTCCCTCGGGAACCAAAGCCGTCCATGAGTCGCCGTCGTTTCCGGTACGGTATAGGTTGCTGAATTGAAGGTCGGGCCCCACGGGGTTGATGAAAAACCGGCCTTCTGACTCCTCAATGCCGATGCGGCATCGCACTTCTTCTCCCCAAGGATTCGGTAGAACTTCCCACGTGTCTCCGCCGTCAAGGCTTCGGTACACGCGGTTGTCTGGGCTGACCAAATCGCTCACCGTGGACGTCCGAATTCGGTGCCAAGAGCTTGCCAGAATGGCACCAGAATTCGAAGAAATGCGCACGTCGTTGATTCCCACCGAGTCCCCGACGAACAGGACCTGATCCCACGTTTCTCCGGCATCGACGCTACGGTACAAACCGCGGTCAGGCCCAGGAATGCCGGGGTTGCCCATCGTCGCCGCGAACACCACGCTCGGATTGGTCGGGTCCACCTCGATGCGGCTCACGATGCGCGTCTCCGTCAAACCCAGGTGCGTCCAGGTCTCTCCACCGTCCACCGATTTGTAGATGCCGCCCCCAATGCGGGGGTGGCCGCTGATTTGGGGATCGCCGGTGCCCAGGTACATCACGTCGCTTGATTCCGGATCAAACGCCAGCGCACCAATGGACAAATGATCAAATTCGTCCGTCAACGGCACCCACGAATTCCCTCCGTTGGATGAGCGCCACAACCCACCTCCTGCCGCACCCGCAAAGAGTTGATTGGTGAGGCTTGATTGATCTTCGTGAATGAGGTTCAATCGTCCGCTCAAATTCAACGGTCCTTGCTGCGCCCAGCTGCCATCCACCACGCGAGAGGTCGAGCCTTGAGCGGCGTGCAGGCGCGCTTCGCGCTCCGCTGCATCCGCCTCAGCGGGATCCCAACGGTCGTCGGGGTAACTCCACTTCCACTCCAACCAAAAATTGGGGGCCAGTTTGCCCAAGGGCACCTCGCAATGCTTCACCGTCGAAGCAGGGGTCATAAGGGAACCGATCCAAAACAGGGCGAAAACCGCCACCGACCAAGCTGCTATTTTCCGCATGCTACGAAGGTAGCTCGGGCGGGTTCACTCAGGTCAGTTCCGCGTTGCGAGCGTCGATTTGGTTCCTCCAATGGTTCAAAACCTGATACAGGCGGCGCGTCTCAAGGGGCTTGGTGACAAAGTCATTCATCCCGGCTGAGAAAATCGACTCCTTGGTTTCCTTGAAGACGTCAGCGGTCAGACAGACAATCGGGATGTCGGCGTCCAAACCCTTGATTCGGCCTTCGCGAATGCGTTTGGTCGCCTCAATTCCGTCCATCTCAGGCATGTGGAGATCCATCAGAATGAGATCCACCTCATGTTCCTTGAGGACCTCCAAAGACTCCTTGCCATTTTCCGCCTCGAACATCACGGTTCCTTTGTTGCGGAGCATCTGACGCAAGAGCATTCGGTTCACTTCCAAATCTTCCACCACAAGGATGCGCAATCCTACGAGGTTGACTTGGCTCCAATCCTTTAACGACATGTCTTCTGAAACGCGTCCTTCGTAACGGAAGGGCAATTCCATCCGAAATGTCGTTCCCTTCCCCACTTCGCTTCTGCATGAGATGTTCCCTCCCTGCAATTCGATGAGCTGCTTGGAGATGGCGAGGCCCAATCCTGAACCCCCGTGCACGCGACGGGTCGAGGTGTTCTCTTGCTCGAATTTCCCAAAGATCCGCTCCATGTTTTCCTCGGAGATGCCCTTTCCGGAATCGGTCACTTCAATGGCAATCCACACCTCACCTTCCTTCCCTTGGCCTTCAAGCTGCTCGAGCGACAACCCCACCCCTCCGTCTCGGGTGAACTTGATGGCGTTGTCGAGCAAGTTGATCAAGACCTGGTTGAGTTTCGACGCGTCTCCTTTCAACGGAACAGGGAGGTCGTCCGGCACCGCTTTGGACCACGTGAGCCCCTTGTCAATGGCCCGCTGCTCCAAGGCATTGAAGACTTGATCCACAGCGTACGTCACATCGAAAGGCGTGGATTCGAAAACGATTTTCCCCGCCTCAATGGCACTCAAATCGAGGATGTCGTTGATCAAATTGAGCAGCTGCAATGCGCTGAACCGCACGTTTCGGACGTACCCACCTTCAGGATCTTCCAAATCGCGCTGGTCAAGCAGCTCCGTCAACCCCACGATGACGTTCAACGGCGAACGCATCTCGTGGCTCATCATCGACAAAAACTCCGACTTGGCCTTGGTGTTGGCCTCAGCACGGTTCCGCGCGGTCTCCAACTCGGCCGTGCGTTTTTGGATGCGCTCCTCCAGCTCGTCGTTGAGTTGTTGCAATGCGGAGTTGAGTTCAAACAACTCACGGCTCTTTAGCTCCGTGATTCGCTCGGCCTCTTTGCGCGCGTTTCGTTCGCGCTCAAACGCTTTTTTGTAGGCGTCCTCCGACATTCAATGTGCGGCTCTCAGCCGTTTCTCGTGATGACAAACCGAACGTACTTGCCGTCTTCGGTTTGGGGTTGGTAATCAATCTCGTAGCCTTCGCTAAAGTGATTGCCGCACGCCTCAATTAACCCGTAGGCCAAGGCGCCCATGGCCCGGTCCGAGTGGTAGTCCATCTGCAAGACGTGGTCTTCGAGCAACGTCGTTTTGAACGAAGGCAATTCCGCGTCGGGGTACAATTTCAGCACCTCAACGTGAATCTCCTGGTCGACGCTTTGCAAAAATTCAAACCCGTTGTTCGCGGAGGCAAACATCTCGGGGTAACCCGTTGTGAAGGTGTTGAACAAATAGCCTCCAAACGCCTTCAACAAATCGGGAAGCTCCACCCCGCTGCGCTTGCTCAAGTCCACCACCAACGTCACCATTTCCGAGTGGTGGTAGGTTCCTACCGCAGAGTACACCCCGCCAGACGACAGTTCGTTTTGCTCGATCAAGTTGTTGACCATGTCCATGCCGAACTTTTGTTCGACCATTTCGAGGAATTCTGTGAAGACAACGCCTTTCATTGTGAATGCTTTAGGGAGAGAGGGAGAATCAGCCAAAAGTAAGGCAAACAAGCCCGAACCAAACGGCCCGGGCTTGTCATTTGCGTCAGGTTTTAGCGACTGAAGATCAGTGCTTGATCACCTGCGCCGTGCCTGCCGTTTGGTCGGCTTCGTTGGTCCAACGCACGAGGTAGTTGCCCGAGGTCAACTCCGACATGTCGAGCTGCACTTGAGGACCGGTCACGCGCGTCGTGAAAAGGACTCGACCCGCCATGTCCAGCACGGACACTTCGCCACGTGCATCTTCACCGAGACGCACCGTGCATTGGCCGGTCGTCGGGTTGGGGAAGGCTTCCAGCACCACAGAGGCCACTGGAGCTTCCGTGACCATCGAGGTCGACTCGAACACGCCATGAGCGTACAATCCGGTTCCCGTACCGACGAGGAGCTCGTCGTAGTACATGACGTTGATTTGGGTTCCTTCAGGGTAGCTGTAACCCAAGGCCCACGCCGCGTTGTCAAAGTCGTAGTAGTAGATCTCCTCATCCATGGCGATGAAGACACGGTTGTTGCCAAACGCCAACGCTGAGATGCCGTTGTCGTAATCCGAGAGCGGAAGCGCCGACATGTCCATCAATTCCCACTGCGAAGCGCCGTCCAGGTCCTTGGAGAACAAAGCAGGTGCTCCTGTCGTCAAATCTTGACCCGCCGCGAAGAGCATCGTCCCGTCTTCTGACAGCTGCAAATCCGTGATCGTGTTGGTGTTGTTGCCCGTGAAATTGCAGTTTGCAGCGTGGAAGTTGTAGGACACCGAGAACGAGCCGGTGCTCGCATCGTGCACCACACGGAACACGTTGCCCGCTCCGCCGTCGGCGTACGAGAGGGCCACGTAGGCCACTTCCGTGCTGCCTTCCTGGACGAATTCAATGTCGAGCACGTCTTCATCCTGCGCAGGAGTACCCGCGGCATTCAATTCGAGCTGTTGGAACGTCGTGCCGCCGTCGACCGACACGAACAACCCGCCTTTCAGCGTGCCTTCTTGGATCGCACCGGCAAAGATGAGGTTGGAATTCGTGGGGCTCTGCTCCACCGACATGAACTTCGTCCCGTAGTGGAACGCTGAACCAAACGCCACCGTGGGATCGAAAACCGTGGACCACGAACCACTGGCCTCAAGCATGTGCAAACGGGTGTTGCCTGCGATGACCGTCTCCGCGTTGTCGTCGAGGATCTCCATGCACTTGTAAGGAGAACCGTCGAGGTTGGGCCAAATCGCATCCGACCACGCCTTCGTTGGCAACAGGTAATCCGTCACACGGCGCACGCCTGACTTGGACGCCACCCACGCGTTCTGCTTGTCGGCCGTCATGTCGATGTCGTTCACCTGAATGGCGAGCATGCCCTCACACATGTTGTTGGTGGTTTCGCCGCGGTCCATGGAGTATCCGGACCCTTGGTTGGTCGTGAAGTACACCATTTGGTCGAAGATGGGGTCCACGCAGACAAATCCGCTGTTCGCCCGCGTGTCTCCGTCCGTGGCGATGTGGCCGATGCCGGTCCACGTCCCGCTGATGCCGAACGCATGGCTCACCACGTCGCCGCTCAACACGCTGAATTGGGAGCTGCCGTCGTGCTCGATGAACACGATGTCGTTTCCGAACACCCCGCCCGCTGGGCCAGGTGCGTTCAAATCAAACTGGTCCCAGTTCGCTCCGTTGTCGTACGAGTACGCCACCTGACGATCGTGTCCCGTGCCTGCGAGCTCGTAAGACGAATTGCCCATCACGTACCAACGGCCGTCGGGCGCCACGTCAAACGCCGCCCATTCCACGAGTGGATCGTTGGGAGAAGGGTTGGGCAAGCTCGACACCGTCGTCGTGGAAGTGATGTTGTCGTAGGTGTCCCCAAACGTCATCACGACCATTTGGGCTTGGCGCGGAAAGGTCACGAAAAGTTCTTCCGTGTATTCGTCAAGAACAAGCTTGGGACGATCCCCCATCGTCGAAGTGGAAAACGTCAACACGTCCACTTCCGCGTAGGTGCCCGAGGCGTCCATTTCGCCGCGAACCAAATCGAGGTCCGACGCCGTCATGCCATTTCGCACGTACAGGACGTCGTCACCAATCACGAGCACGTCTTGGATGCCTGGGCCGTCGAGCTCCGTGTTCGTCGTGGCCGTGGGCGTCGTGGAATACAACGTGCCCTCGTGGAGGAACAGGAGCGTGCTCGACGCGCCGTGACAAGCCAAACCGTCAATGGTCGAGCCGTACTCGGCGTTTTCATCCAGGGTGGGCATCACCTGCCAGCCGCTGAACGTCGCCACTCCGGGAGACGAAGGGTCGGTGCTGGTGACGCGCGACCCTGTTTGATAGAACACCGAGTTGGCGCTTTCCGTCGCCATGAACATCGTCACCCTAGGGACGGTGGTTGTTCCGTTGTCGGCCGCGATCGCAAAGTCACGGGCCATGCCGCCGTACACGGCCTCCGCCACCGGCGTTTCTTGGGCATTACCGGACACAAAAACGCCGAGGCTGAGGGCCGCGGCGAGGGAGAATTTGGAAGAATACTTCATGGGGTGAATAAGTTGATTCAACCCGAGTACGTGAGTTCCGCCACAAAAGTTACACATCTGGACACCCTGCTTGCGAGCACACGTGCTCGACGCAGGCGCGGGGACAGTGTTGCGCCACCTGGCGGTGGCGCGAGTCCAACGGGGGAGGCTTCACTTCAAGCCCGGCACACGCTTCGCGTGTGGGGCCTTTTCATTTGCGCCTTGCTCACGAGCACACGTGCTCGACGCAGGCGCAAATGAAAAGCCCGATGCACTCTCGTGCATCGGGCTTGAAGTAGCGGGGACAGGACTTGAACCTGCGACCTTCGGGTTATGAGCCCGACGAGCTACCAACTGCTCCACCCCGCGATGTGGGTTCCGTTGTCTTTGCAATCAAGCCATGACCTTGACCAACAACGGACGGCAAATGTACACAAGTTGTTCGCATGTGCAAACTCCTTGACATGCTTTCACAAGGGGAAACGTACCTTTGGGCTTCCAACCTCACCCCCGGTGACTGACAATCAACCCCTTCCCTCTTCTGAGATTCCTGACGACCACCGTGCGGGCTTCGTCAACATCGTTGGTTCCCCCAACGTGGGCAAGAGCACGCTCATGAACCGGCTGGTGGGCGAACGCCTGAGCATCATCAACGCCAAGGCCCAAACCACGCGCCACCGCATCATGGGCATCGTCAACGACGACGCCTACCAAATCGTCTACAGCGACACCCCAGGTGTGTTGGACCCCGCATACAAGTTGCAGGAGGGCATGATGAAGTTCGTCAAGACCGCCTTGCAAGACGCCGACGTGCTGCTTGTGGTGACGGAAGTGAACGAGGAAGGCATGGCCCACCCGGAAACGTTGGAAAAGATTGCCGCGATGGACGTGCCGACGTTTGTGCTGGTCAACAAGATTGACCTCGCCACAGACCAAACCGCCGTCGAAGCCAAGCTCGACGCTTGGGCCGCCAAATTGCCGCGCGCCTCGGTCGTGCCCATCAGCGCGCTCCACAACTTCAACGTCGACACGCTTCTCGAACGCATTGTCGCCCAGCTCCCGCAAAGCCCGCCATTCTTCCCCAAGGACGAGTTGACCGACAAGCCGATGCGCTTTTTTGTGTCTGAAATCGTCCGGGAGAAAATCCTCACGCACTACAAGCAGGAGATCCCTTACAGCTGCGAAGTCGTGGTGGAAGCCTACGAGGACGCGCCGGACATCACGCGGATCCGCGCGGAAATCCACGTGGCCCGCGAATCCCAAAAGCACATCGTCGTGGGTGCCCAAGGCCGCATGATCAAGCGTGTCGGGATGGACGCGCGAAAGGACATCGAGGCGTTCCTGGGCAAGAAGGTCTTCTTGGACCTCTACGTTCGGGTGGACAAAAATTGGCGCGACGACGAGCGGAAGCTCAAGCGCTTCGGCTACATCGACTGACCCGGAAACCGACGCATCAACGCATGGTCCTCTTCCCTCCCGCCAAAGTCAACCTCGGACTTCACGTCCTCGGCAAGCGCGACGACGGGTACCACGCCTTGGAAAGCATCTTCCTCCCTTTGGGGTGGACGGACATTCTCGAAGTTCTCAAGGACGATTCGGTCGCTCCGGGAGAACTCCGCACCGTGTGGACCGGCTTGGACATCCCCGGCGACACCAACAACAACTTGGTCGTGAAAGCCCATCGTTTGCTCGCAGCCAAGCACACCTTGCCCGGACTGTCAGCCCACCTGCACAAGGTGTTGCCGATGGGCGCGGGTCTCGGAGGCGGCAGCGCGGACGGCACGTACATGTTGCGCGCCATCAATGATGTCTGCAGCCTTGTGTTGTCCCGTGAAGAATTGATGATCCTGGCCGCCGAGCTCGGCAGCGACTGCCCCTTCTTCGTGGATGCCCAACCCGCGCTTGTGACAGGACGCGGCGAGAACGTTTCGCCGCTCAGCTTTGAGTTCCCCTTGGACGGGTTATGGATCGTGGTGGCCAACCCAGGCATCCACATCTCCACAGCCCAAGCATTCGGGGGGCTGACGCCTCACGACCGGAACACTGACTGGGCCGCCTTGGCCAGCGAGCCCGCCAGCGCTTGGAGCGACCGCATCCAAAACGACTTCGAGGCTGGTGCATGCAAACGTCACCCCCAAGTCGCGGCGCTTCTGGACGCACTTGGACAAGCAGGAGCATCGTACGTGCAGATGACGGGAAGCGGGTCGACGGTGTTTGGGGTGTTCGAGGAAGAGACCACGGCTCGGCAAGCAGCCGCTGAGGTGCAGGCGAATTACTGCGGGCCACTCGCTGGCATGGGTTAAGTCAGCAAAGCCCTCACTTTGGCGCCCGCACGTAAAGCCACACTCCCAGACCAGCGAACAAAAAGTTCGGCAACCACGCAGCCAGCCAACGTACGCCCTGTTCCGACATCGGAAACCACGAGGGCAACCCAACCGTGGCCGCCCACACGGAAATGACTTTCGAGGCGAAGACGTAGGTGAAGCCAATGAACACGGCCGCGAAGAGGTGCAAACCGGTTCCACCGCGCATCCGCCGGGCTGCGATCGACACGCCAATCAAGGTCAGAACAAGGATGGCGGCTGCGTTGGCGGAGCGGCTGTGAAGCGTTAATTCGAGGTTGGCGGTGTCCGCCCCCCGTTCCTGCACCGCACCGATGTAGGCCTGCAATTGTCGGGTGGGCATGGTCGCCACCACTTCGTTTCGCTCCGCAAAGTCGTCGATCCGCATCGTCAGCGCCGTGTCGAGCCGGGACATGAACCGGTAATGCTGGCGGCCTCCCGCCTTGAAATCCCGAACCCCCACGTTGACCAACCGCCACAGGCTATCCTGAGGAATGTAGGTCGCCTTGGCGGCGAGGATCCGCTGCTTCAGCGAGTCACCCTCCCACTGTTCGAGTTGGAGTTTGTAGCCCGTGCCTCGGCCGTAATTGACGCTTCGGAAGTACACAATGGTGCCATCCGCGACCTCCCGGTAGAGGTTGCGGTCTTTGACGTGAACGGCGGTGTTCACGAAGCTCTCTTCAAACGCCAGCTTTTGCTCGTTGGCGCGCGGCACCACCACGTGGCTCAACACCAAGGCGAGCGCCACCAACAATCCCGACGCAAGAAAATACGGCCTGAACAAGCGTTTGAAGGGCATGCCTCCGGCGAGCATGGCGACGATTTCGCTGTTTTGGGCCAAACGGCTCGTGAACCAAATGATGGTCAAAAACACGATGAACCCCATGAGCAGCGACGCAAAGTGGAAGCACACGTTGACGTAGTACAACGCCGTGTCCGCAAACGGGGCTTGGTGATCCAGCAGCCGGCTCAGGTGCTCCATCAAATCAAAGACCACGACCACCAAGCAGAACACCCCGAGCATGAACCCAAAGGTGCCGAGGAATTTTCCGACGATGTAGCGGTCAAGGCGGTTCATCCGATCACACGCGCTGAGAAAGTTGAACCACCATGCGGTCTTTCCATTCGCGGAACGCACCGGCCTGAATCTGCTTTCGCGCCTCGCGCACGAGGTCCAGGTAGAAACTCAGGTTGTGCACGGATCCGATGTACAACGCGAGCAATTCGTTCGCGTGAAAAAGGTGACGCACGTAGGCCTTGCTGTACATGTGGTCCACGGGCGCGGTGCCCTTCGGGTCGAGGGGACTCATGTCCGTCTTCCACTTGGCGTTTTTCATGTTCATGACCCCGTCCCAGGTGTAGAACGTTCCGGTTCGGGCGTTTCGCGTGGGCATCACGCAATCGAACATGTCCACCCCCAACGCGATGTTCTCGAGAATGTTCACCGGCGTCCCCACCCCCATCATGTAGCGAGGAGCATCTTCCGGTAAAATGGCGCACACCTCTTCGCACATGGCGTACATGTCTTCGTGGGGCTCGCCCACACTCAATCCGCCAATGGCGTAGCCCAAGGACGGCACTTCCGCCACGGCATGCGCCGAAGCCCGACGCAAATCCGGGTAGGTCGACCCCTGAACAATGGGGAACAGCGCCTGCTCGTGACCGTACAGCGGTTTGGTCTCCTTCATACGCTGAACGCATCGGTGCAGCCAGCGGTGGGTGAGCTCCATGCTTTTCTTGGCGTACTCGTACGTCGACGGGTACGGCGGGCATTCGTCAAAAGCCATGACAATGTCCGCGCCAATGCTCCGCTGGATGTCCATGACGCGTTCCGGCGAGAACAGGTGTTTGCTCCCGTCAATGTGACTGCGGAACGTGGCGCCTTCCTCTTTGATCTTCCGGTTCTCGGCCAAACTGAACACCTGGTACCCCCCGCTGTCCGTCAGGATGGGCCGGTCCCAGTTCATGAATTTGTGCAGTCCACCGACCTCCTCAAGCACCTCCGTGCCGGGTCGCAAGTGCAGGTGATAGGTGTTGCCGAGAATGATGTCCGCATCGACGACTTCCTTCAATTCCGTCTGAGGCACGGCACGCACGGTCCCGATGGTGCCCACAGGCATAAAAATCGGCGTTTGAATGTCGCCGTGGTCGGTGGACAGCACGCCAGCACGGGCCTTCGACCCGGGGTCTGTGGTTTCGAGTGTGAACTTCAACGCGTCGATGTTGACGACCGGCCCCGTTGCGAGTCCAGCCCTTCAAAGCCCAAAGGTAACTTCACAGCATGGTCGGCACACTCTTCAACACCGTCACCGTGGCAGTCGGCGCTTCCGCCGGCCTCGCCCTTGGGGCACGTTGGTCTTCCGACCTCAAAGACAAGGTCTTCGTCGTGCTTGGGCTCTTCACCTTAACCATCGGCACCCTGATGGCCCTCGAAACGAAGGTTCCCATCGACCTCTTTCTTGCCCTGGTCTTCGGCACGCTCCTAGGCCACACCCTCGGCCTGCAGACTCGACTCGCCCGCTGGACCTCCGCCTCCACGCCTTCCGACGCCTCATCCACTTCGCGCGGGTTCATGGAGGCGATGATGCTGTTTTGCCTTGGTTCGATGACACTCATCGGCTGCATGGAAGACGGACTCTTGAATAAACCCGACCTGTTGCTCATCAAGGGCACCATGGACCTCATCTCGAGCGCCTTCTTGGCGGCGACCCTCGGTCGAGGCGTCTTGTGGTCGGCGCTTGGCGTCTTCGGCTTTCAAGGAGCGCTTACCCTCGCCTTCACCTTCGCGGGCCAAGAGATGGACCCTGCGCTCATCACCGAACTCAGCGCCCTTGGCGGCATCCTGATGCTCGGCATCGGCTTTCAACTCCTGGGCGTCAAGGCTCACGGCTTGCCCCAATGGCCGCTGGTCGACGCCCTTCCTTCCCTCGCCCTCCTTCCCCTCGTGCGTTGGATTCACGGCATGATTCCCTTTTGACGCATGGCGAAACGCAAGCCCAAAAAACGAACCTCCAAGCTCGACCGGAACCGGCTGAGCCACTTCGTCTCGGCCTTGCTCGTCTTCGCCGGTCTCGTCGTCGCTTGGAAATACTACCAGGCCCACTTCGTGACCCCTTGGCATGCGGCAGGAGATCGCGCCGGCAAAGACTCGGCCGAACAACATTACAGCCAGGAAATCCAGCGCGCCGCCGCGAAGTACGACCTCGACTACAGCTACCTCATGTCCCTTCTGATGCTGGAGTGCTCGGGGAAAAAACCTGCGGGAGCCCGTTTCGAGCCCCACGTGTTCAACCGGCTCAAACAAGTCCGGGACGGCAATCGCAAGAACTACGAAAACGTGACGGCATCCCATTTGGCGGACGCCTCGGATGACGCCCTACGCAACCTCGCCACTTCCTGGGGGCCTTTCCAACTGATGGGGTACAAGTGCATTTTGCTCGACGTCAACATCCGGGACATTCGTGGTCCCAATGGCGTGGAACACGGAGCGGACTGGATCAACCAAACCTACGGCGACACCATGCGCCAAGGCCGTTTCAAGGATTGCTTCCACATGCACAACACGGGCCAACCGTACCCCAAGACCGGCCTGCCCCGAACGCACGACCCTCAATACGTTCCGCGAGGGATGTCGATGATGAAACAATTCTCGCCCCCCACGGCCCAAACCTCTTGGTGATCCATGCCCGCGAACAAATACGCTCTGCTCCGGTACCGCATCATTGATCGGTGCCTCACCAACCCTGGAAAACCCTTTCCCACGAAAGAAGACCTGCGCCAGGCCTGCGAAGAAGCGTTGTACGGGAGCGACGGGGAACACATCAGCATTTCCACGGTGGAGAAGGACTTGTGGGCGATGCGGAACGAAGCGGATTTGGGCTATTACGCGCCCATCGAATACCACCGCGACGAACGAGGCTACCACTACACGGAAGAGGGCTACAGCATCAACGACGTCCAACTGAACGACGACGACCTCGACGCCATTCGCTTCGCCACCAACACCCTCATCCAGTTTCGCGACCTGCCCATTTTCCAGCAATTCGACCAAGCTCTGGGCAAAATCGCAGACCGATTGACCGTCTCGCCCAACCTCGACGGAGATGGAGTCGACGAGTTCATCCAATTTGAAAGCACACCGCATGCGGCGGGATCGGAACACCTTGCTCCACTCCTCCAAGCCATCCGTGCGCGCCATAGCATCACGCTTGGTTACACCAAATTCAAGGACGCCTCGGACCAAGCCACCGCGTACAACCTGCATCCTTATCTGCTCAAAGAATACCGAAACCGTTGGTATTTGGTCGGCTGGGACCCCAGCAAGAAGCACATCCGAACGTTTGGTTGCGATCGGATTTCACGAGTGGCCATCGACGAAACGGATCGCTTCCAAGTCCACTCGACTTTCGAAGCCCACCATTACTTCCAGCATGCCCTTGGCATCACCGTGTTGGGGAACGGGCAGCCTGAAACGGTGGAATTCGAGTGCGACCCCTTGCTCGCCAAATACTTGATCTCTCAACCGCTCCACCATTCTCAGAAGGTGAATGAGCAAGACGGACATTTGGTGGTCTCGTTAAACGTCATGCCCACATTTGAGCTTTTGCAGTGGTTGCAAGCCCACGCATCTGAGCTCACAGTCCTCACTCCAGAACACATTCAAGCGTCTGTCATCCAGAAACTTGAGTCCGCTTTGCAGCGGCAAAAGCGAGGCTAAACCCAACTTTTTTTCTGGTCCGTAAATTCATTGCGGAGTGCCTGTGTCCCTTTGGTTCAAGAAATCCGTTGAACCCCAAAACACAACCCCATGGCACTCCCCTTGAACCCCGCACTTGTCGTCACCCCCTGTTCGATTCAATCGCTGCCTCAAGCACGCCTTTGGGTAGAGCGATTTGCCCGTCCCAACGGCTTCAGTCCCTACGCTTGGAACACCACCAAGCGCATCGCCCTGGAGGTGTGGAAGTGCCACTTCTATGGACGTCAATTCCGACGGACCCTCAACTTCATGCATCCCCTCTTCTACCAAATGATCCGCACTCCCGAAGGACTGCCCTTGGTGCCTGAAACATGCATGCGCGGATTCGTCTGAAGCCGTGATTTGACCCATTCATACCACTCAACAACTTGATTGTTCCTGCGTTAGGGAAATTATGTTTGTGAATGAAACACGTTGCAATTGTGCATTTCGCCTTGGAAGCCAAGCAACATTCCCGTAGTTTGCAGCGTTCTATTCATGGAGAATTATCGGCTATTCGTCGACGATTTCAAACGAATGACGCGCAAAGCATCCATATCCCTCGTTCCGCTGCTTCAGCAGCGATTGCAAGCGCCTGCCATGCCAAAGGCTCAGGCTGGGTCGGCCTTTGGTGTCGTTTTGTCTTTTGCCGGTACGGTGGACGGTGACATGATTCCTCACCTGATTCAACTCGCGGAACGGGCCCTTTCCCAAATCGGAAGTTCCCGGAAGGAAACCAAGCGAGCGATGGAGGTATTGATCGAAGCCGTTCAAAACGTCATTCACCACGGCCACATCGATGAACACGGGGACAGCTCGGTATTCCTCACGGTCGAGCACACCCCTCTTGGGATTCAATTGCATTGCGGCAATTTGATGGATGAATCGTCGGCCCATGATTTGGGGGGACGAATCGGGCACCTCAACAACCTGAGCCATGCCGAGCTTCGCAAGGCTTACATCGACGTCCTCTGTCAAGGCGACCAAAATCCAGAGAGAGGCAACGCAGGCCTCGGCCTCATCAGCATGGCCAAACGTACTGAAGGCCCCGTGGAGTTCCTCATTGAACCCCATGCCAGCGGACTTCAACTGGTCACCTTGACCAGCACGATCAAGCGCTGACCCCCGAAGGTTTCAGGTCTTGCGATCCTTTTTCTTCGCAGCTGGAAACAAAATGTTGTTCAAGATCAACCTGTACCCAGGCGAATTCGGATGCAAGTTCAAATCCGTCGGTGGGTCGTTCACCAAATGGCGGTAATCTTCTGGATCGTGGCCTCCGTAGTACGTCCATTGGCCGAGTCCCAAGGTGCCGTGGATGTATTTCGCCGTCGGAAGGTTGCGGTTGTCCCCCATGACCGTCACGTCCGGTCGGATGTACTCTTTTCTGAATGACGTGGTCTGCCCCATGAATCCCGCAACCACGCGTTCGTGGCTTTGCGTCAGCATGGTGGGCACGATGTCCCATTTCGCTGAAAAGTCAAACAAGGTGAAGAAGTCGTTGATGGCTTTGATGTCGCTGTGATCCTTTGTTCCATCGATGCTCGAAAACTCATACACGAGCGGGTCCATTTCAAGCTGGTAGTTTTGAAAAGCCAAACCGTCGTCAAACTTCAATTTCGACTGCGCTGCAGGATCCGCTGGATCCCCGTCAAACATGGGTGCGCAGATGTCGATTTCCTGAGCCGCCAAGGCGATGTCGTAGCTGTCCGTCCCTGAGCACATCGTGAACAGGAATCCTCCCCCAATCACAAAGTCTCTGATGCTGGTCGCTACGTTCCGCTTCATCTCGCTGACTTTTTGAAAGCCCATGATCTGCGCAGTGCCACTCTGGCGCGCCACTTCTTCCTGGTACCAGGACGCACTGCGATAGGCTTTGTAGAACTTGCCGTACTGCCCTGTGAAGTCTTCGTGATGCAGGTGAAGCCAGTCGTACTTGGGCAGCTCCCCCATCAAAATTTCGGTGTCGTACACAACGTCGTACGGGATCTCCGCGTAGGTCAGAACCAAGGTCACTGCGTCGTCCCAAGGTTGCTTCCCATCGGGGCTGTACACCGCGATTTTGGGCGTCACCTCCAGCTTCACCCGTTCCATATTGACCTCCGGGTCCGCGATTTCCTGCAAAATCTGCCCCGCCTGAACGTCGGCAATCACCTGGTGCGCCACGCCTCGGATGACACATTCGTTTTGAATTTCGGGGATGTTCGGCATCAAAAAACTCCCTCCGCGGTAGTTCAACAGCCACTCCACCTCCACGCCATTTTCCAGCACCCAAAACGCCACGCCATAGGCCTTGAGGTGATTGGTCTGGCTGTCGTCCATCGGCACCAAGATTCGCGCTCCCCAAACCACCTGAAAGGCCAACATCCCCAGGGACAACATCCCTGCTCTTCGAAGCTTTTCCATTGTCGGCTCAAGATACATTCCGGATGCCGGCCTCGCATCATGCAGAACCTTGCTGCTTGTTAAAAGGGCACCCCGCCCCCCACGTTGTCGTCGTTCATTTTGGACCCCATGGTGATGGTCTTGGGCTCATTGAATGCGGCATTGGGCTGCATCGCTCCGCCAAACGCGGATTCCGCAAACGTGTCGTAGTTGACGAACTTGGCCAATCGCTGGACAAATTTCATTTTGATTGTGTCCAAAGCGCCGTGGCGGTGTTTGGCCAAAATCAATTCCCCCAACCCGGCCGTGTCAATCCCATCGGGATGCTCCGTGATGCCGTAATACTCGGCGCGGTAAATGAACGCCACGATGTCCGCGTCCTGCTCGATGGCCCCAGATTCACGCAAGTCCGACAACAGCGGCCGCTTGTCCCCTCCCCGCGTTTCGACATTCCGGCTCAATTGGGACAGCGCAATGATGGGCACATCAAGCTCCTTTGCGATCGACTTGATGGAGCGTGAAATGCTCGAAATCTCTTGCTCTCGGTTGCCTTTGTCGGAGCCTGCGCTCATCAACTGCAAGTAATCGATGACCACCAAGTCGATCCCGTGCTGCGCCTTCAAACGACGGCACTTGGCGCGGAGTTCAAAAATGTTCAACCCAGGCGTGTCGTCAATGAACAGCGGGGCATCGCTCAGCTTTCCGACGCGGGTGTACAACTGCTGGTATTCGTGCTCCTCGAGATTGCCCTTCCGGAATTTGTCGCTGTTGATTTCCGTCTCGGACGAAATCAAACGCTGCACGAGCTGAACCGCCGACATCTCAAGGCTGAATACCGCGACAGGGATTTGGTGATCGACGGCCATGTTGCGCGCCATGGAGAGCACAAACGCCGTCTTACCCATACCAGGACGTGCCGCAAGCACAATCATGTCCGACCGCTGCCATCCACCCGTCAACTTATCCAAGTCGTGGAACCCTGAAGGGACACCACTGACCCCGTCCTCGTTGTTGCGCGCGGCCTCGATGTCCTCCAAGGCTTGCTTCATCACCGCGCCCATGCTCTCGTAACTTTTCCGGATGTTGCCTTCCGCCACTTCAAACAGCTTGGATTCGGCCTCGTCGAGCAAATCAAACACGTCAGACGTCTCGTCGTACGCCTTTTCAATGATCGTGTTTGACACGCGAATCAATTCACGCTGAATGTGCTTTTGGGCGATGATGCGCGCGTGAAACTCAACGTTCGCGCTGCTCGCGACGCGTGTTGTCAGCTCGGCCACTCGGTGGCTGCCTCCAAGCATGTCCAATTTCCCATCGCTCCTCAATTGTTCCGTCACCGTGAGCAAATCGATGGGCTCCGATTTGTTGAACAACGTTTGGATCGCACGAAATACCTCGCCGTGCGCTTCCACGTAGAAACTCTCAGGCTGCAGCACATCGATCACCGCGTTGACTGCCGCCTTCTCCATCATCATCGCCCCAAGCACGACTTCTTCGAGCTCCTTGGCTTGGGGTTGCACTTTGGCGCCTGGCACCATTCCGTGACCGGTTCGCATGAGGTCACGAGGGCGGCCTTGGGCCGGCGATTGAGGAGAGGTCGAAGGGTCAAACATGGGACGTGCAAGGTACGTCGCGCTTCACGTCCGTTGTTCACATGTTTTCACCCCTGTTTTGCACAACTGAACCTGAATCCGTTGCCCACCTCGAACCCCCCGTCTACTTTTGCAACATGGGAGAAATGTTGCAATTTCCGCAAGAGGAACCGCACTTCGAAGTGGCTCTGTCCACCAGCCTCGTCGTCTTCGGATTTGATGGGGTTGAATTGAAAATTCTGCTGGCTCGGAGCTCGCGCCCCCCTTTCCAGGGAGCCTTGTTTCTGCCCAGCCGATACCTAAAGGCTAACGAAGAATTGTTGCTCTCTGCGAAGAAGATGTTCAACGATTTGTTTGGGTACGACAACCCAAGTACGGTCGAACAACTTCGAGCCTTCGGCCAGGTGTTCAGGCACCCAGGAGGACGGGTGGTCAACATTGCGCACTACGCCTTGGTGCACACGGATGACTTCCAAACGGAAAAATGGGAACAGCACGGCATGCACTGGGTTCCCGTATCCGAAGTGCCAGACCTGGCCTTCGACCACAACGAAATCGTGAGTTACGCCCGGGAGCGTCTGAAGCGACGCGTGAGGCGCCGTCCCGTTGGTTTTGATCTCTTGCCCCAAGAGTTCACGCTAGGTCAACTCCAAAATCTCTACGAAAAAGCCATGGACAAGACCTTTGACAAACGAAACTTCCGGAAGAAGCTCTTCAAGTCAAAGCTTTTGATCGACCTCGAGAAAAAGTCCGACGGCTCGGGATACGGCCAACACAAGGGCAGCTTGTTGTTCAGCTTCAACGCAGAAGCCTACAGCTTGATGAAGCTCAAGGGATACGACTTCGTTTTCTGACCTCCTCAGCGTCCTTACAGGCCAAACGCCTGCTTGACTTCGTCGACCTTGTCGAGCTTTTCCCAAGGGAACAACTCCACCGTGACCTCCTTCACCTGCCCTCCCGCATGGGCTTCGAAACGTTTTGTGACCGTTTCACATGAACGCCCCATGTGGCCGTAGGCCGCTGTTTCTGTGTAGATGGGGGTGCGTAGCTTGAATCGTTGTTCAATGTGGTACGGACGCATGGGGAAGATCCGTGCGATTCGCTCGGCGATCTCGCCGTCCGTGGCGCCAACTTTGGAGGTGCCGTAGGTGTTCACATACAATCCTACAGGCTCAGCAACACCAATGGCATAAGCCACCTGCACCAGCACTTCGTCGCACACCCCGGCCGCCACCAGGTTTTTCGCCACATGGCGCGTCGCATAAGCTGCAGATCGATCCACTTTGGAAGGGTCTTTCCCGCTGAACGCACCACCACCGTGCGCTCCTTTTCCACCATACGTGTCTACAATGATTTTGCGTCCCGTCAGTCCCGTGTCTCCGTGCGGCCCACCAATGACAAACTTGCCCGTAGGGTTGACATGAAGCTCGTGGTCCCCTTTGAACAACGACTGCACACGTTCGCTCATCGAAGCCTTCACTCGTGGAATCAAAATGTTCGCCACGTCTGACTTGATCTGAGCCAACATCTCCTCATCGCTGGAGCCAAATTCATCGTGCTGCGTGCTCAACACAACGGCTTCAATGCGCAAAGGGGTTCCATCGTCTTCATATTCGATGGTGACCTGGCTCTTGGAGTCTGGACGCAGGTACGTCATTTCTTTGCCCGCTTTGCGAATGGCCGCCAATTCCCGCAGCAAGCGGTGCGACAATTCCAGTGCCAAGGGCATGAAGTTGTCCGTTTCGCGACAGGCATAGCCAAACATCATCCCCTGGTCTCCAGCACCCTGTTCCTCGGGGTTCGTACGTTCCACACCTTGGTTGATGTCCGCACTCTGCTCGTGGATGGCACTCAAAACCCCACAAGACGCCGAGTCAAATTGATATTCGCTCTTCGTGTAGCCAATCTCGGCAATGGTGTCTCGCGCAATCTTTTGGACGTCCAAATACGCTTCCGACTTCACCTCGCCAGCCAGCATCACTTGTCCCGTGGTGACCAGCGTTTCACACGCCACCTTTGACGAGGCGTCAAACGCCAAAAAGTGATCAATCAAGGCATCTGAAATGGCGTCAGCCACTTTGTCGGGATGCCCTTCAGAAACGGATTCGGAAGTAAAAAAGTAGCTCATCTTTCTCGGTCTACGGATTGGGTCTGCTCTCAAATGTAACACGCGCACGTTGCCGTTCGCGACTCGATTCTGAGAACTTACTTTTTTCGGAAAAACAGTCGGATGGGTACTCCCGTAAAATCGTAGTGCTCACGCAGTTGGTTCTCCAAAAACCGCTTGTACGGATCTCGGATGTACTGCGGGAGGTTGCAGAAAAACGCGAACGTGGGCGTTTGCGACGGGATTTGAGTCACGTACTTGATCTTCACGTACTTGCCCTTCCACGCAGGCGGCGGGTTGTGCTCGATGATGGGCAACATCACGTCATTCAGTTCACTGGTTGGAACCTTGGACGCCCTGGCTTGCCTCACTTCGAGCGCCGTTTCCAGCGCCTGAAGGACCCTTTGCTTTTTCACGTTCGACGTGAACACAATGGGGATGTCAGTGAACGGTGAGGTGCGTTCACGAATCATCTCCTCCATGTCGCGCATGGTGTTCGTCTCCTTCTCCACCAAATCCCATTTGTTGACCACCACAACCACACCTCGGTAGCTCTCCACAATCTGCCAGAAAATGTTGAGGTCCTGGCGTCCCATCGGATCGCTCCCATCCAGCATCAACAGGCATACGTCGCTCTCATCAATGGCCTTGATGGTGCGAACGGTGCTGTAAAATTCGAGGTGATCCGTGATTTGCTTCTTCTTCCTCAAGCCGGCCGTGTCCACAATTTCGAAATCAAACCCAAACATCTGATACCGCGTGTGTACGCTGTCCCGAGTCGTCCCGGCGATGTCTGTAACGATGTTGCGCTCTTCACCAAGAATGGTGTTGATGAACGTGCTCTTCCCCACGTTTGGCTTTCCTACCACGGCCAACTTGGGCAAACCCAACTCCTCTTGTTCTGGCATGGGGGGCAAGGCCGCGACAACGGCATCCAAAAACTCCCCCGTTCCATATCCGTTGTTGGCGGAAATGCGGTGAATTTCGTCGGCAATTCCGAGGCTGTAAAACTCTTCGGCCCCGACATCGTGGGCACCGGTATCCACCTTGTTGCACACCAGCATCACAGGCTTCCCCGTGCGGCGGAGCAAATTGGCGATGTCCATATCCAAGTCCGTCACCCCAACGCCAATCTCCACCATGAACAAAATCAAATCCGCCTCTTCCAAGCTGATTTCTACCTGGCCACGAATGGCAGCTTCAAAACTGTCATCACTCTTGGTGATCCACCCACCTGTATCAATGATGTTGAATTGGTGATTGGTCCAAATCACACTTCCGTATTTCCGATCGCGTGTGGTTCCGCTCGTGTCATCCGTGATCGCTTCACGCGTCTCGGTCAAGCGATTAAATAGGGTGGACTTCCCCACATTGGGTCGTCCGACAATGGCAACGAGGTTGTTCATGGTCGCGCGAAATTCGCAATATTCAGGGCAAAAAAAAAGGGGCCCCGAAGGGCCCCAAGGA
>JAQCBJ010000060.1 GCA_027621555.1 Bacteroidota bacterium | reverse complement strand
TCGAGGCGGCAGACGGCATGACCTACATCGTCACGGCCAATGAAGGAGACGCGCGTGACTACGACACGTACAGCGAAGAAGCACGCATCAAGGACCTCGCCTTGGATCCAACGGTATTCCCAGATGCTGCCACCTTGCAAGCGGAGGAGAACTTGGGGCGCCTCAACATCTCGACAGAAATGGGCGACTGGAATGGAGATGGATTGTACGAGGAATTGTACTGCTACGGTGCACGTTCATTCACCATTTGGGGAACCGACGGAACGCTTGTTTACGATTCGGGTCGCGAGTTCGCAGACATTGTCAGCACCTTGTTCCCGGAGGATTTCAACAGCAACAACAGCGGCAACGACAGCTTCGACAACCGTTCCGACGACAAAGGCGTAGAACCCGAAGGCGTTGACATCGGTGAAATCAACGGTCGCATGTTTGCGTTCATTGGCCTCGAGCGTCAATCGGCAGTGTTGGTTTACGACATCACCAACCCCGCGGCGCCTGTCTACCAGCGCTACTTGAGCAACCGCGACTTCAGTGTGAGCAACAACGACATTGCCAACGTGGCCAATGCCGCTGGCGACCTCGGACCCGAGGGTTTGAAGTTCATCTCCGCTGCGGATTCACCTGATGGCACGCCTTACCTGATCACCGGCAACGAAATTTCCGGCACGGTGACCGCTTGGGCCTTGACAAGTGACATCATGGAAGAAGTGGACGTGTTTGGCTGCATGTACCCTGAGGCATCGAACTACAACGCGGAAGCGAATGTCGACGACTTGAGCTGTGAGTTTGAGTTGGCCAGCAGCTGTCCTGCAGATTTGACCCAGGATGGAGTTGTCAACACCCAAGACTTGCTCGAGTTCTTGGTATCGTTTGGCTCCTTCTGTGAGTGACCTCATCCACTGACCCAACATGGAAGCCCCGACCTGTTTTCAGGTTGGGGCTTTTTCGTGCATTGAAATCGCCTGCAATGCTGAAAGGCTCCGCGGATGACAAGGGCCTGACGTAGCTTCGCACCATGGCCAAACGACGTGGCAAACCTCCCCGCATCCCGCAGGTCGGAACCCATGGCATGGACGATGCCCTGCATGAGTATGCCGTGTCGATGTCACCCGGGGAATCCCTCGAATTGGAGTCGCTCCGCCGCGACACCTGGGTTTCCACGGTGTCGCCTCAAATGCTCTCCGACGAATTGCAAGGAAGGTTGTTCTCTGCCATTTCACACATGATTGCTCCCAAACGAATCTTAGAACTTGGGACATTCACGGGCTATGCCACGGCATGTTTGGCAGAGGGCCTTGCGTCAGGCGGGGTCATTGACACCGTGGATCGAGAAGACGAGCTTGTCGACATGCAAGACAAGCATTGGGAATCCATGGGAATTCGACACCAAATCAGGCGCCATGTCGGCATGGCCAAAGACATCCTCGACTCGGGTGTCCTGATGAGCGAAGATTCCCGCCCATTTGACCTCATCCTGATTGATGCTGACAAAGAGAACCAGCGAAGCTACCTCGATTGGGCATGTGAGCATGTGCGGGTGGGTGGTTGGATTGTCGTTGACAACGTGCTCTGGTGGGGCGATGTGGTCAACGTGGCATCCGGCAACTCCAAGGAGCCACGGGCGGTGGCCATCCATGAATTGAACACCTACATTCGGGACCACGACCAGCTTGACAACGTCCTGCTCCCCTTGCGGGATGGACTTCAACTCATTCGAAGGACGAGGTGATTCGAAGTGCCCGGGGATTCGACGGACTTCAGATGATTCGACGGCCGCAGGGATTCGACGGAAGCCAGGGATGCCCTGCGCCTAGCGCAGAGGTTCATTGGGCATCCCGACGGATGTGCATGCCACGAGCAGACCGGCTTCAAGCGAATGAGGATGCCACGAGCAGACCGGCTTCGGGGCCGAATGACAACTTCAGGCGAGCACGTCAGCCACCGCATCGGCGGCCTCCTTCAAGAGGATGGCGCTGCGGACCTGGAGACCGGAGTCGTCGATGATTTGTTTGGCCTGCTCAGCATTCGTTCCCTGAAGACGCACAATGATGGGGACTTGGATGTCACCCATGTTCTTGCAGGCATCCACGACGCCTTGGGCGACACGGTCACAACGCACGATGCCACCGAAAATGTTCACCAAAATCGCCTTCACAGCAGGGTCCTTCAAAATGATGCGGAAGGCCTTTTCAACACGCGCAGCATCCGCGGTTCCGCCCACATCAAGGAAGTTGGCAGGTTCGCCCCCGCTCAGTTTGATGATGTCCATGGTGGCCATGGCCAAGCCCGCGCCGTTGACCATGCATCCCACGTTGCCATCGAGTTTGACGTAATTCAAACCCGCCTCGCCCGCCTCCACTTCTGTGGGGTCCTCTTCGGACGTGTCTCGCATGGCCGCGTATTCCGGATGACGGTACAAGGCGTTGCCGTCAAGGCTCACCTTGGAGTCCACCGCGATGATTTTGTCGTCCGACGTCTTCAAGACGGGGTTGATTTCAAACATCGCAGCATCACACCCAACGTACGCAGCATAGAGCGCTTGGGTGAACTTCACCATTTGCTTGAAACCTTGGCCGGAGAGGCCTAGGTTGAATGCGATTCGGCGCGATTGAAAGCCTTGCAAACCAACCGCTGGGTCTACTTCCTCTTTGAAAATGAGATGCGGGGTCTTCTCTGCAACCGCTTCGATGTCCATGCCCCCTTCAGGAGAATACATGATGATGTTCTTCCCGGTGGCCCGATCGAGCAACACACTCATGTAGTATTCCTCGGGCTCACTGTCCCCGGGGTAGTAGACATCTTCCGCAATCAACACCTTGTTGACTTGTTTGCCATCCTTGGAGGTTTGGGCTGTGACAAGGTGTCCGCCCAAAATGCCTGCTGCCTTCTCCTTGACATGCTCCAAACCCTTGGCCAAAACAACCCCATGCGACCCCGTTTCCGTCACAACGCCCTTGCCCCGTCCACCCGCATGAATTTGGGCTTTGACCACAAACCAACCCGTCCCTGTCTCTTCCGCGAGAGCAACCGCGGCTTCATGCGCGGCCTCAGGGGTGTCCGCAACTTTGCCTCGCTGGATGGCGACGCCGAAGGATTGAAGAATGCTTTTCCCTTGGTATTCATGGATGTTCATGGCCTTGAGGTTGTGTGAATCGGCCGCAAAGGTAGTAGCTTTCAGGCGTGATTCAAGCCCGCGGAATTGTCAAACGATATGGAGACTTGGAGGTGCTCAGCGGAGTTGACTTGGATGTCGCTCAAGGTGAAGTCATCTCCATCGTCGGGCCATCAGGCGCAGGGAAGACCACCCTTCTCCAAATTCTGGGCACCCTTGACCTGCCCGATGCGGGTGCGGTCCGCATCGGCGGCCAAAGCACGGAAGGGCTTTCTCGGAGGGCGTTGAGTGCATTTCGAAACACCCACATTGGCTTTGTCTTTCAATTTCACCGCTTGCTCCCTGAGTTCAGTGCGCTTGAAAACGTCATGATGCCGGCATGGATTGCAGGACAGTCTCCCGCCGATGCCTCACCACGCGCTGAAGAACTCCTGGACGAACTCGGCTTGGGACATCGACTTCATCACAACCCTTCAGAACTTTCGGGTGGAGAGCAACAGCGCGTGGCCGTGGCGCGCGCCTTGATGAACAAGCCCGATGTGATTTTGGCAGACGAACCCTCGGGCAACCTCGATTCGGAAAACGCGGCGATGCTTCACGACCTCTTCTTCCAACTTCGGTCGCGTCACAACCAAACCATCGTGCTCGTCACCCACAACGAGCAACTCGCGGCGCGCGCGGACCGCACCCTTCGCATGGCCGATGGTCAATTCGTCGCGTCCTAGCCCGGGGGGAGGGAATGACACCCTGTAAATCCTGCCCGTCAAGTCCTGCCCGTCAAGTCCTGCCCGTCAAGTCCTGCCCGTCAAGTCCTGCCCGTCAAGTATAGCTTGTCAGGTCTGACCTGTCAAGACATGCCAATCAAGGCCGGCCTTTCAAAGCGTGCAGGAAGGATGTCATCGAATCACGGTGACAGTTCCCGTTTGAACAAGCGGTTCAAGACCTTGGTTGCCCTCCACACCCCAGCGATAGGAAATGCGGTAGGCATACACATCGGCGGGAACGTAGGAATCTCCCTCCCCGACGGAACCGTAAGCTGCTCCATTCCATGCCTGATCCGGGTCCTCGCTCCGGAACACAACCCGCCCCCAGCGATCCAAGATCTCCAACCGGAATTTGGTGACCGGGCAAGAAGAAACCACCTGAAGCGCCTCGTTCAATCCATCGCGATCGGGCGAAAATGCATTGGGGACGAACAAGGCGCATGGACAATCCTCTCCCACCAAGGAGTAATCCAGTCCCAAACTCACCTCATCCCCAAACGCGCACCCCTCCGAATCGATGACCTCCACGGTATGGGTCCCCACAGACAAACCCTCAAACAAGCCTTCGCTTGCAGTACCTACCACAACATCCTCTCCACCATTGAGTACAAAAGTCACGGGTGGCTGAGCGCCGAACGCTTTGACGGTGATTTGGCCATTGTCCACCCAATCACATGACACCCCTCGACCCTTCAATTGAACGGACAAATCACTCTGATTAAGCAGTGTTGTCTCCACCTGCCCACTGCACCCTGCGTCATTCCGCACCTGCACCACATAGGTGCCGGCGTGCAAATTCTCAAACAACCCCGTGGCTTGCCAGGTCAATCCATCCAGCGAAAACTCCAAGGCACTGGGCTCTTGATCCAATACCTCGAGAGAACCCGCACCATCGCTGCAATATTCATGCTGTACCCAACCAAGCTGCACATTGGCTTCCTCACGAATGAGCACCACCGTTTCCTCGAAAGGGCACATGTTGGCATCCTCGACCACCAGGGTGTACGTGCCCGCCTCGAGCCCACTCCAAACACCTGTGGCTGAACCTCCCGCTCCTTGGAGAGAATAAGAGTAAGGTCCTGTCCCTCCCTGAGGTGTCGCATGGACAGCGCCATCATCGCCCGTGCAACTCTCGTGTTGAAACGTGACCGACATGTCAAACCCAATGCACGCAGCCTCTTGGCACGTGGTGGCCGAATTGTTGAGCATGCCCTGCAAATTGGCCTCAGCATAGGCATCCATCTGTGCCACCTGACCTGCGGAAAACATGAACAGGCACGCATCGTCACAGTATTCCATGTACGTAGGCCAAAGAATCGGTTGCGTGCAATTGACAATGTTCTGTCCACTGGGACAGCCAAACTGGGGACCATCGGTGACCGGCGTATCCGCGATTCCGTCCGTGCTTGCGCACCCCCCGCCTCCCCAAGGATGGTCGAGCGACATGTAATGGCCGACCTCGTGCGTAGTGGTTCGGCCGAGGTGAAATGGCGGGCTAACCGTGTTTCCACCACATGACACCGTTCCGAAATACGATGGATCCACTGTGACCCCGTCGCCATTGCCCGAGCCTCCCAATGGGGAATATCCAAGGGTTCCTCCTCCGATGGTACGCACCCAAAAATTCAAATAGCCCGACCAAGCAGGGTCGTTGTCGCCGTTGGTTTGGTCCAAGGTCACGGCATAATCTCCCTCGGCCAAACCAAATCCGGCCGGATGATTCATGGTGGCGAGGCAAAATTGGATGCAGGACTCCCCGTTGCTGATGTTGGGCCACAAGCCTGGCTGTTGGTCAATCCACTCGCCAATGTCAGCGTTGGTTCCGGCAAAATCAGCGTTCATCGCCTCAACCTGAGAAAGCGCCATGTCAATGGCACATGCCAGTGGAATGCCCGTGTTCTGAAAATGTGCCGCCACGGGGATCATCAACACATTGTCGCAATCCGCCCGTTCCCCGTGAGCATCCAGGACATCGCGCATCGCATTCATGCGCAATTGATGAGACGCAGCATGGTTGGGCAGGCCCATCAGGTGGGTTTGGACTGAATCCATGCCACAAGTTCTCTGTGCATGAATGTTCGAGGGTCCAAACCCAAGGCTCATCCCCACCAGCGTCCAAAGAATTGCGAATCTCATTCCACCAAATTTTCCGCAAAGATATCGTTCTCCTCGGGCGAAGGGTTGCATCCCCCGAAGGGTTGCATTCCCGGGTTGCATCCTCAGGTTGCATCCCCGTGTCGCATCCCGTGGAGGACTTCACTCCTCGCCGCGAAGGACACGTCCTTTGATCAAGCCCTTGGTCCAGCGCTCTGGAGTTCACGGCGCCGATAGACGGCTGTTTGGGCTAGCTTGTCGTGCAAAGCCTGCCGATGAGGAGCCAGCATCAGCAAGGTCCCCACCTGAATCACCAATCCCGCAGGCCCAGCCAGCAAACCCAGCAGAGCCACACCCGTCAAGCCAGAAGCCAAGACGAGTACGGACTGAATCGACTTGATGAGCATTCTCTTCAAGAACAATCCAACATCACCCCGTCCCCCATCATCTCTGCCCACATGCAATCCCAACAACCATTTTCCCGGCGACGCACCTGTCACGCCCTCAATCAAGGGATACAATCCTCCGACCACAGCCGACGCAGCGAGCAGGGCAATCAATCCACCTGCGATGCCAGCAGCAATCAAGGCATCCTCCATGGGAGCGTACATGGCCAAAAATTCATCCAGCCCCAGTCGTTGGGACATGTCTTGGCCCAAGTCCCACCCCTTCCACGCCATGTAAAAGACGCACATCGACATCGCGATTTGATCGACCACCCATGCTGCCAAGCGTGGAAACAATCCAATGCGCTGCGGCCTTCGATTGACGTGGGTGGCAAACTCATTCATGCCTCGAAGGTACAGGAGATGAATGCGCACAAAAAAATTCCTGTCAAAGCCAAAAAATGACTTACATACTATGCGTGCATAGCAATTTGATGTATCTTGGAGGCCATGAGAGCTCAGGAAACCATCGACTTTCAATTGCGCTGGGGATGGACCAAACTTGCCCGTCTCTACGCGGGGTTGGCAGAAGCCCACGGAATTTCCATGAGTGTGGGTTACGCCTTGTTGAGCATCGAGCGAGGAGGAACACCCAGCACCAAGTTGGGTCCCCGCATGGGCATGGAAAGCACAAGCCTTTCCCGCACCTTGAAAAGCATGGAGGATCGTGGGCTGATTGAGCGTCGGCCCGACAGCAAGGATCGCCGTTCCGTCAGGGTATTTCTCACGCCTGAAGGTGTGGCAGCACGCCGGGCCACCCGCGACCTCGTGATTGCCTTGAATTCGCGGTTGCACGAACTCATGGGACACGACGCAGTCAACCAGTTGCTGCGGGGTTTGGCCCGACTCAATGAATTGCTCGAACATCCAGATCAACTGATTCCACCCGATTGGAATCCCCAACATACAACCATCACTTCATGACTACATCGTTTCCATTCCACCGAATCAAACGCGTGGCCGTGCTCGGCTCCGGTGTGATGGGGTCAGCCATCGCATGCCACCTCGCCCAATGCGGCGCGGAGGTAATGTTGCTGGACCTTCCCGCAAAAGACGGACCACGCGACGGCGTGGCGGCCGGCCATTTGGCCAAGGCCCTCAAGTCCAAACCCTCCCCCATCTACAGCAAGCGATTCGCTTCACGCATTGAGACGGGGAACTTCGACGACGACCTGCCCCGCATTGCGGACTGCGATTGGATCCTCGAAGTGGTGGTCGAACGACTCGACATCAAGCAGCAGCTGTTTGAACGTGTGGAGCAACACCGCAAGCCCGGAACCTTCATCACGTCCAACACGAGCGGCATTCCCATCGGCATGCTCGCCGAAGGACGCAGCGAGGATTTCCGAAAGCATTTCTGTGGAACCCACTTCTTCAATCCGCCGCGCTATTTGCAGCTGTTGGAGATCATTCCCGGTCCCGACACGTTGCCCGAAGTGCTTGATTTCTTTGCCGCCTACGGCGAGCGCATTCTGGGGAAGCAAAGCGTGCTCTGCAAGGACACGCCGGCGTTCATCGCGAACCGCGTGGGTGTCTTCGCCATTCAAGCGCTCTTCCATACGGTGGAAGACATGGGGTTGAGCGTTGAGGCCGTGGACAAGTTGACTGGACCTGCGATGGGCCGCCCCAAAAGCGCGACGTTCCGCACGTGCGACGTGGTCGGCTTGGATACGCTGGTCCACGTGGCGAAAGGCGTGGCCGACAACTGCCCCCAAGACGAGCGGGCCGAAGTGTTCGCCGTCCCCTCGTACGTCCAACATTTGGTCGACAAAGGTTGGTTGGGGAGCAAGTCGGGCCAAGGTTTCTACAAAAAAGTGGTGACCGACGGCAAGAAGGAGATCCACGCGTTGGACCTCAAAACGCTAGAATACCGGCCGTCCCAGAAAGTCCAATTTGCCACCCTCGCCGCCGCGAAAAACGTCGACGACCTGCGTGAGCGAACCAAACTCTTGTTCAATGGGCAAGACCAGGCTGGCGAATTCTACCGGCGCATTTTCGCGGACGTGTTTGCGTACGTGAGCCACCGCGTGCCTGAAATCAGCGACGAGGCCTACCGCATCGACGACGCGCTCCGCGCCG
>JAQCBJ010000059.1 GCA_027621555.1 Bacteroidota bacterium | reverse complement strand
CAAGGCCAGCGGCTGGCCGTGAAAATTGCCGCCGCTCACGATCAAATCTTCGTCCGGGAAAACGAGCGGGTTGTCCGTCACGGCGTTCATCTCGGCTTCGAAGACGGCGCGGACGCCTTCCACGACGTCCCGTGAGGCGCCGTGCACCTGAGGCATGCACCGGAACGAGTACGGGTCTTGAACGTAGGTCCGCGGCTGCGCGGCGCGCTCCGAGCCTTCGAGCCACGACGCGACGTTGTGGGCCGCGATCATGGCGCCGGCTTGGTTTCGGATGCGGTGAATCGACGGGTGCATCGCGGCCTTCAGCCCGTTCCAGGCTTCGAGGGACCACGCTCCCAGGGCGTCGGCCCAGTCGGCCAAGCGCGTCACGCGTTCGAGCGCCACCATGCCGGTGCCGAGCATCATTTGCGTTCCGTTGATGAGCGCCAGTCCTTCCTTGGGACCGAGCTCGAGCGCCGGCCAGCCCAGCTCGCGCAAGGCGTCCGACGAAGCCAATTGCCGTCCGTCCGGCATCACCACTTCCCCCTCGCCGATCAACGGCAACACGAGGTGCGCGAGCGGGGCCAAATCCCCGGACGCCCCCAACGACCCCTGGCTTGGAACCACGGGCAACACGCCCGCATTCCAATGGTCGAGCAGTCGCTGCACCGTCGTGACCGCCACCCCCGAATGGCCCTGGCTCAACGCCTTGACCTTCAACAGGAGCATGGCCTTCACCACCTCTGCCGGCAACGGCTCCCCGACCCCGCACGCGTGCGAGATCAACAAGTTCCGCTGCAACCCCACAAGGTCGTCCACGCGGGTCGTGGCCAAATCGCCAAACCCCGTGTTGATGCCATACAAGGTGTCGCCCCCCGAAGCGCGGCCCAGCAAGTAGGCGTGGCAACGCTCGATTCGGGCTACGGCTTCCGCCGACAACGTACGGGTCACCCCTTCCTCGTGCGAGAGCTGCCAAAACACGTCAGCCCCCCACCAACCCTCGGGGAGCGCCTGCCCTTGGCCGTGCGCTTCCGCTCCTTCGTGATGGCTCGTTTCCATGCGGGCAAGATACCCCGAGGTCGCTATCTTGCAGGCTCAATTTTCCCACATGCGATTCACCTCCTTCTTGTTCCTCAGCGCAGCCGCGGCCTTGGCCTCTTCCGCTGCGTGGGGCCAAACCGAGGCTCGCCAAATCGAGTTCACCGAATTTGATTTGGACAACGGCCTCCACGTCATCCTCCACGAGGACCACTCCACCCCGCTTGTTGCGGTCACGGTGCTCTACCACGTCGGCTCGAAGAACGAGCGGACCGACCGCACGGGCATGGCCCACTTCTTCGAGCACCTCCTGTTTGAGGGCTCAGAGAACATTGCGCGCGGCGAGTTTGACTCGTACGTGGAAAACGCAGGCGGCATTCTGAACGCCAACACGACCCAGGACCGCACCTTCTACTACGAGCTCCTGCCGAGCAACCAACTCGAGCTGGGGCTTTGGCTGGAATCCGAGCGCATGCTCCACGCCAAGATTGAGCAGATCGGCATCGACACCCAAAACGAGGTCGTCAAGGAAGAAAAGCGCCAACGCTACGACAACCAGCCCTACGGCCAGCTCCTTCCCACCACGATGGCGATGGCCTACAACGAGCACCCCTACCAGTGGACGCCCATCGGGTCCATGGAGCACCTCGATGCCGCCGACCACGGCGACTTCATGGATTTCTACGAGACGTTTTACGTGCCGGAGAACGCCACGCTCAGCATTGCTGGTGACCTCGACGTGACGCAGACGCGCGCCCTCATCGAGAATTACTTCCAAGACATCCCACGCGGCGGCCGCGACATCCCCCGTCCCACGGTCCTCGAACCCGCGCGCACGGCAGAAGTCCGCGACACCATTTACGGCAAGGACCGCCTCCCGCTCGTGGTGCAGGCCTACCCCATTCCGGCGCAGGGCACGCCCGACTACTACGCCGTCGACATGCTCAATCAAGTCCTGAGCGGCGGCGAAAGCGCTCGCTTGAACCAGCGCGTGGTGGAGAACGACCAGCTCGCGTTGTTTTGCGGGGCGTTCAGCTTTGGGCTGGAAGATCCCGGGCTGACGCTGGGCTTCGCCATGTGCAACATGGGTGTAGACCCCAGCCAAGTCGAAGCAGCGATGAACGATGAGGTGGAGCGCATGAAGCGCGAGCTCATCTCGGAGCGCGAACTCCAAAAGCTCAAGAACCAAATCGAGTACGATTTCGTGACCGGCAACCAAAGCATGGCCGGCATTGCGGAAAGCCTCGCCAACTACCACACGTACTTCGGCGACGCCAACCTCATCAACACGGAAATCGAGCGCTACTTGGCCATCACGCCGGAAGACATACGCACGGCCGCTCAGAAATACTACGTGCCTGAACAGCGCGTGACCCTTTACTTCTTGCACGACCCCAATTCCCAGCCATGAAATTGATTTCCACCACCCTCCTGCGCCGCGCCGGTCTCTTCGCGATGGCTTGCGCTGTGAGCGCGCTTTCTTGGGGTCAAGTCGACCGAAGCAAAGCTCCGGAAGCGGGTCCCGCCCCTGAATTGAAAATCGGAACGCCCACCAAGCTCAAACTCGACAACGGCTTGCAGGTCATCGTGGTTGAAAACCACCGCATGCCCGCCGTCACGTGGAGCATGACATTAGACTACCCGCCGTTCCTGGAAGGCAACAAAGCCGGCCTCACGAGCATCGTCAGCGACATGATGGGTTCCGGAACAGAACAGCGCACCAAGGCCCAAATCGCCGAAGAAGTCGAATTCCTCGGCGCCTCCTTCCGCTCCAGTGCCACGGGCTTTTTCGCCAGCTCGCTGAGCAAGCACACCGGCGACCTCCTGCGCATTGTTTCGGACGCCATCCTCAACCCCACCTTCCCGGAGGAAGAATTGGAGAAAGTGAAGAAGCAGGTGAGCTCGGGTTTGGCCAACACGCCAACCTCTCCGGGCGACATCGCCTCGAACCTCGTGGCCGCGACCAACTTTGGCGCCCTCCACCCTTACGGGGAAGTGATGACCGAGGAGAGCCTCAACGAGATCAGGCGCGACGACCTCGTCAAGTACCACAAGACGTACTTCCGCCCCAACGTGTCCTACCTCATTGTGGTGGGCGACATCACGCCAGACGAAGCGTACGCCAAGGCCAACGCCCACTTCGGCAAGTGGTTCCGCGGCGACATCCCCTACACGCGGATCATGCCGGCCAAATTCCCGACCGGCAACCAAGTCCGCTTCGCAGGAATCGACGGGGCCGTTCAGAGCACCATCAACATCACGCAACCTGTTCCCTTCCCCCCGGGTCACCCAGACGCCGCTGCCATCCAGCTGATGAATTCCATTCTCGGCGGCGGTGCCTTCAGCGGACGCTTGATGCAAAACTTGCGCGAAGACAAAGCCTACACCTATGGCGCACGTTCTTCGCTCAGCGCGGACCCGGTGACCGCCCAATTCTCAGCCTTTGCCAACGTTCGGACGGAAGTCACCGACAGCGCCCTCGTCGAGTTCATGGCGGAGATCAACCGCATTCGCGACACGAAGGTGGACAGCGCCGAGCTCGCCACCGCCAAAGCGTTCATGTCCGGAAGCTTTGCCCGTTCGTTGGAGAACGAGGGCACCGTCGCTCGATTCGCTCTGAATATTGAACGGTACGGTCTGCCTGACGATTATTACCAGACCTACTTGCAACGCTTAGAAGCCGTGACCGTGGAAGACATCCAGCGTGTGGCCCAAAACATGCTCAAACCCAAAAACCTCAACATCTGTGTGGTGGGTTCACCCGACATCCTCGACAAGTTGCGCGCCTTCGATGCAGGCGGCGGGATTGACCAGTACGATCCCTTCGGCCGCGTTCGCATCCCACGCACTGACGCACCTGCGGGCACAACGGTGGAAGGCGTGGTGAACCGGCACTTCGACGCCATCGGCGGCGCCAAGGCCTGGAGCAAACTGACCGGCTTGACGACCACCGGCTCCGTGGAGTTTGGCGGTGGCATGTCTCTTCAGCACAGCGAAAGCAAGCGCTTCTCCAAGAAAGACCCTGCGATACGCACTGAGCTCGCCATGGCCGGACAAGCCGTCATGATTCGAGCCATCTCCGGCAGCCAAGGCCAAGAACTGCAGATGGGCGCAACCTCGGACATGGACGTCGCGACCGTGGCCACGATGCTGGATTACCACTCTCCCATTCGTTTGACGCGCATGGAGAAGAACGGCTACAGCGCATCGGTCCTCGGTCAGGAAGAGGTCGCTGGACAAATGTGCACCGTCCTCGAATTCACCAAGGGCGAGGCGGTGGAAACCTATTGGTTCCGTGCCGAAGACGGCCTCCTCATCCAGCAACGCCGCCCCGCTTTGGACGGCACGATGGCCACGGAATCCATGGACCAGTACCTCGCGTTTGGGGACAACGGCTTGAAGTTGCCCGCCACCAAGAGCTCCACCGTCGCTGGACAATCCATGATTGTGCGCATTGCAGCGGCCACCTTCAACCCTGAATTCGCGGCCAACGCGTTTGCATTGCAGCCATGAGTGCAGAAGCTCCCCTGATTTCATTGGAATCGGTCGCCGTGCGTCACGACGAGCACGTGGTGCTTGAGAACGTCACGACCCAAGTCCACGCAGGGGAGCTTGTGTACCTCATTGGTCGCACAGGCAGCGGCAAATCCAGCCTGCTGCGCACCCTGTACGGCGACCTCTCACTGGCCTCAGGTTACGGATCTGTGTGCGGTGAGGACCTCACCAAGCTCAAGCCCAAGAACGTCCACAAGCTTCGGCGCAAGCTTGGGATGGTGTTTCAGGATTTTGGGCTGCTCGAAGACCGTTCCGTCGACGCCAACCTCGATTTTGCGCTGAAGGCCACGGGCTGGACGGATCGCACCAAGAAGGCGCGCCGCATCGAGGAGGTCCTGACGGCGGTCGGGCTTCCCAACAAGGGCTACAAGTTGCCCTTTGAACTCAGCGGAGGGGAGCAACAGCGCGTGGCCATCGCCCGAGCGCTTCTCAACGATCCTCCACTCCTTCTCGCCGACGAGCCCACGGGCAACTTGGATCCGGAGACGACGGAGGAAATCTTGAGCCTGATGCATGAGCTTCCTCGCCAAGGCAAGACGTTGGTCATGGCGACCCACGACTGGGCATCGATGGACAAGCGTCCCGGCCGAGTATGGCGTTGCGAAAACGGTCAACTCGTCGACACCCCGGTTGCTGTTTCATGAGCTCTGCGGTGCGCATCGGCGTGGTCATTCCGGTTTGGAATGCCAAAGACGGCCTCCACCGCACCCTTTCTGCCCTCAGCGCACTTCCCCAAGAGATCCGTGCATCACTTGTTGTCGCCATCGCCGACGGCGGCTCCAGGGACGGCACCTTGGACGTGATTGCCGCGAACCCCTCTTTGGTCGACCACGTCACGTCCCAATCCGACACAGGGGTGTACGACGCCATGAACCGAGGCGCCGCTGCACTCAACACGCCTTGGCTTTGGTTTCTCGGTGCTGGGGACATTCCATGCGCAGAGGGGCTCAAAGCGTTGATCAAGCGTTTGGAGCGTGCGTCAGGATCCGAAGCCCACGCTTGTGCTGTCGAAGCGTTGGAGCCACGTGAGCCGGGTGTTCCAGCTCGCTTTCTCCCGTCATGGGGCCCGAGCCTAACGTGGCGCAACACCATCCATCACCAGGGCCTCGTCGCTCCTTCGGCGTGGCTCATGGATCCTTCGTTTGATCCTCAATGGAAGGTTTTGGCGGACTATGCTTGGCTCCTCGACCAACGCAACCTCGGACGCCATGTGGTGTGCCACCCTGAGCTCATTTTGGCCAAAGTTCCAGGCGGTGGACTTTCGCGAAGCTTCACTTCAAGCCTGTACTGGGAAGAATACCGGATGAAGCGCACGAGGATGGGCGCATGGGCATTGTTGGCTCAGGCGGTTTGGCTTCCGCTCAAATGGGCCTTCAAGCAGGTGTCCAAGGCCTTCAAGATCTGAGGCTCGTCGACGCCCCAATGAAAGGCCTCACTGGCGGTAGCAAGCGAAGACCTCCAAGATTCACGTGGCCGACTCAACATGGCGTGGACCGCATCGCGAATCGCTTCAGGAGTCGGCTCATTGACGACCTCGCCCAACCTGTGTTCCCGAACAATCGCCGCCACTTCCTTACGTGCCGTGACCACCATAGGCAGGCGGGCGTGCATGAAGTCGAACAGCTTGTTGGGCAGACTCATCTCGTAGTTGCCGTGACCGGCCTTGTCCAGGCTGAGACCGACATCAGCCGAAGCTGTGAGCCGTCGCAACTCGTCAAAGGGAAGCTTGGGGATGCAGTGAAGCCGTCCCTCCATTTGGGGTTCTCCCATTCGCTCTCGCGCTTCGTCCCATTCGATGCCCGCACCCACAAGCACGAGGCGGACTCCTTTCATTCCCGGCAACGCGGCCACCGCCTCAGCAGCTCCGCGGTCCCGATCCATGTACGCGCCCTGCATCAACGCGATGGGCAAATCCGTCGGCACGTCGTAATCAAGAAACGCGTCACGTCCTTGGACTTCCACAGGAGGTTGAAGGCGAGGCATGTTTCGGACGACGCGCACATCGAGCCCGTACTTGGCGCGGTACGCCGCGGCAATGCTCTCGTTGACCGTGATCATGCACGGCAACTTGCGCATCGCCCAACGTTCTAAGGCAAGCCAAACAGCCCGGCGCAACGGACGTCCTGTCAATCCAGCTGCCTCCGTAAAATACTCATGGCTGTCGTACACCACCGGCAATCGGCCATGCCACACCGCAGGAGCCAACGTGTCCAAGTCGTTGCACCAAATCGCGTCAATCTCCGACGAATGCTCGCGCAACCATTTCGCAAGGCCCCGCTGCAAAGAAGCGTAAAATCGGGGGCCGCGAGTGGCGGAAAGGCGCAGGCGATGGGCTTCCCAAGGCCCTTTCCATGGAACCGAACTCGGCATTTCACGTCCCACGAGTACTGGAGTCCACCCCGCAGAAGTCAGGGTTTCGCAAGTCTTTTTGACGCGCTGGTCAAACGTCAAATCGTTCGACACCCAAACCGCAATGCGCCGGCGTTCGCTCACAATTCGCCGTCCTTGACTTTCTGGAGAATGCGCTTGGTGTAACGCGGGAAATCGCCCTGCATCATCCAACCAAAGTACCCCGGATCCCGATCGAGCACCTCCTTCACGCGCTTGCCCGTGTGCTTTCCAAATTGAAAGACCACCTGCCCCTCATCGTCGTACACCAACCGCCCCATCAAGTCTGCGTTGTTCCGCATTTTGCAGAATTCACCCAGAGCCTCGATGTCAGAGGGCACCGGCCCCACCTTTTCGCCTCGGCTGTCGAGCACCGTGGCGTCTTTGTAGCGTTCGAGTTGGGCGAGGAACACCTCCACCGTGGCGAGGGTGTCCGGCAGCGCTTCGTGCGCTCCTTCGAGGTCCTTGTTGCAATAGAACATGAATGCCGCGCGAAGGGTGCGCTGTTCCATTTTGTGGAAGATGTTTTGAACGTCCACGAGGTTGCGTCCTTCCAGCCCAAAGTCAATCCCCACCCGCAAAAACTCTTCCGCGAGCATGGGCACGTCGAAGCGGTTGCTGTTGAAGCCGCCGAGATCGCAGCCGTGAAGCCACTTGAGGAGTCCAGGGGCAATGCGTCCAAAAGTGGGCGCGTCCTTCACGTCTTCGTCGTACACGCCGTGGACCAAGCTCGATTCGAGTGGAATGGGCATTTCAGGATTGACAAGAATGCGGTGCTCCTTTCCGGGCTCTTCAGGCTTTTTGATCACCGAGCCATCCGGCATCAACTTGATCATGGCCATTTCCACGATTCGGTCCACCCCAACCTTCGTCCCCGTCGTCTCGAGGTCAAAAAACACCAAGGGCCTTTTCAGGTGCAGGCCCACTACTTGTTCCAACATGTCTGCAATTTGGGTCACTCCACCGACAAATCCACACGAACGTACTGGAAGCTCGCAGGATGTGCCGAAGAATTCTTGAACGCCACAGGCGTGTCGCCGTCCGGCTGCACACGACGGACCACACGAATCTTGTAGTCCTCGCCCTTAGTCAGGCCACGCGACTCCAGCCCTCGCACCAAACGAAGGTAGACATCCATGGCACGAGAAGAAGCCAATTCCATGTTGCCGCCTGCACGAGACGAAGGTCCATCCGAAGCGCTTCCTTCGATGCGAATCACCGCCTTGCCCTGCTTGGCAGATGCCTCAACGGCATCCAGGACGGGGCCAAGGTCCATTCGTCCTGTATGAACTTGACCGCTGTACAATTGAATCGCCATCAACGTATTCCCATTGTTGGTCGATGTGAGGGCAAGCGGTGCAATGGGTTCTGACTTCTGCAAAATGGTTCCAAGGGCACTAGGACCACCACTACCCTCGTCTTTGTTTGCCTTGGCACCAACAACCGATTCTTCCGAAGGACGAGTGGATGGGGTTGTCTCTTCTTCGGTCTCGACGACTTCTTCGGTCTCGACGACTTCTTCGGTCTCGACGACTTCTTCGGTCTCGA